>JACQAE010000170.1 GCA_016195095.1 Pseudomonadota bacterium
ACGCTTAGGCTCGCGATTCTTAGCGAACATCAACCCTGGTCCATTTGCAGTTCGAGCGGAAACGGCGTTGGCTCCCATAGCTTTTCAAGCTTCAGGCGTTTGACCGAATGCGCCTCCCAACCTCGCAATTACCGAACCAGACCGGTCCGGTCATTCGCAGCAGTGAGCGGACAAAGCGTTTTTGTAATTCGGTCGTACTCCTCCTCCATCCCGGATGCGTATCTCCTCTTCGCGCGGTCGGTGGCAAAATATGCGCAAAGGGCTTGCGCAGCGCTAAGGTCGCCACGCGCAACATCGACGAAGATCCTCCGCTCCTGGTAGAGATCGAGATAGGTGTGTCTGAAGCGCTCATTCGAGATGAAGGCAACGAAATCGTCGATGGTCTGGATCGGCCGCAGGAGCGGCAACGCTACCCGCTCGATTGCCTCGCATATGACCGAGGAGGTGGCCGGGTTGGTTACGTCCCAAGCGCCGTGGGAGCGATCATTGAGCCGTTGTCCCCAATTGTAAGAAAAGCTTTCTGATGGTTCAAACAGGAAGATAACTGCCCAGGTGGGGACGAAAAGCAGCGGATCGAGGCTGCGATCAATGTAGATACCACGCAGTATGTGGTGCACGGGCTTGATGACAACCAGACGCCCGACCAGCGCGAGTTCGGGGTTGCGCTGCAGGAGCGGCTGCACCACCTGCCTGACTTGTGCGACGGTCGTCATCGCTTGGGCTTGATTTCGCTGACGATGATACGTTGAGTTCCCGGGTAGGCTTTAAATGCATTCGTTGCGATTTCGGTTGTGCGAGGGAGACTTAAGCCACGCTGGCCAGTCTTGATATCGTACAGGCAGACTGTTCCATCACCCACATTTTCAAGCACATCGATACGGATCGAATTCTTTGTGCCATAATTCTCGTCCTTGTTCTTCACGTACGAAACCTCGGCTCGAAAGTTGGGATCGTCAAGATTCTCGATCTGCCACTTGAGATTCGTATGCACGGCAGTGCCGAATTCCGCCGGTGGCAAGCCGCCCCGGCTGCGCCTCGCCGAGCGCGATGTAGCTGCCGAGAAACGCGCCCATGAGAAGCGAAAAAGCAAGGCCGCCGCGGATTCCGGAAAAGCGTTGGCTGACCCGGGAATAGAGGAAGGTCACGACGGAGCCTTGGATAATGACGGCCGCCAACCCGCCCCACAGCACCGGCTCTTCGGCAATCCCCGGCTGGCGGGCGTAATGCGCGGTGTTGATGACGAAATGATTGGTGGCCTGAACCCCGAGCGTGACCGCGAAGAAGGCCGCCACGGAAAGCATGTGCGCGAGCACTAACGGTTCCCGATTGTCGAGGAGCGCGCGCCACCTGACGATGAGGGGTGGCGCGCTGGCCATGTCAGGCCTTGGAATAGTCGATGAAGGCTAGCCTCGCCCCGAAGGGGTCGGCGATGGTCGCCATGCGGCCCACGCCAGGCGCCGTCATCGCCTCGGAAATGATCGTGGCGCCGGCGGCCTTGGCCTTCTTCACCCGAGCATCCACATCGTCGACCGTGATGTAGGTGAGCCAGCCGCCGTCCCCCGGCACCGGGGAGAAACCGCCCACCGGCTTGTCGCCGACGACGATTGCCGCATAGTTCGAGCCGTCCTTCATCGGCATCTCGCTGACGGTCCAGCCGAGGACCATTTCGTAGAACTTGCGGGCCGCGGCCGGGTCCTTGCTGGAGTGCTGAACCCAGCTCGGGCTTCCGTGGGTGCTGTTCGGTTCGTTCGCCATGATTGATCGTCCTGTTCCTAGAAAAGGGCTTTCGTGCGGGTGCTTGAGCCGCGCACGGAACAAGGACGCATGGGTTCGGTTCAACTGGACAGGCAGATCAAAAAATTCTTTGAAGTCGCGATTTCTCTCACGAAATGGCGGATTGATGGCCGAAGAGATCGGCTATTTGGGCGGCAGGGAGCCGACGAAACGGGTCGCGAAATCAACCCAGGTGTCGAGCCCGGCCTCGATCGCCTCGTCGGCATCTACCCATATGATGCCGCGCATCGGCTTGCCGGTGATGTCCATGGGGCTTGCGCCAGGCCGCTGCAGCGCTTCGGCTTCGAGCTCCTTGCCCACGCGGAACATGAACCGCCCGACTTCGACGCCGCAGAGCATGTTGCCGTTGAGCATCCAGCAATAGCCGCCGAACATCTTCTTTTCAGCCATGCCTCGGCGACGCTTGAGCGCATCCCGCATCAGCTCGGCGAGGTGCGGGTCATGAGGCATCAGTGCGATTCCTTGTCATAAGGGTATCTAGTACAAGACGTCCGCAACAGGGCTAACCGGACAGGGTGCTGAGATTTTCCTTGAGCGTGGCGATCTTCCCCTTCAAGTATGCCGCTTCCTGGTGGGTCGGCCCGCAGGAAAGCGCTGCCTCGAGAGCCGCGATCGCCGCCTCGATATCGCCGCTCTCCGCCAGAAGCGCGGCGCGCACCGCGTGATACGGCCGGTAGCGCTGGAGTTCTTCAGCAAGTGGCGCAAGCATGGCGAGAGCCTCAACCGGTCCACACACCTTTCCGACCGCGACCGCGCGGTTGAGACACACCACAGGGCCCGGCGCCAGGATCTCCAGCGCACCATAGAGCCGCTCTATCTCCGCCCAATCAGTATCCCCGGCGCGCCCCGCCGCACAATGGACCGCGGCGATGGCCGCCTGCACCTGGAGAGGTCCCGGGCGACCTTTCATGAGCGCCTTTTCGACCAGTACGCGACCCTCAGCGATCTTGGCGCGATCCCAAAGCGACCTGTCCTGATCCTCCAGGGAGACCAAGCGACCGTCACCGTCGATGCGCGCTCGTGTGCGTGAGTGCTGCAGCAGGCATAGCGCCAGAAGGCCCATGAGTTCGGCCTGCGCAGGGAACAATTCCAGGAGCAGGCGCGCCAGCCGGATCGCCTCATCGCAGAGCGCATGGCGGATATGCTCGTCGCCTCCTGCGGCGGTATAGCCCTCGTTGAACAGAAGATAGATCAAGGTCTGAACGGCGGCGAGCCGCTCAGCGCGCTCGGCAAGGCCGGGCGTATCCAGCTTGGCCGCCACCCCGGCCGCGCGCGCCTTGGCGCGCGAAAGCCGACGCTGCATGGTGTCGGGAGTGACCACGAACGCCCGCGCGATCTCCTCGACCGAAAAGCCGACCACGACCTTCAACGCCAGCGCCAGTTGCTCGTGTGTCTTCAGCTCCGGGTGGCAGCACATGAACATCAGGCGCAGCACGTCGTCCTTGTATTCGCGGCGGTCGATCGCCTCGGCGATTTCCGCTTGATGGTCGCCATCCGATGCTTGCGCCTCCAGCGCTGTCTCGGCGTCGAGCGAGGATAACCGGCGGCTTCTGCGGATGTGGTCAAGACCGGCGTTGCGCGCCACCGTGATGAGCCACGCCGTCGGGTCGCGCGGCGCACCGTCGAGGGGCCAGCGTTCGCTCGCCCGCAGACATGCCTCCTGATAGAGATCCTCGGCCATGTCGAGAGCGCGGAAGCTGCGCATCAGCGCGGCCAGTACGCGCGGGCGGCTGTCGGCAAGGAGTGCACCGGTGAGTCCGCTTTCCATGCTCTATCGCAGCCCGCCGGCCCAACTGACGGGACGAACTTCCATAAACGCGACGCCCTGCGGCAGCGTCTTGGCGGCCTCGAGCGCTTCCTCCATGGTCTCGCATTCGATGAGGTAGAAGCCCAGGATCTGTTCCTTGGATTCGGCATAGGGTCCGTCAAGCACGCGCACGCCGCCGCCCTTGTCCTGCACGTTCATCGCCGTCGAAGGCGGCATCAGTTGCACGGCGCCGCGGAGCCTGCCCTCGGCTTGCAGCTTCGCCTGGAGTTCGCGGTGCTTTTGTAGGAGCGCTTCCTGCTCAGTTGCAGGCAAACGCTCCGCCAGCCCCTCGGCACCGTAAATCAACATCGTGAACAGCATGATCATCTCCAAAACGGATCCTCAGTTGAAAGACGACCGGGATGTCCGTCGTGAGACAAATTGAGACAGATGGCGGATTGAACTACAGGATCTACCGGCTCATCTAATTTGAGTTTATGCGGCTTTGTTTTGATGCTGCAAGCGTCGATATCGGATTGTGTTTCGTTTGATCCTTTCTCTTTCCAGCAGGATGGTTTGACCACGTCCGAAGTAGACATCGGCCGGCGTTAGATTGCTCAAGCTCTCATGATAGCGGCGGTGGTTGTAATGATCGACGAAGCTGCCGATGCTGGCTTCAAGATCGCCCGGCAGATAGCAGTTCTCGATCAGGATGCGGTTCTTGAGCGTCTGATGCCATCGCTCGATCTTGCCCTGCGTCTGCGGATGGTAGGGCGCGCCGCAAACGTGCCCCATGTTCTGGGCATCCAGCCAATCTGCCAGCTCGGCCGAGACGTAGCTTGAGCCATTATCGCTGAGCAGGCGCGGCTTATGGGTGATCCGTGCCTGGTCACAGCCTGAGGCCGCGAGCGCAAGATCCAGCGTGTCGGTCACATCCTGCGCCTTCATCGTCGTGCATAGCTTCCAGGCGATGATGTAACACGAGAAGTCGTCCAGGACCGTGCTGAGATAGAACCAACCCCAGCCGATCACCTTGAGATAGGTGAAGTCGGTCTGCCAGAGCTGGTTGGGCGCCGTCGTCTTGTCCTTGAACTCATCGGCGGCCTTTATGACGACGTAGGCCGGGCTGGTGATCAGGTCATGCGCCTTGAGCAGCCGATAGACCGACGCCTCCGACACAAAATAGCTGGCCGCATCGGTAAAGCGCGTGGCCAGTTCCCGGGGCGATAGCTCCGGCTCATCCAAGGCCAGTTGAACGATCCGCTCGCATATGACGTCAGGAATGCGGTTCCAGACGCGCTTTGGCCTTGGCGCCTGATCTTCCAGCGCTTCCGGTCCGCCGGTCTGAAGACGATCGTACCAGCGGTAAAACCTGGCAGGCTGGACGCCCATCTTCTCCAGCGTCCGGCGCACCGGCAGATGGGATTGCTCAACCAGGCGGATGATCTCCAGCTTCTCGGAGGCGGGGTATCTCATTCCTCGTCTCTCCCATCCGCGTTCATGCTTTTTTTGAGCAGGCGCAATTCCAGCGCCTGTTCGGCCACGACCGCCTTGAGCTCCTGCGCCTCACGCCGAAGGTCCTTGACCTCGCCACTGGTTGCCGCCCGCGCCGTGTCGCCCGCCAGACGGCGCTTGCCAGCCTCCAGGAACTCCTTCGACCAGGCGTAATACAGGCTCTCGGCAATGCCTTCTCGGCGGAAAAGCTCAGCGATACTGGACTCGCCCCGCAGGCCGTCCAGAACGATGCGGATCTTCTCCTCAGAAGAATGACGTTTGCGGCTGGCCCGGCGGATGTTCTCTACGATCCACTCGCACGGCGATTCAGAGCCAACAGATTTCGGTCTCTTCTCCACTCCTTGGTGGTTACGATGAGCCAAAATTCCTCCGTTCCTCAAACCGCTAAATCTGTCTCACAAGTGCTGACGCCGGACAGTCGTTTCGGTACAGCGCACGCGGCTTCTGAGGCAAAGGCGGCAATCGGCTCGCCTGGGCGTTGACCGCGGGCGTGCTTACGCTTGTCGTGCTCAACCTCGCGGCGCAAAACGGGGTTGACCCCCCCAGGGTATTCCGGCGGCCATTTCGTTTGAGTCACGCCGCCGTGGCTCGCTCGGCCAGCATGGCGTAGTAGCGTTCCTCGGCTTCGGCCGGCGGCACGTCCGCGATTCCGAAAAGTCAAAACGCTCCTGAATTGATCGCGACCATCTTCGCTGGATTTCGTACGTGGCGTATTTTCCGATTGTCGCAAATTGCAAAATCCGATAATTCACGATCCACGTCACCACTCAAGCCGCAAGGTTTAACAGCGCCAGCGTACCGAGCATGAGCAACACGACGGCTGGCCAAATCCATGCATGGCCCTGCCTTTTTCGCGCGCAGTCAAACGCAAGATTGCAGGAGCTGCAACCGCTGGGCGGGTTCGCTTCGCAGCTTTGACGTACTTTGTTCGTCATCATCCACCTTTCCGGCCATCCTAAATACGATAATCTTATCAACGCCGACGGCGTTGACTTGAATCAACAAATTATCCACGCGCTTGCGCGCGACCCCGCCATTCGATTCCCTTTTTCAGCCGACCAAGTGGCACAAACCTGGCCCAGGGCCGCGTGCGTTGCTGGGTGATACGAACTTGCGGCCGTAAAGGTGCACCAGAGCGAATCGATCGACAAAAAATGAAAAATCTCTGGCTCATCAAGGTGTCGCCGGCCCAAAGAGCACGTCGTTGTGGCAATTTTCTTGGATTGGCTGAATGGGATACGCCGCCGACACGCTGAATGCATCGCAATGGCGGCAACGTCGCCCCGTTAGGTTTGCGAATATGATTTCCCGGCATATGGCGGCAAGCCGCGTGGCCGCGCACGCAATCAATCCACCCAACCTGATGCCGCAGCGAATGGGAGCTCGGATTTTTCAAATGTGCTATGCGGTTCCCATTCCATCAAAACCGCGCGCACGAAGAAAATTGGTTTGTAATTGTCGCGATCACTGACACGAACATTCGCCGAAATACCTACTTCGTCGATTGAGTGATGATGGCGTTCGTTGCAACCAGCATGATCTTAGGCTTGGGACTTGTGGCTGGAATGTTGATCGGCGCCGTCGACGTCGGCAGCGTGATCGTAGTTCCCGTGCTCGTCTGTCTTGGCGACATGCCAACGCACGCCGCCATCGCCGGTGCGGCGACTGGTCTTGGAACGGCAGGCCTCATAGGCACTTTAATTTCATGCGAGAATGGGATCAATTTGCTTGGAGATGGTCGGGTGGTTGACGGTGGGGACGATGCCGGGCGCACCGGCCGGAGCGATTGTAGGCAACGCCACCCCTGCCGTCTTTCCCGAATTTCTCCTTGGGCTGTTGACCGTATCGTCCCGGTTACACACGCTGTTATCAGGCACCGGACGCGGGATTTCACGCGCCGACGCGATTTCACTTGCTGCACTCGCACTGATCGGGACGATTACCGGTTTCGCGTCGGCATTGTCGGGAACTGGTGGACCGCTGGTTTTGGTTCCCATCCTTCTGTGGCATGGATGTCCGTTGCCGGCGGTGGTCGGGCCTTCGCAGGTGATCCAGCTTCCAATAGCAGTGCTGACGACGGCAGGGCATCTGATCTACGGCAGTCTCGACCTCATGCTTGCAGGTCTCCTGTCTGTTGGTTTGGCCATCGGCGCATGTTCGGGTGCCTACATCGCGCACGCGCTGTCACAAGCGATATTGGGCCGCATCGTATCCATAGTCGCGGTCGTGGGGGGTAAGTTGATATTCGTGAAAATTGCGGCGCCTCTTGTCGTATAATTGGCCCGATCGACCAACTCACGGTGTTCGATGTCGCCACTATTGTTGGGACGTTTGGTGGCCATGCATACAACGCTCTGGCGCGCCGGACCGGTTGCGCACGGCTTGCTTGTTACAAAATCGCCGGAATCCGGCGCGATTCGCAGTCTTGCGGCAAGACGCAAACGCCGTGTTGAGGTATGCCAGGGTTGCCCCGCGATGCGCTGAGCCGCATCGGTCGGCGTCCTCGCAACATTATACCTCAGGTTTGTATGGATCCGTCACAGGCGGGGAATTGAGTTCCTTCCGCGCAATGATATTTGTCGTTGGCGCATGGATTTTCCGCCACGCCAAAACGCCGAGCGCGCCAAAAAGCACCGCGCTCGCGGCGGCGTTCGCGCATGCCGCGCCTACCAGGCCGAAAAACGGGACGAGCGACAAATTGAGCGATACAGCAACCGCGCCCGCGCCGAGATTGCAGGCGAGCAGGCCCTTGTCGGCATGAGCCGCATACAGCGCATAGGACGGCACCTCGGCGAGGATCCGCAACAACACTCCCGCGAGCATTACGTAGAAGGCTGGAATGGCGGCAGCGTAAATTTCTAATTGCATCACGATCACAATTGGTCCAATCGCAATGGCCGCCGCGAGGACGACAAAAATGCCAATCGCCGAAAGCGACAGCGCATGGGTCCACAGCACCGCACGAAAGGATTCCGCCCCAGCGGCAAAACCGGAAATCACCTTGGGGAGAAATTGGTGTGAGATCGACGTGCCGAGGGACAGGATTCCAATCGTAATCGTTGAGTAGAATGTATAAATACCGAGCGCGTCGCGCCCCAGATTTCCCTCGATAACGAAGCGATCGAAATAGCTCAAAATCAACGCGCCAAGTGCCGTCAGCATGAAGGGCCGCGCGGTGCGCAGGCCGATCCCGATCCGCGTCCAATCGGGGCGAAACTCGCGAAGCTCCAACCACGGCAGGTATCTTAGCGAGATGGCGGCGAAAACAACCGAGGTCGCTCCTCCGATTGCCCACCACAGCAATACGGTCTCAAGCGTGCGAACCGAAGGCGTGGCGAACATCAAGGCTGCAATGACGAAGACCCATATGCCCCCGCGCAAAAACAGGCCGATATACGCCCGCACCGAGCGGGACAGGATGATCAGAATGCGCGTAGCCTCGAGTGACAAATGCTCGGTGATGAGGATCAACAAAAACCAGGCGGCAAGAGCGGACGGCAAAATTCCGGCCCAGACTGCGGCTGCGGTGACACCGACCGTAACGCAAACCGTCAATGACGTAAGCGCGATCTGGTCGGCGATGATGCGCACGCGCTGTCGAGGGGCAGCCGGCACCATCTGGCGCAATGTGAAAGAGTAAAACTCGAGGCCGACCGCCAGAAGCGCTATGGCAAGGAACGCGGTCACCAACCCATATTGACCAAGCTCCGAGGCCGTCAGCATCCGCGCCAGCAAAAGCGACAGCAAGAATCGGCTGCCGAGGGTGAGTCCGCGCAATATCATGACCGCGGCCGCCGCAACGACCGCCGGCCGTTGCAGAAATTCAGTCAACGGTCTCTGCAATCCAAAAATCCTTATCGCCGCCGGCGCGATTGGGGCGCGTTGCGCGGCACCGTCGGATACTAAATGAGCGGTCGCAATTGCGCCAGCGTGACCGGAGGAGTTGGCCCGTAACGCGAAGCCACTGACGCGCCAGGCATTGCCGGCGCGAGTCCGCTCGCACAGGGTGCCAGCAAAGCGTCGCGCGCGGCTGATTTCCGCTTTCCGCGCTCCGCCCGCGGTACGGCAGGCTCATGTGCGGATTATTCATGCGATCAAAGGTTGCGATTGCAGTTCGCCCGGCCGTCATGGCGGCCATGGCGCTCGCCCGATGGTCGCGGAGGCCGTGGCACCCGATAGCGTTGGATAGCAGGAGCCTGTGCCAATTTTGGGCCGAAAGCACGACCATGAATGGCGTCGTTGACGGCATTGGCGGCAAACCGACGTGCTCGTCGCGAAATACCTGCAAGAAAGTCTTGCCGAAATCGACCCCACATGAAAATAGAAGGCGTGGCAAGGAAACCCTTCAATTCCCAGCGATGCGGTGACCAACTTTGGCAAAAATGGTTTCATCGGATTTCCGGTTGCTCGGGCGCGGCCGAAAGCCGTATGGGTCAGCTAGCGTTCAGGCATGGGATCGAATGATAGCCAAGAACGGATCTTTGTCGTGATGCGCTCGCCGAGAAAGGTGCTGGTAACGGGCGCAGGGGGCTTTATCGGCTCCCACCTCGCCGAGGAATTGGTGCGACGGAATTTCACCGTACGCGCTTTCGTTCATTATAACAGCATGGGCTCGCTGGGGTGGCTTGATCGCGCGCCGAAGGATGTTCGTAGCGCGCTAGAATTTTTTGCCGGCGATATTCGCGACCCAAATGGGGTGCGTACGGCGATGAAGGAATGCGAAATTGTATTCCATCTTGGCGCCCTCATCACCATACCCTATTCCTACCATTCACCGGACGCCTACGTGGACACCAATATTCGCGGTACGTTGAATGTCCTACAGGCGGCGCGAGACATCGATAATACCCAGGTCATTCATACCTCGACCAGCGAGGTTTACGGCACGGCTCGGTTTGTCCCGATTACCGAAGAGCATCCGGTGCTTGGACAATCGCCCTATGCTGCGAGCAAGATAGGTGCCGACCACCTTGCCCTATCGTTTGAGAGATCGTTCGCCTTGCCGGTGACGATTATCCGGCCATTCAATACCTACGGGCCGCGTCAATCGGCGCGCGCCGTCATTCCCACGATTATCACCCAGATCGCTGCCGGCAATCGGCGCGTCACGCTGGGCAGCACGCATCCGACTCGCGATTTCAATCATGTTTCCGACACGGTGGCCGGCATGAT
>JACQAE010000171.1 GCA_016195095.1 Pseudomonadota bacterium
GAGCGCGGTCGCCGCCAGCGCCGCCGTCAGCGCGAGCACCACGGAATCGGAGGATCGCTCCGCGACCACCGCCAGGATCACCGGCGCCACGGACTGCATGACCAGCGCCGGCGCCGCCAGGCGCCCGACCAGCCGCCCATAGCCGGCCGGCCCGAACAGCGCGAGCGGCAGCGTTCCGCGCGCGATCGTCATGAGCCCGTTTGCCATGCCGAACATGACGATGAAACAGGCGGCGACGGCCGTGGAAACGCCAAATGCACCGATCAGCGCGAAGCCGGCAATGACGGTGGCGAGCGCGCAGAGCGCCACGGTGAGCGGCGCGACGTTGCGCGCGAAAACAAACTCGATCAGTCTGGCAATGACCTGGGAAGGTCCAAACAACGCGCCGATGATGATCACGGCGGCCGCGTCGACGCCGGCGCGGGCGAATATCGCCAGGAGATGCGCGGCAAGTCCTGAGGGAATGAACGCATAGGCGGTGAAGGCGCCGGCCACGAGCAGCAAGGCGTGTCGGTGGGGCGGCGATCGCGCCGGCGCAATGCCCGCCTGCGGCGCGATACCGGCGCCGGTATCAAATCGCGTGCGCGGCAGGCAGAAGGCATGCAGCGGCGCCGCCACCAGCGCCAGCAGCGCGGCATAGACGAAGTAGGTCGTGCGCCATCCCAGGCCGGCAATCAGCAGGCCCGTCACCGGCCAGCTGACTGTTGAGGCAAAGCCGCCAGCGAGCGTGAGCACGGTAATCGGCTTGCGCGCCTGCGAACCAAAAATGCGTCCGAGGCTGGCAAATGCCGCGTCGTAAAGCGACGCCGCGAGCGCCGCGCCGAGCACGACCCATGCCGCCAAGTATCCAAGGTGATGATCGACGATGCCAAGCGCCAACAAGCCGGCGCCGCCGATCAGCGAACCCGCCGTCATGATGACGTGGCCGCCGAAGCGGTCGATCAGCGTTCCGACCTTGGGCGCGACAAGTCCGGCGATGAGCAGGCCGAGCGAAAGCCCGCCCATCGCGAACCCCAGCGACCAGCCGCGCTCGGCGGCGATGCGCGGAAGGATGAGCACCGGCGTGTAGTAGATGCTTCCCCAGGCCAGAATTTGCGTCACGCTCAGCACGCCGACGCCACGCCAGGGTCCATGCAGGAGATCGCGCGCTGCTTGCATCACCAGCCTATCGGGGTCACACGCGTCTGCGGGCGCATCGCGCGTCGGCGGGATCGGCCGAGCCGCATTCAGCCGGGAAGCGCGCCGAAGGCTGGCCGACGCAAGTCGCGCCGCAAGCCCGCGCAGGCCGCGATCGCAGGCCGCGGTCTTGCGCTCTGCGCCGCCCGGATGCAACCGGGTTTCCCTGGATGCGCGCCATTATTGGTCGCAATCGGTTAGAAAAGCTTGCAATTTTTCGCGATCATTCCCTAGGCGAAATATAGGCGGCGCGCGAAACCACGGCTCCGACATGGTCGGGCGGATTGGCCTCCGGCGTGCCGTTTGCGCCCACGATGGCCTTCAAGGCTGGAACCTTCTCGGTTTGACGTCAGTCGGCGGCGGCTTACGGTGGCGCGTGGCGGTTGTACATACCATTGCCCCGCCAATGGAATTGAGCGCTGCCCGCGTCACCGGAGCGGGAGGGCGTTGCGGTCGGCGCGTCGCTCGATGGCATGCCGGCGAGCCAGTATACTCCAAGCAAACAAGGATGGGTCGGACGGAGGATGCAAGATGCAAAAGCGATCGCCACAGACACTTGCGATTTTGATGGGCATTGGCGTTGCCATGTTGGCGACGCCGGGCATGGCGCAGACCGGGGGCACCGCGAAAGGCGCCGCGGCCCTGAAGGGCAGCCGATTTATTACTCTTGGCACCACGGCCGGCCCGCTGCCACGCAAGGATCGAGCGCAGGCGTCGAATCTTCTGATTGTCAACGGCACGAATTACCTGATCGACGCCGGCGACGGTGCGACCCGCCGCATCGTTCAGGCAGGCATCAATTTCCTTCAGGTTGGAACGATCTTCATCACCCACAATCACAGCGACCACATGGCCGGCCTGGCGACCCTGCTCAATGCGCAATGGGAATACAGCCGCCGCCAGCCAACCAACGTCTATGGTCCGCCCGGCACGCAAAGGGTCGTCGAGGCGGCGATCGCCTATTTTACGGTGAATGCGGAGATCCGCTCGACGGAGGGAAAAACCAGCCCGCGGAGCAATCTATTCATTGGTCATGACGTTGGCGTCGGGCCAATTTACGCGGACGCCAATATCAAGGTCACCGCCGTCGAAAATACCCACTTCAATATTGCCAAAGACAGCCCCCTGCACGGCAAGCACAAATCCTATTCCTACCGCTTTCAGACGCCTGACCGCGTCATCGTCTTCACCGGCGATACCGGACCAAGCGAAGCGGTTACGCAATTGGCGACCGGCGCCGATGTCCTCGTCTCCGAAGTCCTCGACGCCGAGGAAATCAAGCAGCGCCGGATCAGAAGCGGCAATTGGGATCACTTGAGCGCGGCGGAACAGGCGGCGTTCATGGCGCACCTGATCGATGAACATGTCACGCCGGAGGAGGTCGGCAAGATGGCGGCAAAGGCCGGCGTCAAGACGCTGGTGCTCACCCACCTTCCCACCACCGGCAAGGACAATGACGATTACAAGCGCTACGTCGACAAGGTCGGCAAGTACTACAAAGGCCCGGTCTTCGTCGCCAGCGACTTGATGCGGTTCTGACCGCGGGGCCAACGGAGGACGTTGGGTCGACGCGCGAAATCGCCGCAAGGCCGCGCGCCCGGCAACGGCTCGATCTTGTCGCAAAAGCGGTTTCCGCTTTGCGCTGTCATGTTCTAGAGAATTTCCTCCACAAGCTCCGGCGGCCGGCACAGCCTCGTGCCGCGCGGCGTGCGCACCACCGGGCGCTCGATGAGCGCGGGATGCGCATGCATTGCCGCGACCAGTGCCACTTCACTCACCTGCGGGTGGTCAAGGCCGAGCGCCTCAAGTTGATTGCCGCGGCGGCGAACGAGGTCGCGCGCGCGCAGTCCGGCCTCGCGCAGCACCGCGCGGATTTCCGCCTCGCTTGGCGGCGCGCGCAGGTAATCCAAGATCACCGGTTCGGTTCCCTCCGCCCTGATGCGATCGAGGACTTTGCGCGAGGTCGAACATTTCGGATTGTGCCAGATCGTCACGCGCATGGCCGCGCCCGCTTCGAAGCCGTCAACGGCGCGCCGACGGCGTCCCCGGCGGCGCGCAGCGCGCATAGACCATGGTACCGTAGCGGCTCGCCACCTCGCTATCGACCCAACGTAGGATCATGACCCGGCCGTCGAAGGAGGTCACCTCGCGGTCGTTGAGGCCGCCCGGCTCGCCGGCGGGGCCGATATAGTTGGTTCCGGTCGAATTGGCCTTGAGCGTCAATTCCTGGATTTGCGGATTATCGTAAAGATGCATCATGACGCCGCCGCCCGGTCCGCGCGCGATCGTATAGGGCTGGTTGCATTGGTTGCGCGCCGCCGCCTCGGTTCGGGCGCGGTCGTCGGGCTTGAGGAAGGAGGCGAGTCCCCAGCGCCCAACGAGGTCGTCGGGACGAATGCTTGGCGTCGGCGTTGCCGCCACCGGAGGCGGCGGGTCCGAGGAGCCGAACGGGTTGCTCAAATTGAAGCTCGGCAGGCTGATCCCCGCGCAGGCGCCAAGCGAGAGCATCGATGCAATGAAGACCGGGACGGTGAGGGCGCGACGCAGGCGTGATCGGATCATGTCAACAAGCTCCTCGCGCAGGGGTGTTTTTCACGTCGCTCAACTGCAAGAGGGGACAAGGAACCGGCGTGCGATCCTGGCCCATCCTCACCACCTTATAGCGCAACACTCAGGTGGCGCGGAGCCTTTCTATCGCGTTGCCGGGCCGACATAAACCGCCCCTGCAGTGGCGCGAGCGCCATGCCGGCGCCGGCCTCGCGCCAGGGCCGCCGTAAAATATCCGCGCCCTCGGCGGCATCGCCGGCGGCCCGCCCTGCGCGCGGCATGCCCCGCGCCTGCACGGCTGTCGGTGGACGGTGCGCCCGCGCGAGATCAGCCCGCACCGGCGATAATCCGCAAGTGGAGAATAGGCCGCGATATTTCACAACTTATTGATTTTGCCGCTTTCGCTCTCACGGCCGTTTTACCCATGATGGCGCAGGCGCGTGGTATCGATTTGGCCGGGCACTGGGCCGCATCCAAGACGTCTCGGGCCTGTGCGGATCGGCGGTCTTTGCCGGCTATTCGCACCCAGATGGGAACCTTGTGAAACTCAAAGAGGAGTCGTTTGCTATGGCTGCAACGAAGCAAATCACCGCGATAACGCTCGCCGGATCGCTGGCCGCGGCGCTCGCGATGATATCCGCGCCCGCCGCCGCGCAGGACGCGGCCAAGGAGAAGTGCTACGGCGTTTCGCTCAAGGGGCAGAACGACTGCGCCGCCGGGGCGGGCACGACTTGCGCGGGCACGTCGAAGGTCGACTACCAGGGCAATGCGTGGAAGCTCGTTGCCAAGGGCACCTGCATGGAAATTTCCACACCCAAGGGCAAGGGATCGCTGACGCCCCAGGCGTCCTAAACGCCAGGGAAGCGCATGGTCGGGCCCTTGCGCTTCCTTCCCAGGGCGCGCACATTTCGGCCGCCAATCAACGCGATAAATGCGCATGGTGATACGCTCGCAGCTACCCTGCCACGTCGGCGTCGGTTTCAAGCCGCAACATTTCGCCGACATCATGGCAGGCGACCAGCCGCTGGGCTTCGTCGAGGTTCATGCCGAGAACTATATGGGCGCCGGCGGACCCCCACATGCCCAGCTCAGCGCGCTGCGCGAACGCTATGCGCTGTCGATTCACGGCGTCGGCCTTTCAATCGGCTCGCCGCAGGCGCTTGACCGCGATCATCTCGACCGACTTGCGCGCCTGGTGCGGCGCTATCAGCCGGAAAGCTTTTCCGAACATCTTGCCTGGTCGTCACACGGCGGCGTGTATTTCAACGATCTCCTGCCGCTGCCCTATAGCGAAGCGACGCTGGCGCGCGTGAGCGAACACGTCGAAGACGTGCAGTCGGCGCTTGGGCGCCAAATGCTTTTGGAAAATCCCTCGACCTATGTTCAGTTCGCCGAAAGCGCCATTCCGGAGGTCGAATTCCTGCGCGAGGTGTCGCGGCGCACCGGCTGCGGCCTCCTGCTCGACGTCAACAACGTGTTCGTGCAGGCGAAAAATCACGGCACGAGCGCCGACCGCTATCTCGCGAGCTTCCCACTCGATCGCGTGCGGGAAATTCACTTGGCCGGCCACGACGTTCAGTCTGACGACGCCGGCGCCCCCCTGCTGATCGATGCGCATGGCACGCCGGTCGCCGATCCGGTCTGGGCGCTGTTCGGCGCGCTCGTCGCCCGCGCCGGGCCGCTGCCGACATTGATCGAATGGGACAATGACGTGCCCGACTGGGCGCGATTGCGCGCGGAGGTGGTGCGCGCGCGCGCGTTCCTTGCTGCGGCGGACGGGCAAAGAGGTGCGCCGCGGGCGCGACCGGCGGCGGCATGACGCGCCAGAATTTCGTTGCGACACAACAGGAATTTGCGACGGCGCTGCTCGACGCGGCAATCGCCGTGCCCGACGGTCTGACGGCGCATAGTGGCGTGCGCGTGGAAAAGCGTTTCGCCGTCTATCGCAACAATGTCGTCGTCGGCCTTGTCGCGGCCCTGCGCACGCGCTTTCCCGCCGTGAGCCGGATCGTCGGCGAGGAGTTCTTTTCCGCCATGGCGCGCGTTTTCGCCGTCACGCATCCGCCGTCGAGCCCGGTCATGATGGTCTATGGTGATGGCTTCGCCGATTTCATCGCCACCTTCGCGCCGGC
>JACQAE010000045.1 GCA_016195095.1 Pseudomonadota bacterium
GCCGGCCGCGGCCGCGCCCAGTTGCGTCAAACCAAATACGGGGTCCGCGATCGCCTGCGCGCCGGTGGCGGCCGCGAAGACCACGTCGCCGTCAAGCGGCGTGTGAACGGGATGGATCGCGCGCGCGACGCCATCCTGCGCCATGATGGCGAGGCGCTTGGCCTGCGCCTTGTTCAGGGCCGCATCGGTTGCGACGACGACCAATGTCGTGCTGGCGCGTACCGCGCCTTTCGTGTGCGCGTGAAGCGCCGCTTGCGGCACGTGCGGCGGAAATCCCAGGCTGCCGAATTCGCCTTGCCGCTCAAATGGCGCTGCCCAGAAATGTGGCCCGTCGCCGACGACAACGCTGCCGGCGGCGTTGACCGCGGCGAGCGCGGCGACCGTCACGCCGGCAACTTGCGCTGACGCGCTGCCAATGCCGCCCTTGAAATTCACCGTCGTCGCGCCAAGGCCAGCGCCGACGCTGCCGAGCGCGAAATCCGCGGCCGCCGATGCGCACGCCGCGTAACCAAGTTCGCGATAGGGCGGATAGCGGCCCCAATCCTTTGCGCCGCCATTAAGCAGATCGAACAGAATGGCCGCCGGCACGATCGGAACGCGCGCCGCCCCCACGGCGTAGCCGCGACCGTGCTCGCGCAGCCAGGCCTGCACGCCAGACGCGGCGTCAAGGCCGAAGGCCGACCCGCCAGCGAGGACGATGGCATCGACGGCGTCCACCGTCATCGCGGGGTCAAGGAGGTCGGTTTCGCGGCTGCCGGGTCCGCCGCCGCGTATGTCGGCCGCGCAGACCGCGGGCCTGTCGAACATGACCACCGTGACGCCGGACGCCATCGTCGGGTCGTCGGCATGTCCGACGCGCAGGCCGGCGATCTCGGTGAGGAGGTTAGTGGACATTTGGCGTGGCGATCTGGCGGGTATGGGGTGGCGGCCACATGGCGGCCGATAGGGCTGGCGACAATTGTAACCGACCAACCGCCATCACGCCGCTGCCGCCACGTTTGACGCCGGACCATGCCGGGTACGTGCGTGCGCTGCGCGCATATGCCACGCGCCGGCCGACTTTGAGCACGGTGTCACCCTGGACAACGGTTTCACCCGGCGCGGCGATCATCGCCGAACGCTCCGCCATTTCGGCTTCCTCCCCGCGGCTTTGACCGCTGTGAGTTGGGCAGGCCACGGCCCGGCCGGCGCCGCCGACCGCCCGCCAAAACATACCGCCGTCCCTGCGACAATACAGCGAGGGCGACGCAGGATACCTTGATTCAAGGCGCGACGCGTACGCGTGCGCGCCGGTTTGAGGTCAATCTCGCGGTCCGGATCAACAGCCAGCGAGGGCGCATTTTGGGGGTAGCGACAGGGGGTTCGCGGCCAATCTTCACGTCGTGTTCAAATCGTAGCGAGACCTGGCCGCTGCCCTTGCATCGCTCGGCTTGGAGGAGCAAAAAAAGCACCTCATATGCGTTAGGTCCGGCGGCGGCGGGCTACAGGCCGCCATTGCCGCCGTATTGCGTTTGCCGAATGGGTCAAGGGTCGCGGAAAGAGCAGGGTTTCATGGCTGCCGACGTTACCATCGCCGCCGCATTCCTCGCCGGATTGCTCAGTTTCCTTTCGCCATGCGTGCTGCCGCTGGTGCCGCCCTATATCGTCTACCTCACCGGTACTTCGATTGAACGGCTGGCGGATGCGGAGCCGGAGCGACAGGTCAAGCGCCAGACCATAACGGCTGCGCTGCTATTCATCGCCGGCTTTTCGACGGTGTTCACCGCGTTTGGCGCCAGTGCCAGCGCCATCGGGGCCCTCGTCCAAGCCTACTCGCCGCAACTCGCCATTGCAGCCGGCATCGTCATTATCATCATGGGCCTGCATTTTCTCGGGCTGACGCGCATTTCGCTGCTGCTGCGCGAAAAGCGCTTGCCGATGGCCAAGCCGGTCGGTCTGTGGAGCGCTTACCTGATGGGCCTTGCTTTTGCTTTCGGCTGGACACCGTGCATCGGGCCGATCCTTGCCGCCATTCTCGCGGTCGCCGCTTCCAAGGACACGGTATCGAGCGGGGCGGGGCTGCTTGCGGTCTATTCGGCGGGTCTTGGCGTTCCGTTCCTGATTGCCGCGCTTTTCATCGAGCCGTTCGCCGCCTTTGTGGCGCGCTTTCGCACACGGCTTGCCACCGTCGAGAAAGTCATGGGCGGGCTCCTCGTGCTCACCGGTCTTGCCTTCCTCACCGGCTGGATCAATGTCGCGAGCTTTTGGCTACTCGAACTCTTCCCGGCGCTCGGCACGATCGGTTGACGCCACGCGGCGATCCAATCGGGCGTTCGCGGGAATGGCGCACGCGGCGTGAAGGCACGCCAGCACGGCGATTGCGCCGACCGCGTTGCGGCGATCGGCGCCGGTTTTCGTGCATCGACAATGCGTTCCAGGCCTGGCGCATGCGCCCTCAGTTCGCGCGGCCTGCGCCGACTGGCGAACGGTCACTCGATTTCGACGTAGGTGATTTTGCCCTGCGGGTTCTTTTTCCACACATAGACGACATAGTCGAGACGGGTAACGTCGCCCTTCTTGTCGAAGGAAATATCGCCGATCACCGTTTTAAACTTCATGCCGGAATGCATCTTGTCGGCGACTTTCCTCGGATCCAGCGATTTTGCCGCCTCCGCCGCCTGCTTGATGATTTGAACCGCAGCGTAGCTGTAAAGCGTATAGGCCTGCGGTTCGAACCCCTTGGCGCGGAATTTTTCGACGACGGCCTTTGCCTCCGGCCGCTTGCGCGGGTCGGGGCCGTAGGTCATCAGCGTTCCTTCCGTTCCCGGTCCGCCGACTGCGGCAAATTCATCGTCGGTGATGCCGTCTCCGCCCATCAGCGTTGCGCGCACGCCCTGATCGCGCATCTGGCGAACGATCAACCCCCCCTCGGTATGCAGCCCGCCCCAATAGACAAGCTCGGCGCCGGACGCCTTTATTTTCGAAACCAGCGCGGAGAAGTCCTTCTCGCCAGTATTGACGCCCTCGTAGAGGACATCCTTCATGCCGCCGGCATTGATCTTCTTTCGGGTCTCGTCGGCGAGACCTTGGCCATAGGTCGTCTTATCGTGCACGATCGCGATCTTCTTGCCCTTGTAATTCTTCAGGATGTAGTCGCCGGCGACGGCGCCCTGCTGGTCATCGCGCCCGCAAGTGCGGAAAATATTCCACATGTTGCGCTCAGTGATCTTGGGATTGGTCGCCGCGGGCGTGATCGCGAGGATTCCGCTCTCCTGATAAAACTCGGACGCCGGCATGGTTACGCCGGAATTGAAGTGCCCAACGACGAACTTGATGCCGTCGGAGGCGAATTTGTTGGCGATCGAGACGCCCTGCTTGGGGTCAGAGACGTCGTCGGCGACGCTTAAACTGATCTTCTGGCCGAGAATACCGCCGGCCGCGTTGACGTCGGCCACGGCCTGCTCGGCGCCATTCTTGAGCTGCGCGCCGAAGGCAGCGTTGGAGCCGGTGATCGGCCCGGCGACCCCCATCTTGATCTGCGCCTGCGCGGTGGCGGCGAGCGAGAGCGCCGCGCCAAGCGTAAGCGCGAATATCGTCTTTTTCGTCATGCCATTCTCCCCTCTGGTCTGACTTGGTGTCGCGCCTGCGCGCGACCGGCGGATGCCATCCTGCTGGCGCCAATTCAAGCGGCAAATGGTGGAAAAGTCATCTGCTATCGGCGGATGGGCTCACGATCCGGCGTTGTGCCGCACCCACCCAAACAGCCCGCGGCGGCGAAAAAGAAAGCCGTATTGGACCGCCATCTGGCGCGCGCGCGTCAGCCGATAACCAAAGAACGCCGCGGCAATGGCCAAGCTGGTATCGACCGCGAGGTACCAAGGCGCCAGCAACGTCCCGGAAAACAAGGCAAAGTGCATGAATCTGACGGCCACGCCAAGAACGATCATGTAACCCGCGATCTGCCATCGCGGCCGCCACGTCTGGGCGATGGCGCCGCCGGCGAGCCAGGCCGCGCCGCCACGATGGCCTTCGTACAATATCGCGTGCACGGCGCCTGCGTCAGGCATGTCCACCCTCAAGATAAGCCGCCCGGACCTCGGGACGCTCCAGCAACTCGCGGCCGCTGCCGCGCAGCGTTATTTCCCCGTTGACCATGACATAGCCGCGATGCGCGAGCTTAAGAGCGTGATAGGCGTTCTGCTCGACCAGGAACACGGTGAGCTTTTCGCGCGCGTTGAGGTCGCGGATGACGTCAAAAATATGCTGCGCGATGAGCGGGGCAAGGCCGAGCGAAGGCTCGTCAAGCAGCAGCAGGCGCGGTCGCGCCATCAGCGCGCGCGCGATCGCCAGCATCTGCTGTTCGCCACCCGATAGCGTCCCGCTGCGTTGGCGCAGGCGTTCCTTGAGGCGCGGAAAAAAGGCGAAGACGCGTTCGAGGTCGGCTTCAACCTGGCGGTGCGCGCTCGCGACCGCACCCATCTGCAGATTTTCAAGCACGCTCATGCGTGGAAAAATCCGACGCCCCTCCGGCGACTGCGCGATACCGAGGCGCGCAATCTCGTGCGTTGGCAGCCGCGTGATGTCCTGACCGTCATAAATGACCTGTCCTTCATAGGCCTGTGGGTCGCCGAAAATCGTCATCATGAGCGTCGATTTTCCGGCGCCATTGGCGCCGATCAGTGTCACGATCTCGCCTTGCGCGACGTCGAGATCGACGCCATGCAGGGCGATGACGGCGCCATAGCGCGCGCGCAGGCCGCGCATGCAAAGGAGCGGCGCAGTCATGGCAGCCCGGCCTCCGCCTTGGCAATTTCGTCGTCGGCGACGCCGAGATAGGCGGCGATGACGCGGGCGTCGCGTGTCACCTCTTGCGGCGCGCCGTCGGCGATCTTGCGGCCATAATCGAGCACGATGACGTGGTCGGAAATGTCCATCACGACACCCATGTCATGCTCGATGAGGAGGATGGAGACGGCGTGCTCGGCGCGGATCGCGTGCAACAGCTCGGCGAGCTCTGCCTTTTCGCGCGGATTGAGCCCAGCTGCAGGCTCGTCAAGGCAAAGCAGGACCGGGTCCGCGCACATCGCGCGCGCGATTTCGAGCCGGCGCTGCGCGCCATAGGCCAATTCGCCGGCCGCGTCGTCGGCGCGCTCGATGAGGCCGACGCGCGCCAGCCAGCGCCGCGCTTTTTGCAAGGCCGCGGCCTCCGCGCGTGCATAGGAGCGCGCGCCAATGAGCCCCAAGAGCGTAAAACCAGACGCCAGCGTCAGCGCGTTGTGCTGTGCCACAAGCAGGTTTTCGAGCACCGTCATCGCCGGAAACAGGCGGATGTTCTGGAACGTGCGCGCCACCCGCGCCTGCCGCGCCACGAGATAGTCGGGCATGCGTTCGAGCAAATAGAGCGCGGCGCCGGACCGGCGCAGGCTGCGCTTGCCGCTGGCGGTCAGCCGCTCGATCGACGCAAAGGCGCCGCCGCCATGCGCAAGCGAGATGCGGCCTTCGCTCGGCGTGTAAAAGCCGGTGATGCAATTGAAAACCGTCGTCTTGCCGGCGCCATTCGGGCCGATCAGCGCGGTGATCTCGCCGCGCCCAGCGACGAATGACAGGTCCTCGACCGCGATAAGTCCGCCGAAGCGCATGGACAGGTGTTCAACACGCAGCAGGGGATCGGCGTGCGCGCGCATTAGCCGCGGCCTTCCTTGACCAGGTCGCCGGCTGGCGGCACGCCGTTGTGCAGGCTCACCGAAGGTTGGCGCGAGGCGATCAGTCCGCGCGGTCTCCAGACCATGATGAGAACCATGCCAAAGCCGAAAATCAGCATGCGGTACTGCGTCGGATCGAAAGCGGCGCCGAATACCGCCCGCAACAGGTCGAGTTCGCGCAAGATTTCGGTGCCCCCGATCATGACGATGGCGGCGATGGCGACGCCAATCTGGCTGCCCATCCCGCCGAGAACGACGATCGACAAGATGACCGCCGATTCCATGAAGGTGAACGATTCCGGCGAGATGAAACCTTGCCGCGCGGCGAAGAAGGCGCCGGCGATACCGCCAAACATGGCGCCGATTGCGAAGGCGGTGAGCTTGGTGACGGTGGTGTTGATGCCAAGCGACCGGCAAGCGATTTCATCCTCGCGCAACGCCTCCCAGGCGCGCCCGATCCCGAGGATCACGTAATAGAGGAAGAACGCGCGATGCGTTGGCGAGAAGGCGAGCCCGAATATGGCGGCGAATCCCTGATCTGACGCATTGAACGCAATGCCAAAGAAGGTCGGTCGCGGAACGCCGCTCACCCCGGCGTAGCCGTTGGTCACGGGTACCCAATTGATAAGCACGAGACGGATCATCTCGCCAAAGGCCAGCGTCACGATGGCCAGATAGTCGCCGCGTAGCCGCAGCACCGGAAAACCGAGAAGGATGCCCCAGAACGCCGCCAATATGCCGGCGAGCGGCAACAGCATCCAGAACGAGAGGCCGAACGTCTTGGCGAGCAGCGCATAAGAATAGGCGCCGACCGCGTAGAACGCCACATAGCCAAGATCGAGGAGCCCGGCGAGGCCGACGACGATGTTGAGGCCAAGCCCGAGCATGACATAGATGAGGATCTGGATGCCGAAATTATCGATCCACTTGTTGGCGCCCGTTGCTCCGACGAGCCAAATGACCAGCAACGGGTAGGTCATCGCAAAGCCGATCGCCAAGGGCCCGAGCACGCGCGGCAGGCGCGCGCGCCGGGCCGATTTCGCCGCGCGCGCGGCAAGGGTTGCGGCCGGCCGCCGCGCCAGCATTGGCGCCACCACCAGCGTGCCCAATAAACGCACCGCGACGACCGCGCCGACGCAGGCGGCAAGCAACGGCCAGCGGGTTTCAAGCACCAGCTCGTTGCGGATGTTTTGTACGGTGCGCAATCCGATCAACGGCAGGAACAGCCCGAGTGCGATCAGCGCCGTAATGCCGGCATCCTTGAGCGCGCCGCCCCTATCGGCACGCGCCGGCGTGGCGGCCGCGGCCTCGCTCATCTCACACCTTCTCGACGTCGGGTCGTCCAAGAATGCCTTGCGGTAGGAAGATGAGGGTGATCGCGAGGATCGAAAAGGCGGCGACGTCCTTGTAGTCGGTGGAGAAATAAGCCGACCAGAACGTCTCGATCAGGCCGATCAGGAGGCCGCCAAGGACCGCGCCGGGGAGCGAACCGATGCCGCCGAGCACGGCGGCGGTGAAAGCCTTGACGCCGGGCACGAAGCCGTCGGCGAAGCTGACCACGCCATAATGAGTGAGATACATCGTTCCGGCCACGGCCGCGAGCGCGGCACCAATGACGAAGGTCGCGGAAATTGTCCGGTCGACATTGACGCCGAGCAGCGCCGCCATTTTGCGGTCCTGCTCGCAGGCGCGCTGCGCGCGGCCAAGCGAGGTCCTGCTCACGACATACCAGAACGCCGCCAGCAAGAGCGCCGTCACCGCCCAGATGATCAGTTGCTTGTGGCTCAGCGATACCTTGTAGGTCGCGCTGTCGATGAGGAGGAACTCGCCGCGGATGAGCGGCGGTATCGATTTGTTGCGCGGGCCTTGCGCGACCTGCACGAAATTCATCAGAAAAATCGACATGCCGATGGCCGAAATCAGCGGTGCCAGGCGGAATGAGCCGCGCAGCGGGCGGTAGGCCAGCCGTTCGATCGCCCAGCTGACCAGCGACGTCAGCAGCATGGCAACGATCAGCACGACGAATAGGGCAAGCACGACCGAGCTTACGCCGAGCCAGGTTGTGAGCACCAGATAGGCGATCAGCGCAATGAACGCCGAGACCATGAAGACATCGCCATGCGCGAAGTTCACCATGCCGATGATGCCGAACACCATGGTATAGCCGATGGCGATCAGGCCATAGATCGAGCCGAGCGTAATGCCGTTGATAAGTTGCTGGACGAAGACTTCCATGCGCCCGCCGCGCTTGTGTGGCCGCAAGCCGCCCCCGCGCCGATCGCCATCGTGCCGTCACCGGGCAGGCGGCCGGATTGGACTTTCTAACAGGGTGGTCGCGGGGCGGCAACGCCGGGCGGCCTCTTATCAGTCGCTGGCGCGTAACTTATCTAAGGCGTTGTCGTCCGCGCACCGGGATAGCCAATAATGTCCGCCACTCTGGAGCCATATCTGCGCCTTGCCGCTTTTGCCGGGGTATTTGCGGCGATGGCGCTATGGGAAATCATGGCGCCGCGCCGGCAACTCAAGGTCGGGCGCCGGCCGCGTTGGCCCGGCAACCTCGCCGTCCTCGCGCTCGATGCCGCGTTCGTGCGCGTCCTCTTGCCGGTCGCCGCGGTCGGCATAGCGCTCCTTGCCGCCGAGCGCGGATGGGGCGTGTTGCGCTACCTCGATTGGACGGCTTGGGTCGACGCCATCGCCGGCTTCTTGGTGCTTGATCTGGCAATCTATGTCCAACACATGATTTTTCACCGGGTGCCCGTCCTCTGGCGGCTGCATCGCATGCATCATGCCGACCTCGACATCGACGTGACGACGGGCCTGCGCTTTCATCCCGTTGAAATCCTGCTTTCCATGCTCATCAAGATGGCGATCGTCGTGCTCGTCGGCATACCGGCGCTGGCGGTCATCGCCTTTGAAATCGTCCTCAACGCGACCTCCATGTTCAACCACTCAAACGCGGCGATGCCGTTATGGCTCGACCGGGTCGTTCGCCTATTTCTGGTCACCCCGGACATGCATCGCGTGCACCATTCCGTCGATCCGCGCGAGACGCATAGCAATTTCGGGTTCAACGTGCCGTGGTGGGACCGGCTTTTCGGGACCTACCGGGCCGAGCCCGTGGCCGGACATCAGGGCATGACCATCGGACTGCCGATATTCCGCGACCGGAACGAATTGCGCATCGGTCGGCTACTCACGCAACCCTTTCGCGATCCGCCCGAAGGCAAGGGCTGACAGGTTGGCGCGAATTCGTGCCAGCGAACCCCGGATTCGTGCCTTCACCGTCGCCAATTGGCGCGCCAGTCTTCGCGGGCTGCGCACCTTGCGCGTCACCATCGGTTTGGCCCGACAATATGAATCGCAATTCTCGGGCCAAACCGATAGCGGCGCGGGCGCGCGAACCTATCGCGAGCTTGAACGCGTGCCGTTCGGCATTTCCCGGCCAAGGGGCGGCGCTAATCGCGAATTCTCCCGAAAAATTCGCCGAGACAGGGGAGGTGTGTGTGCTTAGCTTTCTCGGTGCGGCGGCAAGGGCCGCGATGCCACCGCGATTGACCTCGATCGGATACCGATCTGGACTCCGCATGGCGGGATTCGGTGCCCTGGGTGCCGCCAAGCGGCCTCAGTGGCGTCAAGGAAGGAATTGGAATGAGCGAGAGTAGGCCGGAACAGTGCATCGCCGGAACGGCGCGGCCGTTCACCGGCGCGGAATACCTGGAAAGCCTGCGCGACGACCGCGAGGTCTATATTTACGGCGAGCGTGTCAAGGACGTTACGGCGCATCCGGCGTTCCGCAATGCCGCGCGCACGGTCGCCAAGCTCTATGACGCGCTGCATGATCCCGCCACGCGCGATGTCTTGGTCTGCCCGACCGACACCGGTTCTGGCGGCTTCACGCACAAATTCTTTCGCGCCGCCAAATCGCGCGAGGACCTTGTCGGCCAGCGCGAAGCTATCGCCGCCTGGGCGCGCATGTCCTATGGTTGGATGGGCCGCACGCCCGACTACAAGGCGTCGCTGATGAATACGCTTGGCGTCAATTCCGCGTTCTTTGACAAGTTCGCCGATAACGCCAAGCGCTGGTACCGCCGCGCCCAGGAAAACGTCCTGTTCATGAACCACGCCATCGTCAATCCGCCGGTCGATCGCGCCAAGGCGGCCGACCAGGTCAAGGACGTGTTCATCACCATCCAGAAGGAGACCGACGCGGGCATCTATGTCTCCGGGGCCAAAGTCGTCGCGACGTCGTCGGCGCTCACGCACTATAACTTCCTCGGGCAAAACGCGGCGATGCCGATCAACGATTCCGATCTTGCCGTCATGTTCATCGCGCCGATGAACGTCGCGGGCGTCAAGCTCTTCTGCCGCACGTCCTACGAAATGATGGCGAACGTCATGGGGTCGCCGTTCGATTATCCGCTCTCCTCGCGATTTGACGAGAACGACGCGATCTTCGTGTTCGACAACGTGCTGATCCCCTGGGAGAACGTGCTGCTGCACCGCGACATCGAGAAGATCAAGATATTCTACCCGCGCTCGGGCTTTCTCAACGGCTATCAGTTCCAGGGCTGCACGCGGCTCGCCGTCAAGCTCGACTTCATGGTCGGCGTCATCGCCAAGGCGTTGCGCGCGACGGGGGCGGACGAATTTCGCGGCAACCAGGCGATGCTGGGCGAAGTCGTGGCTTGGCGCAACCTGTTCTGGGCGATTTCCGACGCCATGGCGATGAACCCCATGCCATGGGTCGGCGATGCCGTTCTGCCCAATGGGCAATCCGGATCGAGCTACCGCGTGTTCGCCGGCGAGGCCTATGGCCGCGTCAAGGAAATCGTGGAGAAAATCATCGCCTCCGCCCTGATCTACCTACCGTCGTCGGTCAAGGATTTTGCCAATCCCGACATCGACCGCTATCTCAAGAAATACGTGCGCGGCTCAAACAACATCGAATATCGCGAGCGCATCAAGATCATGAAGCTCTTGTGGGATGCCGTCGGCACCGAGTTTGGTGGTCGGCACGAACTCTACGAGATGAATTACGCGGGCAATCACGAGGACATCCGTATTCAGGCGGTTTGGAACGCGCGCGCGTCGGGGGCGATGGATTCGATGATCGCGCTGGCCGAGAAATGCATGTCCGACTACGACGAAAACGGTTGGTGCGACACGACCTGGCTCGATCCGGGCGACGTGGCCTATAAGGGCTGAAGTGGGCGGCCGCGCGCGCGGCGCGGCGGGCAAGCTGTCCTTCCCAAGACGCCAACATTTGCAGTAGATTGCGTGCATGAGTTGGATTGAGCAACGTCCCGACGACGCCATGGATGGCGCCTTTGACGCCGTCGGACCCATCCCGGTGAAGACCTGCGAACCGGCGGCCTTTCGCGATGCCATGAGCCGGTTGGGCGCCGCCGTGCATGTTGTCACGACGGGCGGGCCGGCTGGAATGACGGGCTTTACCGCGTCGGCTGTGTGCTCGGTTTCCGATCAGCCACCGACATTGCTCGTGTGCCTCAACCGCCGCAGCCAAAGCGCCCCAATCCTGCAACGCAACGGGCTCATCTGCGTCAATACGCTTGGCGCTGGCGACGCGCACGTGGCCGACACGTTTGCCGGCCGCACCGGCGCCTTTTCGCAGGAGCGGTTCAAGTCTGGTGACTGGATTACGATGCCCTCGGGCATGCCTGTGTTGGCCACCGCGGTTGTGGCGTTTGAGTGCCGCGTCATTGAAATACGGCCGGTGGCGAGCCATAACGTGATTTTCACCGCGGTGGAGGCCGTGCGGCTCGGGCCCGAAGGGCCGGCGCTAGTCTATCACGGGCGCGCCTATAAGCGCGTCTAATTCCGCGTGCGGCAATGACCCGTGGCGGCAATTCGCTGCCGCCACTGCCATCCGGGGAATTCGGCGGCCGCGCGATCCGGGTTTCTGCGATTGCGACATATTGCGCCACCCATGCCAGATTGCACGCTTCCATCGATATTCCGGCGGCGGATCAAGGCGCACCCGGGCAGAGGATGCCTCGGCGAACGATTTGTCGGCTTTCAGGCGATCCGCCCACCAGCCGATCGGATTTGGCCGTGACCGCGACGGAAAAATCTGCGACTTTTCGCGATCGCCACGTGGGTCCGCCATGTCATCCGTAAGCACGCTTCCCTTGTTCCATCTCTATGGCGACCCGCTGGACGATCAAGCGTTTGACTTCATCCACGTCGAGACAATCTCCGCGCGCTCGTCGATGCACGATTGGACGATACGCGCGCACCGCCATCGCGACCTTTTTCAGGTCCTGCTCATCGAGCAGGGCGGGGGCGAGATGAACTACGAGGCGGCGACACTGGGCTTCGAGGCGCCGGCGGCGATCCTGGTGCCGGCGACGGCCGCGCACGGCTTCCGCTTTCGCGTCGCGGAGACCGAGGGCTGGGTCGTCAGCTTCACGGAGGACGTCGCGGCGGCGCTTGGCGAACATTCCGGCGGAGCGCTCATGCGCTTGCGTCTGCTCGCCACGGCGCCGGTCGTGCCGCTGGCAAGCGCGGCCGAGTGCGCGCGCCTGTCGACGCTGTGCCGCGATCTGCACGAGGAGCGGTTCCTGGCGCGCGAGGGTTTCCGTCTCGCCATGCGTGGCCTCTTGGCGCTGATCGTGATCGAAGCGGTGCGGCTGGCGGCGAGCCGCGCGCGTTCCGGCACGGTGACTTTACGACCGGCCGATCCCGTGGTTGACGCGTTGCGCAAGTTGATCGAGGACAACTTCCGCCAGCAACGGCTCCTGGCCTTCTACGCCGCCAAGCTGGCAATGACGCCCGATCGTCTCAATGACCACGTGAAACGGGCAACCGGCGTGACCGCGGGGCATCTCATCCGGCAGCGCATTCTCACCGAGGCCAAGCGCCAACTCGTGTTCACGCCGCAGCCGATCCACGAGATAGCCTATGATCTCGGCTTTTCCGACCCTTCGCATTTCGCCCGTTTCTTTCGCCAGCAAACCGCGACCACGGCGCATGAATTTCGCGCCCGCCGCGGCAGCTAGAGCGCTTCGCGTTTCAAAGGCATCGGAAAATGCCCAATTTTCTTTGAATTTGTCGCATTTTTTGCGACGAACAGGTTCCCACTTCGCCGGAAAATGCTCCAGGGCGACAGCGCCTCGGGTTCTATCGCGCGGCGGCCCATCCCCGCGTCCAAGCGACCGCCCGGCCGCTTTTATTGCGCCA
>JACQAE010000148.1 GCA_016195095.1 Pseudomonadota bacterium
GGCATCTATTACGGCGCCCAGTATGGCGGGTCGACGACGTCGATCCTGGTCAATATCCCCGGCGAAGCCACGTCCGTGGTCACCACGCTTGACGGTCACCAGATGGCGTTGCAGGGACGCGCCGGTCCGGCATTGGCGATTTCCGCCATTGGTTCGTTTTTCGCCGGCTGCGTTTCCACCGTGCTCGTCGCCGCGCTGGGCGTCCCGCTGACCAGCGTCGCGCTCTTGTTCGGGCCGGCGGAATATTTCTCGCTCATGGTGCTGGGACTGATCTTCGCCGTCGTTCTCGCCAAGGGGTCGCTGCTCAAGGCGATCGCCATGATTCTAACCGGCCTTCTGCTGTCCATGGTCGGCTCCGACATCGAAACCGGCCAGTCGCGCATGGCGTTCGATGTTCCGGAACTTTCCGACGGCATCGGCTTCGTCGTCGTCGCCATGGGCGTGTTCGGCTTTGCCGAAATCGCGAGAAATCTTGAAATGTCGGCGGCCAGCCGCGACATCTTGCATGCCAAGATCACCGGCCTCATGCCGACGCGCGCGGATCTCAAGGAAGCCGCGCCCGCGATCGGCCGCGGCACGATTATCGGCTCGATTATCGGGATTCTGCCTGGCGCCGGCGCGGTGATCGCGTCGTTTGCCTCCTATTCCCTGGAAAAAAAGGTATCGAGGCGTCCGGAACGCTTCGGCCGCGGCGCCATCGAGGGGGTTGCCGGCCCGGAAAGCGCCAACAACGCCGCCGCGCAGACGGCGTTCATTCCCCTGCTCACGCTCGGCATTCCGCCGAACGCCGTCATGGCTCTGATGGTCGGGGCGATGACCATCCACGGTATCATTCCCGGCCCGCAGGTCATGACCAAACAGCCGGAACTTTTCTGGGGCATGATCGCTTCGATGTGGGTCGGCAATCTGATGCTGGTCATCATCAATCTGCCGCTGGTCGGGTTGTGGGTGCGGCTGTTGCGGGTGCCATACCGGCTCATGTATCCCTCGATCGTCGTCTTCTGCGCGATCGGCATCTACTCGCTCAACAATGCGCCGTTCGACGTCGTCATGGCCGGCATCTGGGGCATGGTCGGTTACTGGCTGATCAAGCATGATTTCGAGCCGGCGCCGATGCTGCTCGGATTCGTGCTTGGCCCGTTGATGGAGGAGAATTTGCGTCGCGCCATGCTGATCGCGCGCGGCGATCCAACGACCTTCCTCACGCGTCCGATTTCCGCGTCGCTGATCGCGATTGCCGTGCTTCTGCTCGTGCTTGCGATTATGCCGACGATGAAAAAGCGACGCGAATTGCTCGCCGAATAGCGCGCCCTCGGCATCGACCGCGCGCGCCGCAACGCGCGAAGGCACATTCGGTTCCTCGCATCGCCGCGCCGATCGTCACAACGATCACGAAACCTTGATGCGCATTTGTGCGTAGCGTGATTCGACATCGCGGCGTCAAGCGTCAATGCTGAACATACGCCAATTTACGCCAATGAATCGGGAGGGTGCCATGACGTGCAGACCCGCACTGTTTCTGCGCCGTATCGTGCCGGCCGTATTTCTGACCGTTGCACTGGCCGGCAGCGCTTCGGCGCGCGAGCCGGAGATTTACACGGGTCTCGTCGCATCGACGGCCGCAGCTGGCTATGACGTGGTTGCCTATTTCACCGACGCAAAGCCGGTGGCGGGCCGCAAGGATCTGACCTATCAGTGGAAAGGCGTCACCTGGCGCTTTGCCTCGGAGAAAAATCGCGACGCGTTCAAGGCCAAGCCGGAAGCCTATGCCCCGCAATATGGCGGCTATTGTGCCTGGGCTGTTTCCCAGGGCATCACCGCCAAGGGCGACCCAAAATTCTGGAAGGTTGTCGATGGCAAGCTTTATCTCAACTACGACGCGCGCGTGCAGAAGGACTGGGAGCGCGATATCCCGGGCAATATCGTCAAGGCGGACAAGAACTGGCCCGCAGCGCTTGCAAACTAGTGGTCTGACCCGGATATTTGATTCCCAAATGTCGGGGCAAGTCAGCCCGCTAACGTTTTGAATCCGCGGTGCGATCGACCCAAAGCGATGCGGATCATCGCATTGGGTTGCGCCATGAGGCGTGGTCGCGTTTGGAGCGTTCCCGGGCGAAGTGGAAACCGGTTCGTCGTGGAAAATGCAACCAAGCAACGCAAAACCTAGCGCTTTCCGATTCAAGTGGGACGCGAAGCGTCTTAGACTGGGTGCATCCGAGTCGGCCAACCGGATGCCCCACCCGTGCGCCAATACCTTGATCTGATCGAAAAAATCCTCACTGACGGCGTCGAGAAGCGCGACCGCACCGGGGTTGGTACGCTCTCGACCTTCGGCCAGCAAATGCGTTTCGACTTGGCGCAGGGATTTCCCCTGACCACTACCAAGAAGCTGCACGTCAAGTCGATCGTGCACGAACTGCTGTGGTTCCTCGCCGGCGACACCAATATCGGCTATCTGCGCGCCAACGGCGTGAGCATCTGGAATGAATGGGCGGACGCCAATGGCGATCTCGGCCCGGTCTATGGCCGCCAATGGCGCTCGTGGCCGGTACCGGGCGGCGAGGGGATCGACCAGATCGCCGATGTCGTTGCGGCGATCCGCCGCAACCCGGATTCGCGCCGCCTGATCGTCAGCGCCTGGAACCCGGCCGAAATGGCGCGCATGGCGCTGCCGCCCTGCCATTGCCTGTTCCAGTTCTACGTCGCGGACGGGCGGCTGTCGTGCCAGCTCTATCAGCGCTCCGCCGACGTCTTTCTCGGCGTGCCGTTCAACATCGCCTCCTATGCGCTGCTCGCGTTGATGGTCGCGCAGGTGAGCGGCCTCAAGCCCGGAGAATTCATCCACACGTTCGGGGATGCGCACCTTTACTTGAACCATCTCGGTCAGGCGCGCCAGCAGCTCGCGCGCGCCCCGCGCGCGCTGCCGACGATGCGGCTCGATCCGGCGGTGGCGGATATTTTCTCCTACCGCTATGAACACTTCCGGCTGGAGGGTTACGATCCGCATCCGCATATTCAGGCCGCGGTCGCGGTCTAGCGCGCGCATGATGCCGCAACGTGCGTCGCGGTCGATCGCCGCGTGATCGGGTCGGGCAGGGTGGGGCGTCATGGCGGTCACGATCCGAAGCGCCAATGCGCATGATGCGGCGCTGATCCATGCCTTCGTGCGCGAACTCGCGGCCTATGAAAACCTGCTCGATTCGCTTGAGGCGACCGAGCGCATGATCGCGGCCGCGCTGTTCGCGGATAATCCACGCGTGTTCTGCGATATCGCCGACTGGGACGGACGGCCGGCGGGTTTTGCCATGTGGTTCATCAGCTTTTCCTCGTTTCGCGGCCGCAGCGGCCTCTATCTTGAGGACCTGTTCGTGCGTCCCGCGTTCCGGCGCAAGGGCATCGCCACCGCGTTGTTCGCGCATCTGGCACGGCGCTGCGTGCGCGAGGGCATGGCGCGGTTCGAATGGACGGTCCTCGATTGGAACAAGCCGGCGATCGGTTTCTACCGCGCGCTGGGGGCGGAATTGATGGACGAATGGACGATCTGCCGCGTGAGCGGGGCGGCCTTGCAACGGCTGGCGCGTCATACGGGGGCGGCGTGACCATCGTCTTGGTTCTGGCCGTGGCGGAGAACGGCGTGATCGGCGCCGATGGCGCGTTGCCATGGCGGCTACGCTCGGAGATGCGGCATTTTCGCGAACTCACCCTGGGCAAGCCCGTCATCATGGGCCGGCGCACCTATGCGTCGCTCAGCCGCAAGCCGCTGCCCGGCCGCACCAATATCGTCGTGACCCGCAATCGTGAGTTTGCCGCGCCGGGCGTGGTCGTCACGGCCAATATCGATGCCGCGCTTGCCGTCGCGCGCGGCGATGCCCTGCGCCGGTCGGCCGATGCGGTGATGGTCATCGGCGGCGCCGACATCTACGCGCAATTCATGCCGCTGGCCGGGCGCATCGTCCTCACGCGCGTGCATGCGAGCCCCGCGGGCGACGTTTTCTTCCCCCCCATCGACGCCGATGCCTGGCAGGAGATCGATGCCAGGGCGCATGCCGCCGGCGAGGGGGACGACGCCGCCTATACCATCCTGACCTATGCGCGCAGGCCCGCCACCGGCCGCGATGCCGCATTGCGTTGAATCACAATCGGGCCTCCCCTATAACCCCGGTCACGAACATGCCTATATGATGGCTGCGAGCCGCGCCGGTGACTGGTAATCGGCGACCGAGGGAGGATTTAGGATGCCGTGGAGCAATCAAGGCGGGGGACCATGGGGATCTGGCCCCCCGAAGGGCCCGTGGGGCTCAGGTCCGCAATCGTCCGGGCCGACGCCTCCCGACCTGGAGGAATTGCTGCGGCGCAGCCAGGACAAGCTGCGCAAAGTGCTGCCCGGCGGCAATCTCGGCGGCAAGGGATTTGCGCTAATCGCGCTCGCTGCGGTCGCGCTGTGGGGCTTTTCCGGCTTCTTTCGCGTCGAGCCCGACGAGCTCGGCGTTGTGCTGCGCTTTGGCAAATACGTGCGCGACGCCAAGCCGGGGCTGAGCTATCACCTGCCCTATCCGGTCGAAAGCGTCGAAATTCCCAAGGTGACGCGCGTCAACCGGATCGATATCGGCATGCGGGTGGTCGAGGACGCGCGGCGTGGCTCCACCATGCGCGACGTGCCCGAGGAAAGCCTGATGCTCACAGGCGATGAGAACATCGTCGACGTCGATTTCTCGGTGTTCTGGCTGGTCAAGCCGGATGGCGCGAGCAACTTCCTGTTCAACATCCAGAATCCGGAGGGCACCGTCAAAGCCGTCGCCGAGAGCGCGATGCGCGAAGTGATCGGACGGTCGGAAATCCAGCCGATCCTCACCGGCGCGCGGCAGACGATCGAGACCGCGGTGCATGAATTGATGCAGAAGGTGCTGGACAGTTACGGCTCCGGCATCCAGGTGACGCAGGTGCAGATGCAGAAGGTCGATCCGCCGCAGCAGGTGATCGATTCCTTCCGCGACGTGCAGGCGGCGCGCGCCGACCTCGAGCGTGCCCAGAACGAGGCGCGCACCTACGCCAATCGCGTGGTGCCGGACGCGCGCGGGCGGGCGGCGCAGGTCACACAGTCGGCTGAAGCCTACCGCGAACAAACCGTCGCGGAAGCGCGCGGCCAGGCGTCGCGCTTCAGTCAGGTGTTCGATCAGTATCGCAAGGCACCGGCGATTACGCGCCAACGCATGTACCTGGAAACGATGGAAAGGGTGCTCGGCGGTACCGACAAGATAATTCTCGATTCCGGCGGCTCGGGTGGCTCGGGCGTGGTTCCCTACCTGCCGCTTAACGAACTCACGCGCCGCGCGCCGCCACCGGCGCCGCCATCGCAACAGTCGGTGCCCACCCAGCAACGCCAGAGCGGAGGCACACGATGAAACTCGGCATCGCCGGCGGCATCGCCGTCATTATCGTGGTCCTTGCCCTGATCGTCGGCTACGGATCGCTGTTTACCGTGTATCAGACGCGCCAGGCGCTGGTCGTGCGGCTCGGTCAGCCGGTGCGCGTGGTCACCCAGCCCGGCCTCAACTTCAAGATTCCGCTGATCGACAACGTGATTTATGTCGACAAGCGCATCCTCGACCTCGAAAATCCCGCGCAGGAGTTGATCGCCGCCGACCAGAAGCGCCTCGTGGTCGATGCCTTCGCCCGCTATAAGATTATCGATGTGCTCAAGTTCTATCAGGCGGTGAACTCGATCGAGGGCGCCAATTCGCGGCTCTCGACGCTGCTCAACTCGGCGCTGCGGCGCGTGCTGGGCGAATCCTCGCTCGAGGACCTGGTGCGCGACGATCGCGCCAAGCTCATGAGCCTCATCCTCGCGCAGCTCGATCGCGAGGCGGCGGCGTTCGGGATCAACATCATCGACGTGCGCATCCGCCGCGTCGATCTGCCCGAGCAGAACAGCCAGGCGGTCTACCAGCGCATGCAGACCGAGCGTCAGCGCGAGGCGGCGGAGTTTCGCGCGCAAGGCAACCAGCGGGCGCAGGAAATCCGCGCGCGCGCCGACCGCGAAGTGACCGTGCTGGTCGCCGAAGCGACGGCAAAGGCCGAGCAGATGCGTGGCGAAGGCGATTCGGAACGCAACCGCATCTTCAACGACGCGTTCGGAAAAGACCCGGATTTCTTTGCCTTCTATCGCTCGATGCAGGCCTACGAGGCAGGGCTCAAGTCGAGCGATACGCGCATGGTGCTGCGGCCGGATTCCGACTTCTTCCGCTACTTCAGCGATCCGAGTGGCCAACCGCGTGAAGCGCCCGCCGCGCCGAAGCCGCCGGCGGCGAGAAGCGCGCCCACGGCCAGTCCCGCCGCCGTGCCGGGTGGCGGAAATTGATTGCGGTGTCGCGCGTCGCCCATGGCGGCGCGCGCATCCCGGATGCGGCGCGCGGTGGCGCGCATTTGACGCGATGCCTGTGACGCCGCGCGTCGGCGCTGGCGCGACCCCGCCACGCGCGATCGCGTGCCGGCATGTTGGCGCCACGGAATATCCCGCGTAGAAGCGCCTTGGGCCCGCAATGTCGGATTTTATTGTTGCCATCGGCCTGGTGTTTGTCGTGGAGGGAATCGTCTGCGCGGCCTTTCCGCAGGCGGCCAAGCGCGCCGCGGCGGCGCTCATCGAAACGCCCGAGGCGGCCATGAGAATCATCGGCATGGTCAGCGCGGTGCTTGGCGTCGTGGTGGTATGGCTCGTACGCGGGTGAGCCGGGCGCGCAAACGGGGGTCACGGGTGTGTGACAGATGCCAGCCGGCGCCGGGATCCGGCCGCCGGCCCGGCCTTCCGACCGCCGCCTAATGATCTGATCCTGCGCGGGATTTCCACGTGTTCCCGGCCGGCGCGGGCGCGCGATGGGGGCGCGCGCTATTCCGCCCCAATGTCGCGCTAAGGGCGCTACCGCCGTGGTTGCACTTGCGCGCGTGCGCTGTCCGTCGCAAGGTTGCCCAAGACTTTATTGCGCCGCTCTTTTGAGGAGACGACAAGCCATGACTGGCTATCCCTGCGTTCAGGTGCCGCGGCGGCGCCGCGGCGGTTTCGCAATTGTCGTGGCCATATGCCTTTACGCGACCGCTGGCTATGCCCGCGGCCCGGACGGGGTGGCCGATGTCGCCGAACAGGTGATCGATGCGGTGGTCAATATTTCGACATCGCAGAAGGTCGAGGCGCGCGCGCGCCAGATGCCGCAGCTGCCGCAGGATTCCCCGCTCGACGAACTGTTCCGCGATTTTTTCAAGAATCGCCGCGGCCAGGGCGACGGCGACAACAACCAGCGCGGATCGCGCCGCGTCAATTCGCTGGGCTCCGGATTTATCATCGACGCGCAGCAGGGATTGGTCGTCACCAACAACCACGTGATTTCGGAGGCCGACGAGATTCACGTCATTCTCAATGACGGGACGCGGCTCAAGGCCGAGATCATCGGCAACGACAAGAAGACCGACATCGCGCTGTTGAAGGTCAAGCCGGAAAAGCCGTTGAAGGCGGTCAAGTTCGGCGATTCCGAGAAGCTGCGTCTCGGCGAATGGGTGATCGCCATCGGCAATCCGTTCAGCCTTGGCGGGACGGTCACGGCGGGCATCGTCTCCGCGCGCAACCGCGACATCAACTCCGGGCCCTATGACAATTACATCCAGACCGACGCGGCCATCAATCGCGGCAATTCCGGCGGTCCGCTGTTCAACCTCGACGGCGAGGTCATCGGCGTCAACACGGCGATCATCTCACCGTCGGGCGGCTCGATCGGCATCGGCTTCGCGGTGCCGGCCAAGACGGCGATCGCGGTGATCGACCAGTTGCGCAATTTCGGTGAAACGAGGCGCGGCTGGCTTGGCGTGCGCATCCAGCAGGTGACCGATGAGATCGCCGAGAGCCTTGGCATCAAGCCGGCGCGCGGGGCGCTGATCGCGGGCATCGACGACAAGGGCCCGGCCAAGCCTGCCGGCATCGAGGCCGGCGACGTGGTCGTGGCTTCGACGGCAAGGACATCAAGGAAATGCGCGATCTGCCCCGCGCCGTCGCCGACACGGCGGTCGGCAAGGAGGTCGAGGTCGTCGTCATCCGCAAGGGCGCCGAGGAGCGCAAGACGGTCAAGATCGGCCGCCTGGAAGACGGCGAGAAGCTGCAGGCCTCGCTCAAGAGCGAGACCGGCCCGGAGTCCAAGGGCGTCGTACAAAAGACGCTCGGCCTGCAACTCACCAATCTCGACGACGAATTGCGCAAACGCCACAAGCTCAAGGACAGCGTCACCGGCGTCCTTATAACCGCCGTCGATCCGGCATCCGCCGCCGCCGACAAGCGGCTCAAGGCTGGCGACGTGATCGTCGAGGTCATGTACGAGCCGGTGAACTCAACCGACGATTTGCAAAAGCGCCTCGACCGGCTCAAGAAGGACGGCAAGAAGACCGCCATGATGCTGGTCATGAACGCGCAGGGCGACACGCAATTCGTGGTGTTGCCGCTGGAATAAGGCGGCGGTCCCGGCACGGGTTTCGCGGCGTCCTGGTTTCCGGTTTGCCGGCGCGAATCACGGCGGTGACGTGCTCGACCGAAGCGCGCTTAGCGCGGAAATCGCGCTCGAGCATGATCCCGAAAAGTGGGAACCGCTTTTCGGAAAAGATCGTTCGCGGAACAAGGGTTAGGGTCGTCGCACGTTTCAACCTGAAGCGATAAGGCCCTAGAGCATTTTCCGGCGAAGCGGGAACCCGTTCGCGGCGGAAAATGCGACGAAGCCAAGGAAAAAAGCCAAGGAAAATAGTGCGCTTTCCAATTTAATTAAAGCGGAAAGCGCTCTAATCGAGCAAGTGGCTGACCATGCCGTCGGCGAGCTTGGGGACGAACCATGTCGATTTCGGCGGCATAATGCCCCCGGCGTCGGCGACCGCCATCACGTCGGCCATCGCCGTCGGGTAGAGCGCGAGCGCCGCCGCCATCTCGCCGGAGACGACGAGGCGCTCGAGTTCTTCCAGGCCGCGCCCACCGCCGACGAAATCGATGCGTTTGTCGGTGCGCGGGTCGGTGACGCCGAATATGGGTTCGATCACGTGGCGCGTGAGCAGCGTCATCGGCAAGCGCGCGATCGGGTCGTCGGCGGGAACGGCCGCGCGCGGCAGCGTCAGCCGGTACCAGCGCCCGCCAAGACAGAGGGCGAATTCGCCGCCGCTCGTTGGCTTGGCGGCGCGGTCGATCGCCTCGACCGCCATGCGCGCGCGCAACGCCGCGAGCAGCGTGTCCGGCGTGTGGCCGTTGAGATCGCGCAGCACGCGGCTGTAATCGAGGATGGTCATTTCGTGGTGCGGAAACAAAACCGCGAGAAAATAGTCATGCGCGGCGTCGGCGCCCGGCGCGGCGCGCGCTCGCGCGACGCGCGCGGCCGCCGCCGAACGGTGGTGGCCGTCGGCGATATAGAGCGCGGGCAGCGCATCCACCGTGCGGGTCAGCGACTCGATCGCCTCGGTTTCGCCAATGACCCACATCTGGTGGCGCACGCCGTCATCGGCGACGACATCGACGGCGGGCGCGCCGGCGCTCGCGCGCGCGAGCAGCGCGTCGAGCGCCGCCGCCGCCGGATAGGCCAGCATGACCGGCCCCGTCTGCGCGTTGAGCACCGTGACCTGGCGCACGCGGTCATCCTCCTTGAGCGGTGTCGTGAGCTCGTGCTTGCGGATGCGGTTGCTCGCGTAGTCGGCGAGCGAGGCAATGGCGGCAAGGCCGGTCTGCGCGCGGCCGTGGCCCGATAGCCGGTAGGCGTAATAGCACGGCCGCGCGTCGCGCATGAGCACGCCCGCCGCGATCATGCGCCCGAGATTGCCCGCCGCCGTGGCGTAGACGCGTTCGTCATGAGGATCGACGCCCGCCTCGAGGTCGATCTCGGGCCGCGATATATGCAGAAAGCTCCACGGCCGCTCCGCCGCGTGCGCCGCGGCTTCCGCGCTCGAAAGAACGTCATAGGGAGGGGCGAGAATTTCGGCAGCGCGGCCTGGCGCCGGGCGCAGGGCGCGAAAGGGTTTGACGAGGGTCAAGGGAATCTCCGCAACGCGACGATCGGCGTATCTAGAACATATTGCGCCGAATCGGTATCCGTTTCGGCAAAAATGCTTTAGAGCATGATGGCGAAAAGCGGGAAGCGGTATTGCGACAAGATCGTCTGCGAATCAGCGATCAAATCGCGACGCGCATTCGATCGCGACGGATCGCACGCCAGTGGCGCGGCGCGGGCGATCGTCCGACCCGTCGCGGCGCCCGCGCCCGCAACGCGGGCAAGGCCGGTGTCACGCCGCCATGACGACGATCCTGATCAGCGGGCCAACCGCGAGCGGTAAGTCGGCGCTGGCGCTGCTTCTGGCGCGCCATGTCGGTGGCGTGATCATCAACGCCGATTCGATGCAGGTCTATGGCGACTTGCGCATCGTCACCGCGCGCCCGAGCGCGCAAGACGAGGCGGCCGCGCCGCATCTCCTTTATGGCCATGTCGATGCCGGCGAAAACTATTCCGTCGGGCGCTATCTTGCCGATGCCGCGGGAGCGCTCGCTGAAATTCGCCGGCGCGCGCTGGTGGCGATTGTGGTCGGCGGGAGCGGCCTTTATTTCAAGGCGCTGACGCGCGGCCTCGCCAACGTGCCGCCGGTCGCCGCCGATATCCGCGCCGCGGTGCGCGCGCGGCTTGACGCGCAGGGCGCGGCGGCGTTGCACGCACAGCTTGCGCGCCGCGATCCTGACGCGGCGGCGCGCCTCAAGCCCAATGACCGTTCCCGCGTCGCGCGCGCGCTCGAAGTCATCGAGGCCACCGGGCGCCCGCTGTCGGCCTGGCAGCGCGACGGCATGGCCGCGCTGATCGACCCGGCGACTTGCGTGAAACTGTTCCTCGCCCCCGAGCGGGCGCAGTTGCGCGCGCGCATCGCCGCGCGGCTTGACGCCATGCTCGCGGCCGGCGCGCTTGAGGAGATACGCGCGCTTGCCGCGCGCAATCTCGACCCGCAATTGCCGGCGATGAAGGCGCATGGCGTTCCCTGGTTCCTGCGCCATTTGCGCGGCGAAATCACGCTTGCTGCCGCGCGCGCAGGCGCCTGCAACGACACGTGCCGCTATGTGAAGCGCCAGTTCACCTGGTTCCGCCACCAGCTCACCGACTGGCCGTCAATGCCGCCCGCGGCCGCATTCGAGGCGTTGACACGCATGCCCGCCATCGCGCGGCTGCGGCAATAGGCGCGGCAACCTGCCCATGGGTGTTCGAACCCGTCACATTTTCATGGGCGGATGGGCGGCGCGAGCCGGTTGATTTTCGCGCTGCCGACCGCTACGAGTCCTCGCCGCGCTGCGTGGCCGCCATGCAACGGCGACCCGGCGGCGCGAAGGCACTTGACGCTCTTTGGTGCGCTGCGTATAAGAGCAACGAAATAACGCGAGACCCATTTCGTGCGCAATAAAATTATCCTTATCGTAACGTCGCGCATCGCCGCGGATGGCTAGGCCGTCCGTGTAGCTGGCGATGCGCGAACAGGGGCTCTCGGGCCCCTTTTTGATTCTTCACGCACGCGATGTGACGGGCAACGGAGCTGAGCATGAGCAGGGAAATGACTGGCGCGGAAATGGTGATCGAGGCGCTGGCCGATCAAGGCGTCGAACATCTGTTCGGATATCCTGGCGGCGCCGTGCTTCCGATCTATGACGCGCTCTTTCATCAACAGCGCGTGCACCACATTCTTGTGCGCCATGAGCAGGGCGCGGTGCATGCGGCGGAAGGCTACGCGCGCTCGACCGGCAAGGTTGGCTGCGTGCTGGTCACGTCCGGGCCGGGGGCGACCAATGCGGTGACCGGCCTGACCGACGCGTTGATGGATTCGGTCCCGCTCGTGGTCATCACTGGGCAGGTTCCCACGCATCTCATCGGCAACGACGCGTTCCAGGAATGCGACACCGTCGGCATTACCCGCCCGTGCACGAAACACAATTACCTGGTCAAGAACATCGCCGACCTGGCGCGCGTGCTGCACGAGGCGTTCTACGTCGCCAAGACCGGGCGCCCCGGCCCGGTGGTCGTCGATATCCCCAAGGATATCCAGTTCGCCAAGGGCCTCTACCAGGGCCCCAAGAACATCCAGCACAAGACCTATCAGCCCAAGGTCAAGGGCGATCTCGAGCGCATCCGCGCCGCGGTCGAGCTGATGCGCCACGCCAAGCGGCCGCTGTTCTACACCGGCGGCGGCGTGATCAATTCCGGCAAGGCGGCGAGCCAGCTCCTGCGCGAGATCGTCAAGCTGACCGGTTTTCCGATCACCTCGACCCTCATGGGGCTCGGCGCCTTTCCCGCCTCCGACCCGCAATGGCTCGGCATGCTCGGCATGCACGGGACCTATGAGGCCAACCTCGCGATGCATGATTGCGACGTGATGATCTGCGTCGGCGCGCGTTTCGACGATCGCATCACCGGGCGGCTCGACGCCTTCGCGCCCGGCTCCAGGAAGATTCACATCGATATCGACCCGTCCTCGATCAACAAGAACGTTAAGGCCGAGATCCCGATCATCGGCGATTGCGGGCACGTGCTCGAGGACATGCTGCGGCTGTGGCGCACCGGCGCGGCCGCGGCGGACAAGGCGGCCATGGCGGCTTGGTGGAAACAGATCGCGCAATGGCGCGCGCGCAAGTCGCTCGCCTACAAGAATTCAAAGGACATCATCAAGCCGCAATACGCCATCGAGCGGCTCTACGCGGCGACCAAGGGCAAGGACGTCTACATCACCACGGAGGTCGGCCAGCACCAGATGTGGGCGGCGCAGCTTTACGGCTTCGAGGAGCCCAACCGCTGGATGACGTCGGGCGGGCTCGGCACCATGGGCTACGGCCTGCCGGCGGCCGTGGGCGTGCAGATGGCGCATCCAGAGGCCCTGGTCATCGACATCGCCGGCGAGGCGTCGATCCTGATGAACATGCAGGAAATGTCGACGGCGGTTCAGTACCGATTGCCGGTCAAGGTGTTCATCCTCAACAACCAGTACATGGGCATGGTGCGCCAGTGGCAAGAGCTGCTGCATGGCGGGCGCTACTCGCAGAGCTATTCCGATGCGCTGCCGGATTTCGTCAAGCTCGCCGAGGCCTATCACGCCGTCGGCATCCGCTGCACCAACCCCGCCGACCTCGACGCCGCCATCGCCGAGATGATCAATGTCAATAAGCCGGTCATCTTCGACTGCGTGGTCGATCAGTCCGAGAACTGCTTTCCGATGATTCCCTCCGGGCGCGCGCATAACGAGATGATCCTTGGCGACGCGGCGGAAAGCATCGAGGACGCGGTGACCGAGGAAGGCAAGATGATGGTGTGAGCCATGGCGGCGAAACGCAGCAACGTTCGAGGATGATGCACCGTGAGCAGTACCACGCACTACCCGGCGGCGACCGTGTCGCAGGCCGTCGAGACCCACACGCTCGCCGTTATCGTGGATAACGAGCCGGGCGTGCTAGCGCGCGTCATCGGCCTGTTCTCCGGCCGTGGCTACAATATCGATTCCCTGACCGTGTCGGAGACCGAGCACCAGAAGCATCTCTCGCGCATCACCATCGTGACGCGCGGGACGCCGATGGTGATCGAGCAGATCAAGCACCAGCTCGAGCGGCTCGTGCCGGTGCATCGCGTCGTCGACATGACCATCGCGGGGCCGGCGATCGAGCGCGAACTTGCCATGGTCAAGGTTCGCGGCAAGGGTGAGAGTCGCGTCGAGGCGCTGCGTCTCGCCGACGCCTTCCGCGCGCGCGTGATCGACGCCTCGACCGCAAGCTTCGTGTTCGAGATCACCGGGGGATCAGGCAAGATCGAGCAGTTCATTGCGCTGATGATCCCGCTCGGCCTGGTGGAGATCTCGCGCACCGGCGTCGTCGCCATCAGCCGTGGGCCGGAGACGATGTAGGATCGGCCGTCGCGCCGAGCCGGCGCCGGTTCCGCGGCGAGCCGGTTCCCGCTTCGCCGCAAGATACGCTAACGCGCCTTGACCCGGCGTCCCTGGTGCGGCGCCGAAGGCCCCTCGGCCGCCAGCGCCGCGCGCACCTTTTCCATCTCGGTCAGCGCCGGCCCCTTGATGCGCGGATATTCCAGCCCGAGCTTGCCCCTTCAGAACCAAGACCCCATTGGCGGCAAGATGGCGCTCGAAGCCGCGAATGCTCTTGAATCGGCGCTTCCACAGATCCTTGCCCGCCAGGCCCTCGGGCAGCCGCTGGCGCTCAAGGAACTCGGGATGCACGCGCACCACCAGCACTTCCTCGTAATGCGAGCGGTTGAAAATGCCGATGCGGCCGCGCTCGGGCAGGCGCCTGGCCACGCGCCAGAGAAAATCATGGTCGAGCTCCTCCGCGCTCGGCGCCTTGAACGAATGCACCTGGCAACCCTGCGGATTGACTCCCGACATGACGTGCTTGATGACGCCGTCCTTGCCGGCGGCGTCCATGGCCTGGAATACCGCCAGCACCGCCCAGCGGTTCTGCGCGTAAAGCTGCTCCTGCAGGGCGGACAATTGCGCGACGCCATTGGCGAGCATCACCTTGGCCTCGTCCTTGCCGATATCAAGCCCGCACGTCTCGGTCGGATCGAAGGCCTGGAGGCGGAATCGGTCGGGCTTGTCGATGCGGTAGCATTGCGCGAGCTTGGCGAATTTCACGGATCACCTCGCAACGTCGGCGGCGTCGCCGCCAGACCCCGCATTCAAGCACCATTTTCCCAGAAATGCTCAAGAAATGCCGTCACGAAAGGCGGCATGGCCGGGTCGAAATCGCGGCGGTCGCGAACGATGCGGACATCCGCCAGTTCCGCGCGCCGGCTGCGCGCGAGGAATTCAAGAATACGCGCGCGCAGGGCCGCGGCCGGCACGCTCGCCTGCATCACCTTCATGATCGCCAGGCGCGGCCCCGCCAGTACCGCCTGCCAGCCGGGCGTGATCGCGATCTCGGTCGCGCCGACGCCGGTCTCCTCGGTCAATTCGCGCAGCACCGCGGCCTCGAAATCGACGCGCCCATCCATGATGTCGCCCGCATCGGGCGTTCCGGCGGGAAAATAGATACGGCCGGGATTGGCGGTATGGGCGGCCATCACGCCCATGAGGAAACCACCGTCCGACCCACGCAGCGCCGCCATGGCGAAACAATTGGTCGCCTCGCCGCCCGGACAGTTCCAGTCAAGCCAGGCAAGAAAGCTCGCATAGTCGGTCGCGAAAAATGTTCCGCTCAAAACGCGCCCTTCGATTCTGTGGGCGCCGAGCAGCAGCACGTTTCCGTTCCAGATTTCCGGCGTGCGCGCCCGGCGCGCCGTGAAATACGCGTCGATATCGGCGCGTCGCGCGACGGCGAAGGCCCAGCGCCGCCGCGCGACCGTGAAGTCCAGACGATCGAAGGCCACGATTGGACTGCCGCTCATTCCGGCTTGGTGCAGCGCATGGCGCCGCGCGTCAAGTGCGGGTGCCGCCGCGCGACGCGCTGGCTCCGCGCGCCGGCCCATGCTAATGCGCAGGTGCGTCCGGCTTGTGGCAACTGGCGGGAAGCTGGCGGCTTCGCGATTTCGGCGCGACGGGAAGCGCTCCAATGCAGCGCTGCGATAAAGCAATGACGGTTGCGGCCGCGATCGCGTTTGACCAGGTGAGCAAGACCTATGGCGCCGATAGCGAGCGCGTCCTCGATGGCGTGACGTTGGCGGTCGCGGAGGGCGAGCTTCTCGCCATCGTCGGCCGATCCGGCTCGGGCAAGACGACGCTGCTGCGTCACGTCAATCGACTGACCGAGGCGACGAGCGGCGTGGTGAGCGTCGGCGGCGAGGACGTGCGCGGCGTCGATCCGATCGCGCTGCGACGGCGCATCGGCTACGTGTTCCAAGGTGTCGGGCTATTTCCGCACATGACCGTGGCGGAGAACGCGGCCATCGCGCTGCGCCTGCGCGGCGACGCGGCGGCCGCGATATCGGCGCGCGTCGACGCGCTGCTCGCGCTCGTGCGCCTCGACGCGGGGCGCTACCGCGACCGCTATCCGCACCAGCTTTCCGGCGGCGAGCGCCAACGCGTGGGCGTCGCGCGCGCGCTGGCCGCCAGCCCGCGCGTCATGCTCATGGACGAACCTTTCGGCGCGCTTGATCCGGCGACGCGCGACGCGCTCGCCACCGACTATCGCGCCCTGCACGATACGCTGCGCCTGACGACAATCATAATCACCCATGACATGCTCGAGGCGATGCTGCTCGCCGACCGGGTCGCGGTCCTGCGCGCCGGACGCCTGATCGCGATCGGCGCGCCGCGGGCGCTGATCGACGATACCGATTCCGAGGTGCGCGCGCTCTTGCAGACGCCGCGCCGCCAGGCCGAGCGGCTTTCCGCCATCATGCGCGCGCCGCGATCATGACCATGCTCGACCCGCGCATCGCCGACGCCGTGGCGCGGCTCCCCGACTATCTCTCCGGCCACGTGCTTGTCAGCGCCGCCGCGCTGGCGCTGGGCCTGGCGGCAAGCCTGCCGCTCGCGTTCTTGTCGATGCGCCGGCCGGCGCTGCGTGGTGCCTTGCTTGTGTTCGCGAGCGTGGTGCAGACAATTCCCGGCCTCGCGCTATTGGCGCTGTTCTACCCGCTGTTGCTGGCATTGGCGGCGCTGAGCGCGCGCCTGTTCGGCTTCGAATTTTCCGCGCTCGGCTTTCTTCCGGCGGTGCTGGCATTGGCGCTCTACAGCATGCTGCCGGTCGTGCGCAATACCATCGCCGGCCTCGCCGGCATCGATGCCGACATACGCGAGGCGGCGGCGGGAGTCGGCATGACGCCGCGACAGTCGCTGCTGATGGTGGAACTGCCGCTGGCCGTGCCCATGATCATGGCGGGCGTGCGCACCGCTTCCGTGTGGGTCATCGGCACGGCGACCCTGTCAACGCCGATCGGCCAGACCTCGCTCGGCAACTACATTTTTGCCGGGTTGCAGACACAGAACTGGATATTCGTGCTGTTTGGCTGTGTCGCGGCGGCGGCGCTGGCGCTCGTCGTCGATCAGCTCTTGGCGCTGGTGGAGACGGGCCTGCGCTCGCGCGGCCGCGCCCGGGTTGCCTTTGGACTGGTTGGCCTCCTCCTCGTCGTCACGGCGGCGCTGGCGCCGGCGCATTCGCGGCCGCAGGCGCGTTACCTGATCGGCGCCAAGCCGTTTACCGAACAATACGTGCTGGCAGCCCTTATCGAGCAGCGCCTGCGCGCGGCGGGACTGCCGGCCGGCCAGAAGGATGGGCTGGGATCGAGCGTCATATTCGATGCCCTCGTCGCCGGCGAAATCGACGCCTATGTCGATTACACGGGAACGATCTGGGCCAACGCGCTTAAGCGCGCCGACGTCAAGTCGCGCGCCGAAGTTATGGCGGAGGTCGGCGAGTGGCTGGCGGCCAGGCATGGCGTGCGCATGCTGGGCGGGCTTGGATTTGAAAATGCCTACGCGCTGGCGATGCCGCGCGGGCGCGCGCAGGCGCTCGGCGTGCGCTCCATCGCCGACCTCGCGCGCCATGCGCCGCGCCTGTCAATCGCCGGCGATTATGAATTTTTCGCGCGCCCGGAATGGAAGGCGATGCGCGACGCCTATCATTTGGCGTTTCGCGAAGAGCGGCAGATGCAGCAGAACTTCATGTATCGCGCCGCCGCCGGCGGCGAGATCGACGTCATCGCGGCCTATTCCAGCGACGGCCAGATCGCGCAATTCCATCTCAGCGTGCTCGACGACCCGCTTCAGGCGATCCCGCCTTATGACGCGATTCTGCTGGTGGCGCCAAAACGCGCGCGCGACCGCGCCTTCATCGACGCGCTGACGCCGCTCGTCGGCGCCCTCGATGTCGCGACCATGCGTCAGGCCAACCTGCGCGCCGCGGGCGGCGGCGCCACGAGCGCGCCGCGTGAGGTGGCGCTTTGGCTTGCGCGTCGCATGCGTCCGCCGCGGTGACGGCGAATGGCGCCCGGCCGCGATGGCGGTTTGGCCGACACCGCCGCCGGCCGGAAAGTCGGCGATGCCGGTCATAGGGGTTGCGCGGTAAATCGCGCCGCCGGCGTGGCGATTTCGCATTGCGCCTCGACGAGCAGCAATTCGCGCGCGCCGGCTGTCGCCGTGCGGCGGATGACGCCAAAGACGGATGCCGCCGCGCGCGCCGCCGCCCGCCCCGGCGTTTCGCCGCGCAGGATATGCGCCAAGAACAACGCGGCGATCATATCGCCGGCGCCATGCACGCCGATCGCCAGGCGCGGCGTGCGCACGCGAAAGCGGCCGCCGGGGTCGGAGACGATGAGATCGATCGCGTCCTCGGGCACGTCGTCGGTGCGCACCGACGTCACCAAGACGGTGCGCGGGCCCATGCGATGCAAGGTATCGATGGCGCGCAGCAGCTTGGACAGGGCCGGCGTTTTCGTGCCGGTCAGCGTGTCGAGCTCGAAATGATTGGGCGTCGCGATATCGGCGGCGCCGACGCCGCGCTCGCGCAGGAACGTGGCGATGCGCGTATCGACATAGACGCCGCGCTCGGCGTCGCCGATCACCGGGTCACAGCAATAGTGCGCCGCCGGATTGGCACGCTTGACCCGCTCGACCGCGTCAAGGACCGCCTCGCCATTGGCGGCGGTGCCGAGATAGCCGGAAACGACGCCGTCGCAGCGCGCCAGGAGGCCGCGCGCCTCGATCCCGGCCACGAGGTCGCGAATCGCCGCCGCGTCGACGACGCGGCCCGTGTAGGCGCCGTATCCGGGATGGTTGGAAAATTCAACGGTGTGAATGGGCCACACGTTGCAGCCCATGAGCTGCAAGGCCGGCACGGCGGCGCAATTGCCGACATAGCCATGGGCGACGTGCGACTGGATCGACAGGATGTTCATGTCGCCATTTCCACGCCGAGACGGCGGCGCAACGTTCACGACAATAAGAACGCGGCAAGGTCGCCCTCGCCGCGTTCGCGCGCATCGATCCCAAATCTCCCAAATCGGAAAACGCGTCGCCGCCCGAACTACATGCCCGCCGCCTTCTTGATGAACCGGGCATCGAACGTCTTGGCCAGATCGACCTTGGCGGTGCGCAATTCGGTGTCGAATTGGATGAGCATGTGGCGTTGACCAGCTTCTGCACCGTCACCGGGTTCTTTTCGATGAAGTCGGTCTTGGCGTAGAGCACCGCCGCCGGATTGTTGCCGCCGAACAGCTTCATGTTGCCTTCTTCGGTGCGGGCGTCGGCGAGGATGTAGACGTCGCCAGCCGGGGGCAGCTTGGAAATGACCGTGTCGGGATTGACCAGCGCGTCGATGTCGCCTTTCTTGATGGCGGCGACCGCGCTCGGGCCGGCGCCGACGCCAATAATCGAAACGTCGGTCGGCTTGAGGCCGTCCTTGGCGAGGAGCGCATTAAGCAGGAAATTGGTCGAGGATCCGGGTGCGGTGACGCCGACCTTCATGCCCTTGAGATCGCCGAACGTCTTCACCTTGGCTTGATGTTCCTTCTTGACCGCGAGCACCATGCCGGGGAAGCGGCCAAGCTCGACAATGGCCTTGATGTCCTGGCCCTTGGCCTGCATGCGGATCGTGTGCTCATAGGCGCCGGCCACGACGTCGATGGAGCCGCCAATTAGCGCTTGCAAGGACTTGGAGCCGCCGGCGAAGTCGCTGATCGTGACGTTGAGCCCCTGTTCCTTGAAGTGGCCCAATTGCTCCGCGAGCGTCAGCGGCAGGTAGTAGAGCAGCCCCTTGCCGCCCACCCCGAGCGAGACGTCCTTTTTCTCGACCGCCTGCGCGTTGAGGCCCTGCGCGAAGGCAAAGGTCAGCGCGAGCGCGCCGAGTGTCGTCCTGGCGAATGTCATTCGTCGTCCTCCCGGGGCCCGCACAAGGCCCGATTGCGATGCCTGATCATAGTTTCGCGCCTGCCGGCGCGCAATTGCGCGGCCGCCTCAGGTGCGTGTTTCGGCCGCCAGCGGGCGCCACACCAACAGCCGCTTTTCAACGGCGGTCACGAGCGTGTCGATTACGATGACGAAGGCGGCAAGCACGAACATGCCCGCGAATACGCCGGCCACGTCGAACACGCCTTCGGCCTGTTGGATGACATAGCCGAGGCCGGCGGCGGAGCCGAGATATTCGCCGACCACGGCGCCGACCACGGCGAAGCCGACCGAGGTGTGCAGCGAGGAAAACATCCACGACAGCGCCGAGGGCCAATAGACATGGCGCATGAGCTGGCGCTCGTTCATGCCCAGCATGCGCGCGTTGGAAAGAATCGTCGGGCTGACTTCCTTGATGCCTTGGTAGACGTTGAAGAAGACGATGAAGAACACCAGCGTCACGCCGAGCGCCACCTTCGACCAGATGCCGAGGCCGAGCCAGAGCGCGAAAATCGGCGCGAGCACCACCCGCGGCAACGCGTTGATCATCTTCACGTAGGGATCGAAGACCGCGGCGACCAGCGGCTTGCGCGCGAACCAGAAGCCGATCGTCACGCCGCCGAGCGAGCCGATGACAAAGGCGAGCATGGCCTCGATGAGGGTGATCCACAGGTGCTTCCAGATCGATCCCTCGACGAACCATTTCACCACCCGCGCCGCGACGTCGTAGGGGGTGGAAAAAAAGAATGGCGGCAGCAGCTTGACGCCAAACAGCGGCACGCTGGTGCCGATATGCCAGATGGCGATGGCGACGACGGCGACCAGGGCCTGCAGGAATAAGAGCCTCGCGCGTGACACGATCAACCGCCTCCCGTCTGCGCGTAGCCCTTGAGCACCTCATCCTTGAGCTTCTGCCAGATGTCGCGGTGCAATTCGCGGAACGCGCGTTCAAGCTTGACCTCGGCGATGTCGCGCGGGCGGCCGATGTCGACCTTCCAGTCGCCGATGATGCGCGCCGCCGGCCCCGCCGACATGATCACGACGCGGTCGGAGAGGGCGATGGCTTCCTCGAGGTCGTGGGTGACGAACAGTACCGCCTTGCGGTCGGCGCTCCACAGGTCGAGGAGGAGGTTGCCCATGATCTGGCGCGTCTGCGCGTCGAGCGGGCCGAACGGCTCGTCCATGAGCAGGATCTTCGGGTCGCGGATGAGGACCTGCGCGAGGCCGACACGCTTGCGCTGGCCGCCGGACAGCATGTGCGGATAGCGCTCGCCAAAACCCGCGAGGCCGACGCGGGTGAGCCATTCGGCGGCGCGCGCGCGCGCCTTGGCGGGTGGGGCGCCGTCGATTTCGAGGCCGATGGCGACGTTCTCGATCGCGGTTTTCCACGGAAACAGCGCTTCGGCCTGGAACAGGTAGCCGGCGGCGCGGTTAAGGCCGGGGAGGGGTTCGCCGAAGATCGCGACGCCACCGGCGCACGGCGCCAGGAGCCCGGCGGCGACGTTGAGGAGTGTCGATTTACCGCAGCCGGTAGGCCCGACAATGGCGACGAACTCGCCATCGGCGACCGCGAGCGAGGCGTCCTCGACCGCGGTATAGGTCGCGCCGTCGGCGAGCCGGAAAGCAACCGTCGTGGCGCGAAGCGAGACCGCCGCGGCCGGCGCTCGCGCGACGGCCGCTCCGCGCGCGCTTTCCTCGTCCATCGGCCCCCCTTCGCCGCCGTGCGAACGCCTTGCGGATCAAGCTAGAGCGCTTTCATGCCGCGTGGAATCATGAAAGCGATCCTGCTGTCTTTTGTCGCATTTCCAGACGCTGCTTCCGCTCCCCTGCGCCCGCAAACGCGGCCGACGCCGCGATACGATGGGGAAAAACCCGCGAGCGCGCCCTGGCCCGCGTTCCCGCCATGTTCGTTCGCCTCAGTTTTTCGAACGATCCACCAGCGCGCGTTCCTTGATCCACGGCATCATCGCGCGCAGCTTCTCGCCGACCTGCTCGATTGGATGTTCGGCGAGCTTGGCGCGCGTCGCCTTGAACGAGGTCTGGTTGACCTTGTTCTCGAGCATCCAGTCCCTGACGAAACGGCCCGACTGGATGTCGGCGAGCACGCGCTTCATCTCGGCCTTGGTCTGCCCCGTCACCACGCGCGGGCCGGAAACATATTCGCCGTATTCCGCCGTATTGGAGACGGAGTAATTCATGTTGGCGATGCCGCCCTCGTAGATGAGGTCGACGATGAGCTTGACCTCGTGCACGCACTCGAAATAAGCCATTTCCGGCGCGTAGCCGGCCTCGACCAGCGTCTCGTATCCCGCCTTCATCAGCTCGACAAGACCGCCGCACAGCACGGTCTGCTCGCCGAAAAGGTCGGTCTCGCATTCTTCCTTGAACGTCGTCTCGATGATGCCGGCGCGTCCGCCGCCGATCGCCGACGCGTAGGACAGGCCGAGGTCATGGGCGTTGCCGGACGCGTCCTTGTGGATAGCGAGGAGGCAAGGCACGCCCGCCCCGCGCTGATATTCGGAACGCACCGTGTGGCCGGGCCCCTTGGGCGCGATCATGAGGATGTCAAGGTCGGCGCGCGGCTCGATCAGGTTGAAATGGACATTGAGTCCGTGCGCGAACATAAGCGCTGCGCCGTTCTTCATATTGGCATGCAGGTGATCGCGATAGATGTCGCCCTGTAATTCGTCGGGCGTGAGCATCATCATCACGTCGGCCCATGCCGCGGCCGCCGCGACTTCGAGCACCTTGAACTTTTCGCCCTCGGCCTTGCGCACGCCCTGCGATCCTTTGCGCAGCGCCACGGCAATATCCTTGACGCCGGAATCGCGCAGGTTGAGCGCGTGGGCGTGCCCCTGGCTGCCATAGCCGATGATGGCGACCTTCTTGCCCTTGACCAGGTTCAGATCCGCGTCGCGATCGTAGTAAACACGCATGTCGATCCCTCATTGCGGCAGCCAAGACCGCCATTCCCAAACCGCTATTGCCAAACTGGCGCTGGCAAAAACGCAGATGACCACCGGCGCCGCGACCCCAACCGGACCGCTTCTAGAGCATTTCACGGTGAAGTGGAATTCGCTTCGCCCGGCAAAAAGCGACAAATCGCCGACCCGCGGCGGCGCGACGCTTTTGCGGCAAACCGCGCGGCGCCCCTTGCGAGGGCGCGGAAAACGCCTTACAAATCGCCCTCTGCGCCCAAGCTTAACGCGGCATTTACCAAATTTCGCGACCTTGGAGCGTCTGTGAGGGTTGTTGGCATGTCGATCCGTCGCAAGTGCCGCGTGATCGCCCCGGGGGCCGCTGGCCGTCCCGGCGCCACCCTCATTCCTGGGCTCCTTCTTACCAGCCCCTGAGGGCCGGCCGGGCGTCTGCGCCTTGGCACTCAGGGGATTTCGGCAAGGAAACCCAGGAGCGCCGCACACGGCGCAATCGCACGGAAGGAATGCATCCCATGAGCACGAACGCCAAGTCCGAGAAGGACCGCGTCGTCATCTTCGACACCACGCTGCGCGACGGCGAGCAATGCCCCGGCGCGACCATGACCCACGAGGAAAAGCTCGAAGTCGCCGAACTCCTCGACGACATGGGCGTTGACATTATCGAGGCCGGCTTCCCGATCGCCTCGGACGGCGATTTCGCGGCCGTGCAGGAGATCGCGACGCGCGCCAGGAACGCCGTCATTGCCGGGCTCGCGCGCGCGGCGATCAAGGACATCGACCGCTGCGCCGAAGCCATCAAGCCGGCCAAGCGCGGGCGCATCCACACGTTCATTTCGACCTCGCCCGTGCATATGAAATACAAGCTGCAAAAGGAGCCGCACGAGGTTCTCGACATGGTCGCCGCGCAGGTCACGCGCGCGCGCAACCATACCGACGACGTGGAGTGGAGTTGCGAGGACGGCACGCGCAGCGAGCACGATTTTCTCTGCCGCTGCATCGAGACGGCGATCCGGGCCGGCGCCACGACGATCAATATTCCCGACACCGTCGGCTATACGGTGCCGGATGAATATTTCGCGCTTATCAACATGCTGCGCGCGCGCGTGCCCAATTCCGACGCGGCACGTTTCTCCGCGCATTGCCATAACGACCTCGGCATGGCGGTGGCCAATTCGCTCGCCGGCGTCAATGCCGGTGTGCGCCAGATCGAATGCACCGTCAACGGTATCGGCGAGCGCGCCGGCAACGCGGCGCTCGAGGAAATCGTCATGGCGATCAACGTGCGCAATGACGTGCTGCCCTATTGGACCGGCATCGACGCGACCAGGTTGATGCGCGCCTCGAAGCTCGTATCCGCCGTGACCTCGTTTCCGGTGCAGTACAACAAGGCGATCGTCGGGCGCAACGCGTTCGCGCATGAGAGCGGCATCCACCAGGACGGCATGCTCAAGCACACCCAGACCTATGAAATCATGACGCCGGAATCGGTCGGCGTGAAACAGACTTCGCTGGTCATGGGCAAGCATTCCGGCCGCCAC
>JACQAE010000149.1 GCA_016195095.1 Pseudomonadota bacterium
GACGCGCCTGTGCATCGCGGAACTCCTTGACGCGGGGCTCATGGCGATGCTTGACGCGACGCCGGACGGGCAGACGGTCTATCTCCGCCTCGGCTTCAAGGGGGCGTGGAGCTATCGCCGCCTGATCGCGCAGGACGGCGCAAGCGCGGCAAACGCGACCGCCGCGCATTCCGGCATCGCGCGGCGCGCGCCAGACGGTGCCATTATCCGGCCAATGGTTGCGGCCGATTGGCCAGCGGTATGCGCCTATGACGCGAGCGCGTTCGGCACCGACCGCGGCGACGTCCTCGCGCGCCTGCGCCTGCGGCTACCGCGAGCGGCGCTGGTTGCGTGGCGAGACAACGCGCTTGCCGGCTACCTGCTCGGGCGCGACGGCCGCGTGGCAACCCAGTTCGGGCCTTTGGTGGCGCAGGACGACGCCACCGCCTTGGCGCTCCTCGTGCGCGGCCTGGCGATGATTCCAGGCCCCGTGCAAGTCGATGTGCCGGACGCGCGCGCGGCCCTGCATGATGCCTTGGCTGCGCGCGGCTTCCTCGCCCAGCGGCCGCTCACGCGCATGGTTCTCGGCCATGCGGCGCTCGACGTCGGCGATCGCACCTATGCCGTCGCCGGACCGGAGCTTAGTTGAAACGGCAACGGCCGCGCGCGGCAGGGATTGCGCGGGCTCCGCCGCGCCGCGCGCCTCAATAGAGCTTGGGCGGGCTGATTGGCGGCATTTTCACGTTCTTGTCGAGGAACGCGTTGGTATAGGCCGTCTTCACGTCATACGGCTTTTCCATCTTGAGATACTCGTCGACCAGCTTGTAATCCGCCGCCATGCGCGCGTCATCATGCCACCCGAGCGCGACATTGCGTGACGTATCGTCGCTCATCAGGATGGTCACAAGATGCCAGTTGGTCATCTCGTTGTCGGCGCGCAGCGCGCCATTGGCCTCGACAAGCGCGGCGACGCAGGGCTCCGGCTTCTTGACGCAATCGGCGAAGGCCTTCTGCGTGATCTTCACGAACTTATCGGCCTTGTCGCGGTTGTCCTTGAGCCAGGCGCCGTTGACGATGATCGAATTACCGTAGGGATTAATGCCGGCGTCCTTCCAGGCGAGAAACCCGAGGTCGCCGCCGAGCTCACGCGCGAAGATGTGATGGATATTGAAGAAGGAGGTCGTCACGTCGATCGTCTTGGCCTTGAGCGCGCCGAGCTTGGCGTTGGCGTCGATATTGACCCAGGTCACCGAATTCGGGTCGATGCCATTGGCCTTCGCCAATGCCGGCCACATCGTGCGCGCGCCGTCGCCCGCCGGATTGCCGATCTTCTTGCCGACAAGGTCCTTCACGCCCTTGATGCCGGAACTCTTGAGCCAGTAAAGCCCCTGCGGCGAATTGGCATAGACGTTCATCACGCCGACAAGATCGGCGCCCTTGCCGCGGAATAGCAGCACGCCCGCCATGTAGGAGAGGCCGCTCTGAGCAACGCAGGCACCGACCTTTTGCGCCGATGCCGCCGACCCGCGTCCGGTCTCGATATCGATATCGAGGCCGGCCTGTTTGTACAGGCCCAATTTTTGCGCGTAAAAATACGGCGCATGATCGCCGCCGGCCACCCAGTTGAGAACGAACGTAATCTTCTGCGCCGCGGCGGGCGCCGGGCCGAGAGCAACGCAAGCCAGCGTAACCGCCGTGAATTTCAAAATTGATTTCATGGCATCCTCCTCGGGGACGAACTGGCGCCGACGCTGCCGGTCATCCGGTTCTCGACGTTCGGCTGGGCTTCGTGGTAACCACGTAGTTACCAGCAACGATAGGATTGGTCCAAGGAACTGTCAATGACCGCGCGCTCCGCAAATCACCGCGATCCGCGCCGCACGCGCGACGCAATCCTCGCCGCGGCGCAGGATGAATTCGCCACCAAGGGCCTCTCCGGCGCCCGCGTCGACGCGATCGCCACCCGCGCGCGCGCCAACAAGCGGATGATCTATCACTATTTCGGCAGCAAGGAGGGCCTCTATCTCGCCGCGCTGGAGCGCGTCTATGAGGGATTGCGCGGCACCGAACGCACGCTCGACCTCGACCATCTCGAGCCGGAGGACGCGATCGCGCGCCTGGTGGAGTTCAATTTCGACTATTCGCGCCGACACCCGGAACTGATTAGCCTCATCAATAACGAAAACCTGCATCGCGCCCGGCATCTGCGCCGCTCAGAAAAAATTCGCGAATTGCACAGTCCCCTGGTCACGCTGATCCGCGATATCCTCAAGCGCGGCGTCGCCAAGGGCGTGTTTCGCGCCGGGATCGACCCGGTGCATCTCTACATCACGATCGCCGCGGTCGGATACTTTTACCTGTCCAACAATTGGACGCTCTCGGCCATCTTCGGTCGCGATCTCGGCGCCGACGCCGCCTGCCGGCGGCGCAAGCAGCACAATGTCGATATCATTCACAACGCCATCGCCTACCGGCCGCCCGTCTTCGCGCGACGCGGGTTGCGCGCGCGGCAGGCGCGCCGTTGACGCGGGGCGCGAATTGCGAAATTGTAACCATATGGTTACCTAAAAAGGTCATCCGATGGGCCTGCGCTGGCAGGATTGGCATCCGGAAATTCTCGCGACGCTGCGGCGCGGCGCGGTGATTCCCGCCCATCCGCTGGCGCTCGACGCCGATCGCCGGCTCGATCGCCGTCGGCAAAAAGCGCTCAGCCGCTATTATCTCGACGCCGGCGCCGGCGGTCTCGCCGTCGGCGTGCACACGACGCAGTTCGCCATTCGCGACGTCGGCCTTTATCAGCCCGTTCTTGAACTCGCGATGTCGTGCGCGGCGCAGGCCGCCCCCGCGCGGCCGGTCATGATCGCCGGCGTCATCGGGCGCACGGCGCAGGCGGTGCGCGAGGCGCGCATCGCCCGCGATCTCGGCTACCATGCCGCGCTTCTTTCGCTCGCCGCGATGGCGGGCGCGAGCGAGGACGACCTGATCGCCCACGCGCAAACCCTCGCGCGCGAGATTCCCTTGGTCGGATTCTATCTTCAGCCCGCGGTCGGCGGCATCGTGCTGCCGCGCTCGTTCTGGCGCCAATTCGCCGCGATCGAGAATGTCGTGGCGATCAAGATCGCCGCGTTCAACCGCTACCGTACGCTCGACGTGATCCGCGGCGTTCTGGAGGCCGACGCCGCCGACCGGGTCACGCTCTATACCGGCAATGACGATCACATCATCGCCGACCTGGTCACGCCATTTTACCTCGCCGTCGACGGCGCGGCGAAATCGATCCATATGCGCGGCGGACTGCTCGGCCAATGGAGCGTGTGGACAAGGCGGGCGGTCGAACTGCTGGAACGCATTCATGCCGCGCGCGCGGGCGGCGGTATCGTCGCCGACTTTCTCACCCTCGATGCGCAATTGACCGATTGCAATGCCGCGATTTTCGACGCCGCTAATGACTTTGCCGGCGTCATCGCCGGTTGCCACGAAATCCTGCGTCGGCAGGGATTGCTTGCGGGCATATGGTGCATCGATCGCAGCGAGACGTTGAGCGCCGGGCAGGCGCAGGCCATCGACCGCGTCTGCGCTGCCTACCCGCATCTCAACGACGACGAGTTCGTGCGGCAGAATCTCGATCGGTGGCTTGCGTAATTGCCGCGTCACGCGCGGCCACGCGGATGAAAGTCGATGCGCCGGTGCGGGCGCGGCGGAGACAAGGGAGTTCATGGTGAGCAATCGAGCGGAGACATTGCAGCGCTACTCACTGGCCGCGCTCAGCCATCTCGCGCTGATCGCCGCCTGGCAGTTCTTCGTCGTCTATCACGAGGTTCCCAGATTCGTGATGCCGACGCCGCGCGCGACCATCGAGGCGCTGCTCATTCCCAACTACCGCTGGCTCGAAAATATCTGGGTGACGTCGGTGGAGATTTTCGGCGGCTACCTGCTCGCCGTGTTTGTCGGCATCCTCACGGCGCTGCTTTTTTCGTGGTTCCGCACCTTCGAGCTGGTCGCCATGCCGCTCTTGGTGAGCCTCAACATGATTCCCAAGGTCGCGCTCGGCCCGCTGATCATCGTGTGGTTCAAATACGGCATCGGGCCCAACATCATGATGGCGTTCGCCATCTGCTTCTTTCCGATCGTGCTGACGACGGCGCGCGGCCTGCGCGAGGTCGAGCCGGACCTGCTCGACCTCGTGCGCGCGCTCAAGGGCTCACGCTGGCAAATATTCGCCAAGATCCAGTTGCCGAACGCCTTGCCCTATATCTTCTCCGGCATGAAGGTCGCCGCCATCCTCGCGGTGGCCGGCGCCATCGTCGGGGAATTTCTTGGCTCCGACCGCGGGCTCGGCTACCTGATGTTGCAGGTGCAGGTGACGCTCGACACCCCGGCGATGTTCATGGCGGTCATTCTCATCACCCTCATCGGCGTCGTCCTCTACGGCATCGTGCTGGCGCTGGAAAATCTCCTCGTCGTGCGCGACGCGCGCATCCGGTAGGCCGGCAATGGGCGAGCCATTCATCAGGCTTGACGGCGTTCGCAAGACCTACCGCACCCGCGGCGAGGAATTTCTCGCCATTTCGGAAGCGAGCTTCGACGTCGAGGCTGGCGAACTGGTGTCATTGGTCGGCCCTTCGGGATGCGGCAAGACCACGTTGCTGAAAATCCTCGCCGGACTGCACCCGCACGATTCCGGCACGGTCATGATCGGCACGCCGTCGGAGCCGTTCAATCCAGCGCGCGATATCGGCATGGTCTTTCAGCAGCCGCTGCTGTTGAAATGGCGCCGGATCATCGACAACGTGCTGCTGCCCGCGGAAATCCTCGGCCTGCCGCCGGCCGAAAGCCGCGCGCGGGCGCGCGACCTGCTCGCGCTGGTTGGCCTTGGCGGCGCCGAGGACAAATATCCCTACGAATTGTCCGGCGGCATGCAGCAGCGCGCCGCCATCGCGCGCGCGCTGATCCACGATCCCAAGCTCATCCTCATGGATGAGCCGTTCGGCGCGCTCGACGCGCTGACGCGGGAGAAAATGAATCTCGAGCTGCTGCGCATCTGGGCGCAAGCGAAGAAGACGATCATCTTCGTCACCCACGGAATCACGGAAGCGGTATTCCTGGGTACTCGCGTCATCGTGCTGACCGCCGGGCCGGCGCGCATGGCCGATCACTTTCCCGTCGCCCTGCCGCACCCACGCACCCTCGACATGAAGACGCATGAGCGATTCGGCGAGTACGCGCGCCGCATCTACCGGCTGCTCGGGATGGAATAGCCGTGGCAACTTTCTACGCGACACAGCAGGGAGCGTGATGAGCGGGGACTACGACGCCATCATTATCGGGGCGGGGCACAATGGCCTCATCACCCAGGCCTATCTTGGCAAGGCGGGAATGAAAGTGCTGGCGCTCGATCGCGCCAGCGTCGCCGGCGGCGGCCTCGCGACCGTCGAGGATCCGCGCCACCCCGGATTTCTGCACAACGTCCACGCCTTCTTTCAGCGCGCCGTGACGTCGATGCCCTGGTACGCCGATCTTGAGCTCGACAGCCATGGCCTGCGCTATGTCGAGCCCGAACTCAACGTCGCCATGCTCACCAACGACGAGCGGATGCTCGGCTGGTGGACGGATATCGAGCGCACGGTGGCGTCATTCGCCGCGTTCAACGAGCGCGACGCCGCCACGCTGCGACGCTGGTACGAGGACTTCGTGCCGATCGTGCGCGATATCCTGGTTTGGGAGGCGCGCTCGCCGCCGCTGCCGGCGGCGGAGCGAACGTCCCTGCTTGGGCGCAGCGCCGGCGGGCGGCGGCTCCTGGAGGTCAGCAGTCTCTCGCCGCTCGAATTCGTCGAACAGGAGTTTGAGGACCCGGCGATCAAGGCGGGCCTGTTGTTTTTCAACGGCCTGCGCGAGGTTGACCTTCGGCTGCGTGGCTTTGGCCACCATATCGCCGCGCTCCTCGCCAGCCCCGCCAAATCGCAGATGTCGCTTGGCGGATCGGCGGCGCTGGCGCGCGCGCTCGAGGCGGCCGCGCGCAAGCACGGCGGCGACATTCGCCTCCTGAGCGAGCCCCAGGAGATCGTCGTCGAGGGCGGCCGCGCCGCTGGCGTGACACTCGCCAACGGCGAGATGATCCGCGCCCGCCATTGCGTCATTTCGGCGCTCAATCCGCAGCAGACCTTTCTCGAGCTGCTCCCGCCTACGCTCGTTCCCCACGCGCTGCGCTTGCAGGCCGAACGCTTCCGCTACAACCTGCTCGCGCCCCTTTTTTCGCTCAACCTCGCGCTGCGCGAGCCGCCGCGCTATCGCGCGCTCGGTTCCTATCCCGACCTCGATCGAGCGCTCATGATCATTCTCGGCCTCGACCATGTCGATCAGTTCGCCGACATCGTTCGCCATCACGAAGCCGGCAGCATTCCGCCGACGGTGATGTGGGGCGCGTGCCCGACTTTGTTTGATCCGAGCCAGGCGCCGCGCGGGCTGCACACGGCATTCATGTGGGAAAAGTTGCCGTACCGGCTGCACGGCAATGCCGGCAATTGGGATGGCGCGCGCGAATCTCACGGCCGCGCCATGCTCGACCTGTGGCGGCGCTACGCCCCCAACCTGCAAGACGCCGTCATCGACGCTTTTGTGCGCTCGCCGCTGGATACCGAACGCAGCCTGCCCAATATGCGCGAAGGCGACCTCCTGGTCGGCGCGTTTTCACATGGGCAGGTTGGTTTCGACCGCCCGTTTGCCGGCGCGGGAACCTATCGCACGCATGTACCCGGCCTTTATCTATGCGGATCAAGCTGCCATCCAGGCGGGAATATCACCGGCCTGCCCGGCTATAACGCGGCGCAGGTCATCCTCGCCGATCGCGGGACACGGCCCGACTGGGCGCCGGAACCGTTCGCCGAGCGCCTGGCGGCGCTGTGAGCCATTTTGCACGGCGGCGCTGCCTCGTCTACGAAACAATGGCAGAGAATTTCGAGTCGGAAGCCTTGCGTCGGCGCGCTGGTAACCATACGGTTACAAGTCCATCCACGGTCCCTGGCAACGCGAACGCGCGGAAGAAAGAGGTTGCCTCATGGCGGTGCATCGTCTCGGCCTCATCATGTTCGGCATCACCGGACGCATGGGATATAATCAACACCTCGTGCGCTCGATTTGCGCGATCCGCGAGCAGGGCGGCGTCGCGCTTCCCAACGGTGACCGCGTGATGCCGGACCCCATACTCGTTGGGCGCGACGCGCAACGCGTCGGCGACATCGCGCGCCGGCATGGCATCGCGCGTCATACCGACGATCTCGCGCGCGCCCTCGCCAACGCCGAGGACACGGTTTTTTTCGATTCCGGATCGACGCAGATGCGCTGCGCGCTGCTGACCAGGGCGATCGAGGCCGGCAAGCACGTCTATTGCGAGAAGCCGATCGCCGAAAGCCTGTCCGACGCGCTCGGGGTCGTCGCGCTCGCGCGGCAGCGCGGGATCAAGAGCGGCGTCGTGCAGGACAAGCTTTTTCTGCCTGGGCTGCGCAAGATCGCGATGCTGCGCGAGGCGGGCTTCTTTGGCCGCATCCTCTCGGTGCGCGGCGAGTTCGGATATTGGGTTTTCGAGGGCGATTGGGGCCAGCCGGCGCAGCGGCCGAGCTGGAATTACCGCAAGGCGCAAGGCGGCGGCATCATACTCGACATGCTCTGTCACTGGCGCTACGTGCTGGACAACCTATTCGGCGCGGTCAGGGCGGTCAGTTGCCTCGGCGCGACGCATATCGCCGACCGCGTCGACGAAGGCGCCAGCCGCTACAATGCCGACGCCGATGACGCCGCCTACGCGACGTTCCAACTCGACGGCGGCGTCGTCGCGCATATCAACTCGTCATGGTGCGTGCGCGTCAAGCGCGACGACCTGGTGACGTTCCAGGTCGACGGCACGCATGGGTCAGCGGTCGCCGGACTCACGCGCTGCTTCACACAGCACCGCATCAATACGCCGCGCCCGCTGTGGAACCCGGATCAGCCGCAGACGATGAATTTCAACGCGCAATGGGACGAGGTTCCCGACAACATCGCTTACGAGAACGGGTTCAAGCTGCAATGGGAGGAATTTATCCGCCATGTCTGCGCGGACGCGGCATGGAAACACGACCTCATGGAGGGCGCCAAGGGCGTGCAGCTCGCCGAACTGGGGTACAAGAGCTGGGCCGAACGGCGATGGATCGACGTGCCGGAACTCGATGCCACTATTCCCGCGGCCAGCGCGTCGCGCCAACACGCACGCCGGCGCTCCCGCAAGTAAGTTATGGCCCCGACGCAGCGCGGTTGCTGCCTGCCCCTGTTCGCATCGTTTCGACGACACTTCGTACGGTATTAGCGTCATTGAATTGCCGAGCGCCGGATATACTGGTCGCGATCACCACCGCGAACCATTTCCCACGTCGCTGGGAAATGCTCTAGTAATACGATCCAAATCGATGGTTCGCGTCTGCTTGGATAAGTCGCCCCATGAATTGGATAAACGCTTGGGCTGACTTTCCCCGACACTTGCGATTCAAATTTCGGGGTCAGGCCACTAGATTACGGATCGGCTTAATGCATTATCGAGGCGTACGGCGCCCGACTTTTTTGCTCATGGAGAGAAACATGTCGTCTAAGTCGAAGTGGATTGGGGCGGCGCTGGCCGCCGTTAGCGGCCTAGCCGCTCTCGGCCAGCCCGCGCTGGCGCAGATGGAGCTCAAGATCATGGCGCCCGCGGCGCCTGGCGGCGGATGGGACCAGACCGCCCGCGCCATGCAACATGCCCTGGTCGCCGCCGGCGCGGCCAGGAGCGTGCAGGTAACCAACGTACCCGGCGCCGGCGGCACCGTCGGCATCGCCCAGCTCGTCAACAGCGCCAAGGGCGATGGCAATCAGCTCATGGTCAACGGTTTCGTGATGGTTGGTGCCATCCTGCTCAACAAGGCCCCGGTCACGCTCGATCGCGTCACGCCGATCGCGCGGTTGACGCAAGAAACGCAGGTCATCGTTGTGCCGGCCGAATCGCCGATCAAGAACGCGAAAGACCTGGCCGAGGCCGTGAAGACCAACATCGCCAAGGTGACCTGGGCAGGCGGATCGGCTGGCGGCGTCGACCACATCACCGCGGCGCTGTTTGCCGCGGCGGCCGGCGCTGACGCCACCAAGATCAATTACATCCCGTTTTCCGGCGGCGGCGAATCGCTCGCGGCCATCCTTGGCGCCAAGGTAACAGCGGGCATATCGGGTTGGGGCGAATACGAGGGGCAGATCAAGGCCGGCAAGCTGCGCGCCGTTGGCCTCACCTCCCCGCAGCGCTTGCCCGGCATTGACGTTCCGACATTCAAGGAACAGGGGATCGACCTGGTGATCACCAATTGGCGCTCCGTGGTGGCGCCGCCCGGCATCACCGCTGCCCAGGAGAAGGCGCTCGCGGAGGCCGTGAACGCCATGGTCACGTCGCCGGCCTGGAAGGAAATTCTCAAGCAGAAGGGCTGGGACGACGCGTATTTGCCGGCGGCGGAGTTCGCCAAGTTCCTCAAGGACGAGCAGGTGCGCGTAAACGACGTGCTCAGGTCCGTTGGCCTGGTGAAGTCGTAACCTGACGTCAGCCAAATGACGCGCGCGCGCAGGGCCGAGCCGGTTGGAATCGCCATCGCGGTTCTGCTGGCGGCGGCCGCCGGCGTGGTGGCGTGGGACGCGAGCAGCATCACGCTCACGCCGACCTATGGTGTCGGACCGAAATTGGTGCCGATCCTCGTCGCGATCGGTCTTTTGGTGCTGGCGCTCGCTAATCTGCTGCTGGCATGGCGCGGCGAGCCGCCGGCGGCGGAAACCGCAGACCGGCGCGCGCTCGTCCTCATCCTCGGCGGCCTTGCCGCGCTCATCGCCGTCATCGGTCTCGACGGCGGCTTCATCGTAGCAACCGCCATCCTGTTCGCGGCAACCACGACCGCGTTCGGACGGCGCGCCCCGTTCACGGATTTCGGCATCGGGTTGGCGCTCGCGCTCATCGTCTACCTCGTCTTCGCGCGGCTGCTCACGCTCAGCCTTCCCATTGGACCCATCGAGCGGCTGCTCTAGGAGACGGCGATTGGACGCCTTCACATTGCTCGCGCACGGCATGGCGGTCGCGCTACAGCCGGTCAATCTGCTGTTTGCGCTGGTCGGCGTTCTTTTGGGCACCGCGGTCGGCGTGCTGCCGGGCATCGGACCAGCGCTGACCGTCGCGCTCTTGCTGCCGGTTACGTACAAGCTCGATCCCGCCGGCTCCCTCATCATGTTTGCTGGGATCTATTACGGCGGCATGTACGGCGGCTCGACCACGGCCATCCTCATTAACACTCCGGGCGAGAGCGCCTCGATGGCGACGGCTCGCGTTTTTGGCGCCATGGCTGGTGGAAGCCGCGGTGCGCTTCGGACCGGAAGATTATTTCGCGCTCATGTGTGTCGCGTTCGTCACCGTGTCGGCCACCTTCGGGACGTCTCCGGTGCGCGGACTGACGAGCCTGTTCATCGGGCTCGTGCTCGGCCTGGTCGGCATCGACAAGCTGACCGGGCAGGCGCGGCTCGCTTTTGGCATTCCGGAACTTCTTGACGGCGTCGAGGTCACGACGCTGGCGGTCGGCCTATTCGCCATTGGCGAAGCGCTCTACGTCGCCTCGCGACGCCACCACAGCGAGGAAAAGCTCGAGCCGGTGCGCGGCTCGCTGTGGATGACCAAGGACGACTGGCGGCGGTCGTGGAAACCTTGGCTGCGCGGCACGCTATTCGGGTTTCCCATCGGTGCGCTGCCGGCAGGCGGCGCGGAAATACCCACTTTCCTTTCCTATTCCGCGGAAAAGCGGCTGACGCGTTATCCGGATGAATTCGGCAAGGGCGCGATCGAAGGCGTCGCCGGCCCGGAAGCTGCCAACAATGCCTCGGCCGCCGGCACCCTGGTTCCGCTGCTCACGCTTGGACTGCCGACATCGGCGACGGCGGCGATGATGCTGGCCGGTTTTCAACAATATGGGCTCAATCCGGGTCCGCTGCTGTTCGCGGAAAAACCCGACCTGGTCTGGGGCCTGATCGCCAGCCTGTTCATCGCCAATGGCATGCTGCTCGTGCTCAATCTTCCGCTCGTTGGCCTTTGGGTGCGCCTGCTCGCGATCCCGCAACCGTATCTTTACGCGGGGATCCTGGTTTTTGCCGCCACCGGGACGATCGCCGCCAAGCCGTCCGTCGTCGAACTCTCGATGCTGGCGGTGTTCGGCGTGCTCGGCTATCTCATGCGCCGCCACGACTTTCCAATCGCGCCCGTGGTCGTTGGACTGATCCTTGGCCCAATCGCGGAAAGTCAGTTGCGCCGTGCCATGGCGATCAACCTCGGCGATCCGATGGTCCTTGTGCAAAGCCCGATCTCCGCGACGCTGCTTGGCATAGCCCTCATCGCCCTCATCGCGCCGTTCGTGAACAAGGGCCTCGGCCGATTTCGGGCCAGCGAAGACTGAGCCACACGATGGCCGATTTTCACGGCGTTTTTCCCTATCTCGTCACGCCGATCGATGCGGCGGGTCACGTCAAGACCGACGTTCTCGGACGCCTGTGCGAGGACCTGATCGCCGCCGGCGTGCATGGCCTCACGCCGCTCGGCTCGACCGGCGAATTCGCCTATCTCAACCATACGCAGCGCGCGGTGGTCGTTGAGGCGACCGTCGCGGCGGCGGCCGGACGCGTGCCCGTGGTCGCCGGCGTGGCATCGACCTCGATCGCCGACGCGGTGGCGCAGGCGCGGACCTGCCAGCGCCTCGGCGCCAGCGGGATACTCGCGATCCTCGAGGCCTATTTTCCGCTCACCGAGGCGGGCGTGGAGCGCTATTTCCGCGCCATCGCTGACACCGTCGACATCCCGGTCGTGCTCTACACCAATCCGCAGTTTCAGCGCTCCGACCTCACACTCGATACCATCGCGCGGCTGAGCGAACACAAGCGCATCCGCTACATCAAGGACGCCTCCACCAACACCGGGCGGCTGCTTTCAATCATGAACCGTTGCGGCGGCCACATCGGGCTGTTTTCGGCGTCGGCGCATATTCCCGCCGCCGTCATGCTGATTGGCGGCGTCGGCTGGATGGCGGGGCCGGCATGTATCGCGCCGCGCGAAAGCGTCGCGCTCTACGATTTTTGCCGCGCCGGACGCTGGGACGAAGCGATGGCACTGCAGCGGAAATTATGGCGGATCAACGAGATATTCGCCCGCTTCAACCTCGCCGCCTGCATCAAGGCCGGCCTCGCCGTGCAAGGCCATGACGTTGGGGATCCGATACCGCCACAGGAAGCGCTCGACCAGGAGGCGCGCGCGATGATTGCTGCCGCCATGGCACAATTGCGCGGGTAGCGCGCGCCTGCCGTCGTGTGGATCGAGGCCGAAATCGCCGGCATGCCCTCGTTATGCCGGTCAATCGCCGCGACGCGCCAACGCGGAATCGCGCGGATTCGCGCGACGCGGAACCTTAACAATGGCGATGCCAATCAGTGGCCGGCCGCTCGGCAGGCCAGCGATCGCGCCAAGCTCCCTGAAGCGTTTTCGCTTCAAGTTCTATCGCGCGCCGGTTCCAGAGCATGGTGCCGAAAAGCGGGAATCGGTTTTTCACGGTCGTGCTCTTGGGTAATTCCGTTTCCGCGCCATGCCCCATATTCCGCGACGGGCCGGCATGCGCCGCACCGCCAAACGCTTCAGCATTACTTTTCCAGGCTTGAGGGGGTCATTGACCGGGTCGCGCCGCGAACACCGGGTCCATACAGTTCACGCGAAAAAACAGTCATTTAGCGACTATTTCGCCGACTTCCCGCATGCTCTTGCACGACCGCGCGCGCCTACTGAATCGGCGGTTGATCGCGATGGCGGCAACCCTTGCCGGTCGCGCGGCGACGCACGCGCGAGGGCACGCGCGCTCCTTACCCAGACGCGATGCCGTGCCTGCGCAACACGGCCGATGCTCGAATCGGCGTTCACTCCCAGGCGATTGCAACGAACGCGATCGTGCATCTTCCCCCTCCAACCCGATTGCAATTTGCCGAGGTGGGCTTATGTTTCACGGCGTCCAACTTGGAGAGAGGCCTATGGCTCAAGGTACTGTGAAATGGTTCAACCCGACCAAGGGTTACGGATTTATAACGCCGCAAGGCGGTGGTGGCGGCAAGGATGTGTTTGTGCACATTTCGGCAGTCGAGCGCGCCGGCCTTTCGACGCTGAACGAGGGACAGGTTGTCGAATATGAACTGGTGACCAATCGCGGCAAGACGTCCGCGGAAAACCTCAAGGTCAAGTAGGCCTCCCTGAATTGTTTGCTCATGCGCGCCGCGGCCGGTTGGCCGCGGCTGTCGTCATTTTGAGCGACCCGATCGTGTCTACGGCCAGCCCGCATGCGCGATCGGACGGGCGCCAAGCATACCCTTGAACGGTCGCCGCCGCCGGCCGCCACGGCCCGTGTCGCAACGGAATTTCAATCATATTCTGGCTCGCTGCCCGGATGGCGGCGATTGTCATTATTGGCGCGGGACTGGCTGGCAGCCTGCTTGCGGCGCGGTTGAGCGCGCGTCACCAGGTCACAATTATCGAGCGGGGCCGCCGCAACCAGCCGCTGGCCATTCGCGACCGCGGGCGTAGCGCGGCGCTCGCCGCGCATGCCGGTTGCGGCCCCGGCGGCACCACGGCCCTTTGGCACAACGGCCTGATCGCGCTGGAAGACGATGATTATGGCGCATGGCCGCCGGCGGCCACGGCGGTGAAGGCGCATCTACCGGCGGCGCATGTCGCGCTGTCGGGAACGCAACTCGACCGGGTCGGCGAAGCGGCCGCCGTCATGCGTTCGGACTTTGTCGATGCCGGTGTTCCCACGGCACTCCTCGGGCGGCCGCTCTTTTATCCGGCCAGGCGGCGCAACCTGTGGAAATCGGAGCGGCTGGCGACCCGCGACGTCGCGCTCGTGCACGGGCGGGTCGAGCGGCTTTGCCTTGACGATGCCGGGCGCGTGCGCGAGGTCATGCTGCAAGAGGGACGGCAACGCATCCGGGGTGACGTATTTATCCTTTGCGCCGGAGGGTTGGGCAGTCCGCTGGTGCTCCAGGCGAGCAGCCTCCAACCGGCGGTGATCGGCAATGCCGGGCGCCACTATTTCGATCACCCGGTCGGCTTCGTCGCCGCGATTACCGTCCGCGCCAATTTCAACCGGCTGTGGAACCGGCATGAGCGCGGCCTCGGCGGCAGCGTGCGGCTGCCGCTCGTGGTGAGGATCGGCGCCAGGAAATTCGCCTTCTATCTGCGTCCGGCGGGCGCGACCGGCCTGCGGGTCAAGAGCGTGCTGTCCGACCTGCGCAACGCGCCGCTTGACCCCCGCCTTCACGTGAAGCTGCTGTTGCATACCAACGACATTGTCGAAGCGCTGTCGTTGCGCGTCGGCATCAACATTCCGACCCGGCGCTTCGTGCTCTACATGTCGGCGCAGCAATTGCCGCAGGACAATCTTGGCGTATCGCACGCCGCGGACGGCGATCACATCGTGCGCGACTGGGTCCTCGACGGCGATTTCCTCGCCGCCGCGAACGCGGCCGTCGCCGGCGTCCTTGACGCGCTCGCCCCATCGCTCGAGAGTCGCGCCGTAATCGAAACCTGGCCCGCCGATCTCTCCAGCGCGGCGCATCATTGCGGTACCTGCCGCATGGCCGCGAGCGCCGAGCACGGCGTCTGCGACGGCGAGGGCCGGGTTTACGGCACGGCCAACTTATTCGTTTGCGACGGCTCATCGCTGCCGGGCGCGGGCTATGCCAATACCGGCCTGACCATTGGCGCACTGGCGCTGCGGTTGGCGGAGATTATCGATGGCTGATTTCGTGATCAGCGGCGCCAGCGGGTTCATCGGCGGACGTCTAATGGCCGCGTTCGCCGCCGCGGGACTGACGGCGAAGACCTACGACGAATTTCGCGCCGAGAGCGGGCGCGCCGGTAGTTTTGTGCACTGCGCCAATATCCACGATAGCGCCCAAGCCAACGCCATTTATACGGCCGACATCTTGGCAACGGTCGCCGGGCGGATCGACCGTTTCGTGCAATTGCAGACCTTCGCAACGCTGCATGGGCCAGGCCAATTCGCCGCCGCTGCCATCAATTGTGGCAAAGCGCCGCTGCTGCTGGCGCCATACGCCTTCGGCAAACTGTTGCAGGAGGCCGTCCTGTGCCGCGAGGCCGCGCGATATCCGCGATTGGCGGTGAGACTTATATACCTGCCGGCGGTGATTGGCGGTGGCTCCTGGGGCCACGCCCTCGCGCAGGCGCGCGCTTCTGGCGTCATCCTGCCGCCGCTTATGCGGCGCGCGGCGCGCGCCAATCACCTGCGCGTCGAGGAAATCGCCGCTTACCTCGCGGGTACACGCAACGATGACGCACCGGGAACGCGCCGTGCAATACTCAACAACGACGACGCGCGCGAACTGACCTGGCAGCGCTTTTTCGGCGACGCGCGGTCGCTCGCGACTGACAATTCGCCAAGAGCCCTGCTCAAGCTCATGGCGACCAACGCCGCGCTCGGCGCCTATCGCATCCTCGGCGCGATCCGCTCGCCCGCCGTCGCGGCGGGTCAGCCGGATCGGCGTCCGCCGCGCAACCGCGCGCCGGCGCCCATGCCGCAGAGACCACCGGCCGGACCGCTGCACTTTAGCGGCCTCATTGAACATATCGTTCGCACGCAACCATTTATCGCGCCGACCGTGGTCCGCTGACGCTGCGGCAGGCCAACCGAAAGTTAACGCCTTATTGCTAGACCGACTTGGGTCAAGCAATCGCACTTCGCAGCCGATGGCTCGATCGATCGCCCAATCTGCGCGGAGACGCCGCATGACCATGACCGAGGCCCGCAACGCCATCGCGCAGCGGTTTTCGGCGCGCGCCTTATTGGACCGGGTCGCCTCCTGGCGCGCCGACGGCAGCGACCGGTCGGTGGCGCAGCGCGTCGCCGGCACCGCATTCGCAATCCGCGTGGCGAGCGCGGTCGTCGTTTTCCTGACGCAGGTGCTGCTGGCGCGCTGGATGGGGCGCCACGAATTCGGCATTTACGTCTACGTCTGGACCTGGGTCGGCTTTCTCGGCGCCCTTGTGCCGCTCGGGATGGCCTATTCGGCGGCGCCGCGCTTCATTCCGCAATACCGCACGTGTGGCGATCACGCACGGTTGCGCGGATTTCTTTTCGGCAGTCGCTGGATGTGTTTCGCACTGGGAACCGCCGCGGCGGGCGTCTTCGCCGGCGTGATCATCGCGCTTGGCGGGCGTATTGGCCCGCATTATTACGTCGCGTTCCTGATCGCTTGCGCGGCGATACCGATCTTCACCGTGAGCTGCGTCAACGATTCGATCGCCCGTTCCTTCAACTGGATCGACCTCGCCCTCATTCCCTTCTTCCTCATCCAGCCGCTCATCATCCTAGCGGCGATGGCGACGCTGCATCTGGCCGGCGTTCCCATCCTCGCGATCTATGTGCTCGCGACCGCCTGCGGCGGGTTGTGGCTGGTTACGCTCATTCAGCTTTTCCTGGTCCAGCACAGGCTATCCCAGCACGTCGAAAAAGGGCCGCGCCAATACGACATGGGCGGATGGATTCGCACCGTGCTGCCGATATTCCTGGTCGATGGGTTTTTTGTGCTGCTGACGCATGTGGATGTGCTTATTCTGCAATTGTTCGTGGGGCCGGCCGATATCGCCGTCTATTACGCGTCGATCAAGACGCTGATCCTGGTCAATTTCATCTATTTCGCCGTACAGGCGGCGGCCGCGCACCGTTTTAGCGAATATCACGCCGCCGGCGACCGCGAGAAGCTTTCCGCCTTTGTCGCCGATACCGTGCGTTGGACCTTCTGGCCGTCGCTGACGCTCGCCGTCATTTTGCTCGCGCTGGGAAAGCCGGTCCTGGCGCTGTTCGGACCCGGCTTTGACCAGGGCTATCCGCTGATGTTCATCCTGGTTATCGGCCTGCTCGCGCGCGCGGCGGTCGGGCCGGCGGAACGGCTGCTCAACATGGTCGGCGAGCAGCGCGTCTGCGCGGTCGTCTACGCCGCGGCGTTCTTCGCCAATATAACGCTGTGCTTGTTGCTCATCCCGCATTTCGGGCTCACCGGTGCCGCGATTTCAACGGCTTCCGCGGTGATTCTTGAATCGGTGCTCCTGTTCATGGTCACGAAGCGGCGCCTTGGCGTGCATGTCTTCGTCTTTTTCAGGTCGCGCGGCGGGTGAGGCGGTCGCATGTCCGTGGCGTCCGACGGGGAACTCCCGACCGAGTGGCGCCCGCTTGCGGGCATGGCGCGCGCAAGCCATCTGTGGCGGGAACTGGCCGCCGGCGCCGGCGAACCCAACGTATTCTACGAACCGGCGTTTGCGCTGGCGGCACGCCCGCTGCACGGACACGACGCCGGCGCGGTTCTCGTCTGGTCGCGCGACCCCCCGCGCCACCTCATAGGCATGTTTCCCGCGCGTATCGAGGAACGCCGTTTTGGCCTCAAGCTGCCGCTGCTCGTCGGCTGGACGCATCCTTTCGGCCCGCTCGGAACGCCGCTGATCGAACGTGGCGCGGCTGAGCGCGTCGTCGGCGCGTTTCTCGACCACGTCGCGCGCGACCGCGAATTACCCAAGCTTGTGCTGTTGCCCTATGTCGAGGAGGGTGGCGAATTCGCCGGCGCGTTGCGCCAGGAGGTCGCCCGGCGCGGCCTGCGGTTCGGCGCGTTCGGCCGCCACCGCCGCGCCATGCTGGTGCCCGGCGATGACCGCGCGACATATTTCGAGCGCGCCCTCGGCGCCAAGCGGCGTAAGGAGCTCGGCCGCCTGTGGCGACGGCTGTCGGAGGCGGGGCCGGTCAGCATCGACGTGGCGCGCGCGCCATCGACTATCGCCGAGGCCATGCCGGATTTTCTGGCGCTTGAGGCCTCGGGCTGGAAGGGCCGTGCCCACACGGCGGCGATGCAGGATGCGCAGGTGGAAATTTTCATGCGCGACGCCGTGCGCGAACTTGCTGCGGAAGGAAAGGCGCGCGTCATGCGCCTCGTGCATGACGGTCGCACGATCGCGGCGGCGATCGCGTTGATCAGCGGGGACACCGCCTGGTTCTGGAAGATCGCCTATGACGAGGCGCATGCGCGCGCCTCGCCGGGGGTCCAGCTCGCGCTCCACCTGTCGCGGGCGCTGCTCGCGGAGCCGGCGATCGCCCGCGTCGATTCCTGCGCCACGCCCGATCACTCCATGATTGATCACTTGTGGCGTGAACGACTTTCGCTCGCCGACTATATGTTTGCCGTCAAGCCGCAAGCGGCCGGCATATTCATGCTGGCGCGCGGCCTCGAGGCGGTCGCGCGGCGCGCGCGCGTATCCGCCCGCATCTTGCGCGGCGCTATTGGGCGGCGATAGCGCTCACGCTTGCGCGCGCAGCAGACGGCGGATCACCTTGCCGGTCGTCGTCATCGGCATCGCATCGATGAAGGCGATCTCGCGCGGATACTCATGCGCGGAGAGGCGCGTGCGCACGAAATCCTGGATGTCCGCGGCGAGCCCGTCGGAGCGGCTCACGCCGGGCTTGAGAACGATGAACGCCTTGACGATTTCCGTGCGCAGCGCGTCCGGCTTGCCGACGACCGCGGCGAGCGCGACGGCGGGGTGGGCGATGAGGCAGTCCTCGATTTCACCGGGTCCGATGCGGTATCCCGCCGACGTGATCACGTCGTCGTCGCGGCCGACGAAATAGAAATAGCCGTCCTCGTCCACCATCCCCTGATCGCCGGTCGTCATCCAGTCGCCGATGAATTTCTCGCGCGTCTTATCCGGCTCGCCCCAATAGGCGATGAACATCACCGGGTCCGGCCGTCGCACGGCGATCTGCCCGAGTTCCCCCGGGTCGCAGACCGATCCGTCCGCGCGGATAACGGCGACCCGATGTCCGGGAACCGGCTTGCCCATGGCGCCAGACCGCGAAACCCCGATCTTGGCGCAGGCCGACACCACCAGGTTGCACTCGGTCTGACCATAGAATTCGTTGATCGTGATACCAAGCGCGGCACGGCCCCATTCCAGCGTTTCCGCGCCCAACGCCTCGCCGCCCGAACCGACGCTGCGCAAGCGGATGTCATGACCCGGGCGCGGGTCCTTGGCCGCGCGCATCATGCGCAACGCCGTTGGTGGGATGAATGCGTTGCGCACCTGCGCATCGGCCATGAGCGCGAAAGCGTCTTCGGGATCGAATTTCTCGAACCGGCGCGCGACCACCGGGACGCCATATTGCAGCGCCGGCAGCAGGCAATCGAGCAGGCCCCCGGCCCAGGCCCAGTCGGATGGCGTCCAGAAACGGTCGCCAGCCTGCGGGAAAAACTCGTGCGGTAGCTCGATGCCGGGCATGTGCCCGATCAGCACGCGATGCCCATGCACCGCGCCCTTGGGCGGGCCGGTTGTTCCCGACGTATAGATCATGAGCGCGGGGTCATCGGCGGCGGTCGCAACCGGAGCGAAGGTGGCCGACGCGCGCGCCAGCGTGGCATGGAAGTCGGCGGCGCCCTCCCCGGCGCCGTCAATCGAGAGCACGGTCGCAAGGTCGGGAGCGTCCGCGCGCACCGCGCCAAGCTTGGCGAGCCCGGAGCGATTGGTGATGAGGGCGCGCGCGCCCGAATTTTGCAGGCGGTAGCGTAGGGCGTCATGGCCAAACAGCATGGCCAGCGGCAGCGCGATCGCGCCGAGCTTATAGATGGCAACGTGAGCGGCGGCCGTCTCGGGCGTCTGCGGCAACAGGATCGCCACCCGATCGCCACGCCCGATACCGGCGGCGGCCAGCGTATTGCAAAGCCGATTTGATGTGTCGCGCAGCCAGCCATAGGTGACATCGTCGCGGCGGCCATTGGAATGCCAATGCACGATCGCGAGGCGCGTGGGATCGGCGTCGGCCCACCGGTCGCAGACGTCGACGCCGATATTGTAGCGCGCCGGCGCCGGCCATCGAAAATCGCGATAGAGCGCGTCGTAATCGCGCGTGGGTGGAAGTATCGGGTCGGCGTAGGTTACTGGCACTGGCTTGCGCGCATCATGGCATTCCCCGCCGGCCTCACACACGCTCCGGTCCTGGGTTGGTCGGCAAACGCAACCGAGGGCATTGTCACCATAAGCGCCGTTACGTTGCGTGTTGTCGCTTGGCGGTTTTACGCGCCCGACCGGCCGGCCTCAAGCCGTTTGCGAATGCCGCGTTCAAGTCCTTGACGGTCGGAAGATTGCGTAAAATTAATCTGTCCAACCGCGTCGTCGGCAAAGACGGCCGGGCTTTCGAGCGCCACGCGCGGCGCTTCGCGTGCAAATCGCTAGCGGCGTAAAGCCGCGAGGCGGCCGACGTTCCAGTCAATATCCTTTTCGAATTCAACACATTAGTTTGCCATCGCGATTCCACGGCCAGCGCCTCGGCGCAAACAAATCAAATGCCTTCTTGCGTCATCGGTCACGGCAATCGGCTACCACATGACAACAGCGGCGTACGCGCCACATGGGCCCCGTTAAACCGACTGTTCATCTGCGCTTCACTTGCGCGCACCTAACAATTCAACCGAGGGCGATACAAAAACGCGGAGCGGTGCCCTTGGGGAACTTATCTGGTGGAGCCGTTCCGTGCATCCTGGGAGTCAACAATGCGTGTAGCTACGCTCGTCATTATCGCAGTTGGATTGGCCGCCTTGCCACAAGTCGCCGTATCGGCGCCCCTCGTTGCAAGCGCCAATCTCCATTCAGCGGCGCAAGATACCGCCGCGATTCACTTGGTCAATCACCAACGCCACTGGAATCACCGCGGCCATCACTCCCGTCCGCACCACGGCCAATATTACCGGCCGTATTATGGTCATCACTATCGGAATCATCATGGCCATCACTACCGTCAATACCAAGGTCATCATTATCGGTCGCACGGCCAGCACTATTATCAACATCGCTACTATTGAGCGATTGGCGGCGATCGAGCGTTGACGCGGACGACCTTCATCCGCGCAAAGTTTCGTGGGGCCGGCGTCCGCGCCGGCCCCGATTTGTCGACCACGCGAGAACGGGGCGCACGCGGCCAATGTCGCCGTGCGTTCGCGTTCAGCCAAGCGCGGCGATGCCGGCCTGCGCGATCTGCTCATCCTCGTGCGACTGCACGCCGGAGACGCCGATCGCTCCGACGCATTCCGCTTGATGCATGATCGGCAGGGCGCCCTGAATGAGCAGCCCGGCGGGAAACCCCGCGAAGGCCGGCCGTTCCTTGACCCGATCCTCGAATACCTTGCTTGCCCGGCCTGTCAATGCCGACGTGCGTGCCTTGCCTTGTGCCACTTCCGCGGTCACACGCGAGGCGCCGTCCATGCGCTCGAGCGCAAGCAGATGGCCACCGTCATCGACGATCGCCACCGTCACCTTCCAACCGTTCCGCTCCGCATGCGCCACGCAGGCGGCCATCATTTTCTTCACATCCGCAGACGTCAGGGCTGGTCTACTGCGCATGGCCGCTCCCGTTCACAGGTTCAATCCATCGCGATTGAGCGAAAATCGCCCCCGCGACATTCACCATAACCATTGGCTCGCGGTGAAGTGAAGTTCAAATCTCGGCCGCATGCGCGAAATTGCCAAGCGTGCATGCGCTTGCACATAAGGCTCCTTCGACGCGCAGGAACCCGGCCGCCGTCATCGCGAATTCCGGTGCCGGCTAATCGCGCGCGGGCCGTCAGCCATGCCGATCGTCGCGCGCCGCCAGGATCAGCGTCCAGAATACTTTGTATTTCGAATTTGGCGCATAGACCGCCGCAATTCCCATATGGGTAACTCCGCTCTTGAGCATGTTGGCGCGATGCGGTGGCGAATCGCGCCAGCCGGAAAACGCCTCCGCCAGCGTATGATAGCCTGCCGATACATTCTCCACGGCAACGCGGGCGTCAAACCCGGACTGGCGAACGCGCTGCTGAAAGCCACGCCCCACATTATGGTCGAGCTTGTCGCGCGCCGCCATGGCGCGCGCCTGCTCGCCGGCAAGGCGCATGAGTACCGGATCAAGCGCAACGGTGGATAATCCGCTGTTGCCACGGTAGCCAGAAATCATCGAGGCGGCAGCGTTCGCGTCAAGCTGGGCGGTGGTATTGGCGAGGCTGCGATAGAAGGTGGGCTGTTGCGGCGGCGCAAAGTCGCTCGCGCATGCCGTGAGCACGGATAATGCGAGCCCCGCGCAGGCGGCGCGCGGCCATTGCCACTTCCCGGCATTCTGCATCATCGGTTCAATCCCCAGCACCTGTTGCCCACCGTGCTCGAATCACGCGCGCCCATGCTTTTATCCCATCGCAACGGTAAACAATCGTCTGATCGCCAGGCCCGTGGTGGCCGAGGCGGCCGCGCTGCCGATTTGGCGTTGGCCGAGGGCGAATCTATGATTTCCACGCAATCGCGGCGGGACGGCGACCACGAATGCCCAACAGGGGCGAGGACACGCAATGCAGGCCGACACCGCACACGATGACGCCTCCCCGCCCGATGGCGAGCGCGATTTCTACATAAAGGTGCGCAAATCCGATATTATCGGCCAATTGCGCCGCCACGAGGCCCTGGGCGACGACGGCGAAAAATTCAGCCGGTTCTGCCGCCTGCTCGCCGCCGTCTATCATTTCCAATTTTTCGCCAAGCTCGAACGCTTGCGCGAGGATTACTACTATTTCAATCCGGAAAACGCCGCCACCGCGCATGTCGATGCGCTCGCGCTCGGCCGCGCCCATGACGAGCTTGTCGCGACGTTCGTGGCGGTGCTCAAGGAGGCAAATTTCAGCGAAATCCCACGCGCCGAGATCGCCCGCGCGCATGCGGAACACCATACGCTACGGGTGAGCGTGGAGACCCCGCTCGACGATTATCGCGACGTGCTGTTCTTTCGCCGTGGGCAGCATTGCAAGACGGTCGAGATCAGGGAATGGTTCGGACTGCGCCGCCGCAGCGTGGACGTGCTGGTCTATGACCACGTGGTGCTCATGGTCATGATTAAGCGCGAGGCCGAATTGCGGGCGCGTCGCAAGCGGCGCGTGCGCAGGCCGGTTCGCACAAGGTTGCGTCCGGGATCGATCCTGATCAAATATTTTCGCGACATCCCGCGCCCCGATCTCGACATGCTCTTCCCCGAGGTTCGCGTCGTCATGAGCCTGTTCGACAAGCTCGTGCTCGGCGTGCCGGCGATCGCGGGAATTCTCCCGCTGATGTTCAATCTCCTGCCCACGCTGACGGTGCTTGTCGTCGTGGCGGGGTTCTATTTGGGATTTGCCGGATCGATCCACGACGACGACGAGAAGAAGGCGCTTGCCGCGCTCAGCGGCCTCGCCGCGCTCGGCGCATTCGCCGTGCGGCAATGGACAAAATATCAGCGCCGCGCCCTCTCCTACCATAAGGCGATCGCGGACAACGTCTATTTCCGCAACATCAACAACAATGCCGGGATTTTCGATTATCTCGTCGGCGCCGCCGAGGAGCAGGAAAGCAAGGAGGCTTTCCTCGCATATTTTTTCCTGCTTGCCGCGCGTGGCGCCGTCGGAAAACAGCAAGTTGAGGATTCGGTCAAGGCATGGCTGCGCTCGACATTCGGCGTCGACGCCGAATTCGAGATCGACGACGCGTTGCGCAAACTCGACAGTCTCGGTTTGCTCAAACGTCACAATGAGACGTTCAGCGTCGTCTCCTTGGATGCGGCAATTGCACGGCTCGAGCATATCTGGGGCGGGCTGCTTGCGGCCGATACCGCGGCGGCGGCGGCCGCGACTTAACCATGGCCCGATCTTGCGCTACGCGCGCGCGCCGCGTGAGCTAAACTGCCCAAGCGGCATGCGAGCACGCGGATCGGTGAAATGCACGAGAACGCAAAGACGCCCGGTATGGCCAGGCCGGTTTCGGCCCGCGCGCGTGCCTATGGCGCGCAAAACTATCCCAGGATCATCCAGGACGCGGTGGTGGCGGTGCGCATGGCACGAGGCCAGGGCATCGGCGCGACGCTGCGCCATGCCCGAACCGTCGCCCTGGCGCGCGTCCATTTCCGCGTGATCGACAAGAACCTGCAGCGCCAATTCCCGCATACGGTGCTCGGTGAGACGCCGCTTGACGGCCTGGCGTTGAGCGGCGCCAGGCAAGACGAGGCGGTCGATGCAACACCCTACAGCCCAGTTCCCTCCAAGACGTTCCATTGGGCCATCGGCGGCCTTCCGATCGACCATCGGCAATTCGCCTTTATCGATATCGGCAGTGGCCGTGGCTACGCGCTGCATCTGGCGCGCGCCTATCCGTTCCGGCGGCTGATCGGGGTCGAGTTCGCGCGCGAACTGCATCTGCAGGCGCGCGACAATCTCGCCGCGAACGCCACGCGTGACGCGCCGCAGGTCGAGTTGCGGCACGAGAGCGCACTTGAAACGGCGCTGCCGCCCGGACCGACCCTGTTCTACCTGTTCAGCCCCTTTGGCGGCAAAGTCATGCGCGCATTCATCGAGCGCATTGAACAATCACTGATCGCCGACCCGCGGCCGGTCATCGTCGTCTATGTTAATCCCATCCACGATCGCCTTTTCGCGCGTCCGGGCGTTGCCGCGATCGCGCCCGCCCGGCGCCAGCGGCGGTTACTGCGCTGGCTCAGCCCCTTCGACGCGCGTATCCATGCGTGGACGCACACGCGCGCCGTGGCGACGTCCGATACCGCCCGGCACCGCTAAGCGGCAAGCGCCCGGGCGTCCGTTTTTCTCAATCGCGAAAACCAAGCTCATTCCAGCGCGCGCGCACCGCGCCGATATCCTTGTCGTCCGGCCAGACTTTCGGGGGAAACCGCGCGCCGCCGAAATCCGCGTCCGGATCGTAGTCGAGGTTCATCGTGGCATCGATGAGCAGGCGGTTCCATTTTCCGGTACCAAACAGCGCCGGGTTGCGATCGCGCTTGCGCGTCGAGGGATCAAGTCCCGCGCCAAACGTCGCCGGCATGATCACAATATCGTTCTCTCCCGCGTTGACTCGGTAGGCGACCGCCCAGTCGACCGCGGCATAGTCGTGAATGTCGATATCGTCGTCGACGACGGTGACGTGCTTGTAGCGCACATGCGCCGCCGAACTTCCCCAGATCGCGTTGGCGGCCTGCTTGGCCTGGCCGCGGTAGCTCTGCTTCATGCGGATCAAGAGGTTGATTCCCGCATGCACCGGCGGGCACCAGACATCGGTGATGCCGGGAACGCCGGCGCGGTCGAGCACGTTCCAGGCGGTGGCGGCGCGCATGATCGAGGAACACACCGCGTTCTCCGAATACGATCCGGGCAACGCCCCCTCGATGCAGCCGCGGAAGATCGCGTCGTCGCGGTGGGTGATGGCGGTAACGCGGATCGGCGGCTTGGCGCTGCGGTCGCCGGCCACGTAGCCGGTAAACTCGGCGAAGGGGCCCTCGGGCATATAGGTCGCCGGGTCAAGCTGCAAATAGCCCTCGATGACGATTTCCGAAGACGCCGGCACGTACAGATCGACCGTCTCGCACTTGACCAGTTCGACCGGCTGGCCGCGGATCGCCCCCATCACGTCGTATTCGCACATTCCCTTGGGCACCGGCGCGCCCGCGGTAAAGCCGAGCGAGGGCTCCCAGCCGATGGCGACCGCGATCGGCATTTCAGGACTGCCGCCCTGCTGCCAGGCGGTGACGTGGTGGCCGATGTGCTGGGCACGCCACATCAGGATGGGAATCATGTTACGGCCGCCAATCATGCCGCGATAGATGCCCACATTCATGACGTCGGTCAGCGGGTCCCTGGTGACGACGCCGCCATAGGTGAGGATATAGCGCCCGCCGTCGAGCCGGTTCCACCACGGAACCGGCAGCATGGAAAGATCGACGTCGGCGCCGACGATGATGTTTTCCTTGCACGGTCCGCCCTTGACGATTGTCGGAGCGATGCCGTCCTGGAGAATATTGCGCGCGAGCTTGACCAACTCGCGCGGGTGGGTATCGGGGGGCAATCCGAGCATCATGGCGATGCGCCGATAGCTCGACAGGCCGCCACCGAAGACCCGGCGAGCGCGGCTATCGGGCCGATTGTAGTCCTTGATGTTGTTGAACAGCAGCGCCGGACCCGTCCCCGGTCCCTGCGCCAGACGCAGGATCGTGCCCAATTCGATGTTCCAATCAACCTCGGCCGCGACCTCGTGCAACTCGCCGGCGGCCTTCAGCGCCGCGATCCACCCGCGCAGATCCCCGAAGGCAACCGATTTCCGCTGCATTGAATTCCACCTTGCTGCATCGCCAGGACGCGCACATTACTGGATCGGCCGCTGCGGTGCGAGTATGATCGTCCACCCCCGATGGTCGCGAGCCTCGCACCCGGACCTCGCCCGGCAAGGTCATTCCCGCGCATGAATCTCGTTGGTGAGATCCCGGTCGCGGCGCCGCGCGCAGCGGTTTTCGCCGCGCTCAAGAATGCTCCCTTTTTCGCCTCACTCGTCGAGGGCGTACATGATTTGGTCGAAATCGACGCAACGCATTCCCAAGCGATATTCGAAACGCGCATTGCCTATATGCGATTTCGCTTCAAGGTGAATGTGGCGATGACGCGGATTTCCGAACCCGACGAGATCGAGGCGCGGATCGAAGGCACGCCGCTCGGGCTGGTCGGACGCCTGACGGCGAGTGCGCGAACAAGGCTCAGCGATGCGGCTGGCGAAACCCTGATCCGCTACGAGATCGAGGCGACGCTGACCGGGAAACTCGGTAGCATCGGGGAGCCGGTGTTGAAAGCCAAGGCCAGAACCATGGAAAAACAGTTTGCCGAACGGCTTCGTGCCGCGTTTGCCGCAGGAGGCTGAGAGGCGGCGCGATGACCCCATTCGAGCTTGTCGAGCCCCCCACGCTGCGCGAGGCGATCCGCCTGCTCGATCCCGACGATCCGTCGATACGTCCGATCAGCGGCGGGACGGCGCTGATGCTGATGATGAAGGCGGGAATATACAAGCCAAGCCGCCTCGTCAGCCTGGCACGCATCGGCGATGGGCTCGCGCGCATCGAAGCGGAAACCGACGGAATGCTGACCATCGGCGCCATGACGCCGCTTTCGGTGGTCGAGCGCTCGGTGCGCATCGCACGCTGCGCGCCCGTCATCGCGAGCACGATGCGCCAACTGGC
>JACQAE010000135.1 GCA_016195095.1 Pseudomonadota bacterium
GGGCGCGACGCGCGCGGAGGCAATGCGCAGGCTCTTGGCGCCCTCGTTCGTCGCCACCGTGACGGCGCCGGGAACGCGGAAAAGCGCCTGGAAGCCATGCGCCTCCACTTCCGCCTCGCGTTCTTTTGCCGGCGCGTCCGCCGCCGGCGCGGCGCCTCCCGCGACGGGCGGCGCCGGCGCGACGGCATCGAGGTTGCGCAGCCGCGAGCGCTCGTCAAACCGCGTGGCGGCGAGCGGCCGCGGCGGATCGGGGAAGCGCACGATGAGCGGCGCGAGCTCGGGCGCGTTGCCGGCGCGCGCGGTACGCGTCGTCGACACGGCAAGCGCGATGTCGTTCCAATCCTCGCCGGTATTCTGCACGATTTCCGCACGGCGGATGAGTTCGAGCGACGGCTTGCGCTCGGGCGCGCCGGTGTCGAGCCGCGCGTCATAGATCGGGTTCCAACGCGCCCCGCGCACGGCATAGGTCACGCGCAAGGTGGCGGCGGCGGCGGCTTCGGAGGCCAGGTCGATGCGCACCTCCATCTTGCGCGGCGGATTGGCGCGGCGTTCGGCCTCCAGGCGCGCGATGTCGCGATCGAGCGTGCGCTGGCGCAGTCTCGCTTCGCGAACGATGGCGTCGGCGCCGGCGACCTCGTCGGCGACGGCGGCGAACGCCGCGCGCCACTCCGACAGCGGGCGCGCCTCGCCCTTTTCGCCGAGACCGGCGGGCACAGCGTCGGCGAAGCGCTCGGCGAATTTGCGCCGCGCGTGCGCGGCGGCGATGCCATCGTCGAGAACGCCGCGCTCGTCGCGCAGCGCCTCCAGGCGCCGTTCGATCTCTGGGTTTGTCGCCGGGCGGTCGGAGCGCGGCAGCCGCGCCTCGACGGCACCGATGACGATGCGGGCGCCGCCCTGGCCTTCGACACGCACCGAGGCGGGGTCGAGCGTCGGGGGAAAATCGCGCGCCAGCAACGTGTTGTCGCCGGCGGCGAGATCGGCGCGAATGATCCTGGTGACGCTGGCGCCGTCGGGATAGACGGTGACCTGTTCGATCGCCGAGGTTACCGGCGTTTCGGCGGCGAGGCCCGGCGAGGTCAGTGCAATCAAGGCTATGGCGGCGACGGCGGCGTGGCGCATGGCGGCGTTCTCCCGTTGATGCAGCCCTGTTGGTCGCCGCTGGCGGCGATCGGGTTCAAACACATTACCGCAATTGCGGCGCCGCCGCGGCCTTGCATTGTCCTATTCGCGCCGCGCGGCGGCGGCAAGCCCGTTGACCCCATGGATGCTGAGAATTTTGGCGTCGGCTTTGCCGTACGATCGAAGCGTGATCGAAGCGGAAATGCCAATCTCGATTTTTGGCGTCCTGCCGTGGGATGACGCTTCAAAATTTCAGCGGCTTCGCTCGCTGCACCTGCGGCAACGCCTGCACGCTGGCCAATACCTGCGCCGGCACTTCGCCATCGACGGCGATCAGCGCGATGGCCTGCCCGCCGGGCATGTCGCGCCCGACATGAAACGTGGCGATATTGATGCCCGCTTCCCCGAGCGTCGAGGAAAACCTGCCGATGAAGCCCGGCTTGTCGAGATTGGTGATGTAGATCATCGAGGGCGCGAATTCCGCGTCCATGCGGATGCCCTTGATATTGACGATGCGCGGCCGCCCGTCGGCGAACACCGTGCCCGACACCCAGCGCGACTGGTGCTCGTTGACGACCGCGACCGTCATCAGACTCTCGTAATCGCGATTGCCGTCGCGCGTCGTCTCCTCGACGACAATGCCGCGGTCCTTGGCGACGATGGCCGCCGAAACCACGTTGACGTCTTGCAGCATCGGACGCAGGAAGCCGGCCAGCGCGGCGGAGGTCAGCGCCTTGGTATTCATCTGCGCCACCATGCCCTCGTAGGAAATCTGCACCTTGCTCACGCCGGATTCGGTCAATTGGCCGGCGAACGACCCGAGCTTCTCGGCAAGCGCGATATATGGCGTCAGCCGTGGCGCCTCCTCGGCGCTGATCGAGGGGAAATTCACCGCGTTGGTGATGGCGCCGCGCAATAGGTAGTCGGACATCTGCTCGGCGATCTGCAGCGCGACGTTTTCCTGCGCCTCCATGGTGGCGGCGCCGAGATGCGGCGTGCACACCACGTTGGGATGGCCGAAGAGCGGGTTGGCGGTCGCCGGCTCCTCGACAAAAACATCGAAGGCCGCGCCGGCGACCTGGCCGGAATCGAGCGCGGCGCGCAACGCGACCTCGTCCACCAGCCCGCCGCGGGCGCAATTGACGATGCGCACGTCCTTTTTCATGGCGGCGAGCGAGCGCGCGTCGATGATGTTGCGCGTCATGTCGGTCAGCGGCGCGTGCAGGGTGATGAAATCGGCGCGGCGGAAAAGCTCCGCCAGCTCGACCTTCTCCACGCCGAGATGCAGCGCCCGCTCGGGCGAGAGGAAGGGATCGTAGGCGATCACCTTCATGCGCAAGCCGATGGCGCGGTCGGCGACGATCGTGCCGATATTGCCGCAGCCGATCACGCCCAGCGTCTTGGCGGTGATCTCGACGCCCATGAACCGGTTTTTCTCCCACTTGCCCGCCTGCGTGGAAAGGTCGGCCTGCGGTATCTGGCGCGCCAGCGCCAGCATCAGCGTGATGGCGTGTTCGGCGGTGGTGATGGAGTTGCCGAACGGCGTGTTCATCACGATGATGCCCTTGGCGGTCGCGGCGGCGATATCGACATTGTCGACGCCGATGCCGGCGCGCCCAATCACCTTGAGCCGGCTTGCGCGTTCGAGGATTTTCGCGCTCACCTTGGTCGCCGAGCGGATCGCCAGGCCGTCAAATCCTTCGATGAGCGCGGCGAGCTTGTCCTTGTCCTTGCCGAGGCCGGGCTGAAACTCGACCTCCATCCCGCGGTCCTTGAAGATCTGCACGGCGGCGCGCGATAGCGCGTCGGAAATGAGTACCTTGGCTGCCATGACGCTGGTCCGATGCTTGCGAAGAAGGCTGGAGAGGCTGGAAAAAATCGCTGAATATCCGCCAAACCGAACGACGGCCGCCAGCCGTCACGCCGCTTTCGCGAGCGCGTCCTTGGCCGTGGCGAAGGCCCAGTCGAGCCAATGCGTCAGCGCGGCGAGATCGCGCGCCTCGACGGTGGCGCCGCACCAGATGCGCAGGCCCGGCGGCGCGTCGCGATAGTGGCCAAGGTCGTGGCCCACGCCCTCCTTTTCGAGGACCGCGGCGAGGCCCTTGGCGAATGCCGCCTGCGCGTCGGGAGGCCGCGCGACGATCGCCGCGTCGGCGATCCTGAGGCATACCGACGTGTTCGAGCGTACCGAGGCGTCGGCCGCGAGAAAATCAACCCACGGCGTCGCCGCGACCCAGTCGGCGATGACTTTCGCGTTGGCATTTGCCCGCGCCATCAGCGCGTCCAGGCCGCCGATGGATTGCGCCCAGGTGAGCGCGTCGATGTAGTCCTCGACGCACAGCATCGAGGGCGTGTTGATCGTCTCGCCCTCGAAAATCGCCGCGTTGAGCGTGCCGCCCTTGCTCAGGCGGAAAATCTTCGGCAGCGGCCAAGGCGGGGCGTAGCCCTCCAGCCGCTCGACCGCGCGCGGGGAAAGAATCAGCATGCCGTGCGCGGCTTCTCCGCCGAGCGCCTTCTGCCAGGAAAACGTCACCACATCGAGCTTGGCCCAGTCGAGCGGTTGCGCGAAAGCAGCCGACGTGGCGTCACAGATGGTCAGGCCGGCGCGATCGGCGGCAATCCAATGGGCGTCGCGCAGGCGCACGCCGGAAGTCGTGCCGTTCCAGGTGAAGACGACGTCGCTCGCCGCGTCCACGTTGGCGAGATCGGGAAGCTCGCCGTAAGGCGCGCGCAACACGCTCACGTCCTTGAGCTTGAGCTCCTTGACGACGTCGTTCACCCAGCCCTCGCCGAAGGATTCCCACGCGATCATGGTTACCGCGCGCGCGCCGAGAAGCGACCACAGCGCCATCTCCATGGCGCCGGTGTCTGAGGCCGGAACGATCCCGATGCGATAGGCCGCCGGAACGCGCAGAACCTCGCGCGTCAAATCAATCGCGCGCTTGAGCCGCGCTTTGCCGATCTTCGAGCGATGCGAGCGCCCGAGCACGGCATCCTTGAGGGCTTGCGGGTTCCAGCCGGGGCGCTTGGCGCAGGGGCCGGACGAAAAGTGCGCGATCGCCGGCCGCAGGCCGGGCTTCGGCTTGGTCATGGTCTATCCTTCCAGATAGAAGCCCCCCGGTGGGGAGGGGTGTCCCGCCGCCGCAAATAGGCAACGCCGCGACCGCCGTCAAGGGTGGCCGCGCGAAAGATCGCGACGCTTGGAAAATGTCGGCGCGCCGACCCAGCTCAGAATTTCACGCCGGCGCCGACGCGCCCCGTGCTGATCTGCACGCGCGTGTCCTTGAAGGCGGCGAAGCGCACGTATTCGTATTCGGCGCGCAGAAAGATATTCTGCATGACCGCCCATTCGACGCCGGTGCCGAGTGCCCAGCCATAGGCGAAGACACCGGTCGCGGTCTCGCTTTGCGTCTGGTTGAGCGCGAGATTCGGACCGAACGGGGCGACGAGGTCGGTCGCGGTAAGTGCGACGGTAGCGGAGCGCCGAACGTCGGCGCGCGCGACCGCGAGGCCGGCGAAACCGTAGGGCATGATGCTATCGAACACCCAGCCGCCGCGCACGCGCAGCGTGCCGAGGTCGGTGAGCCGCACCGAGGCCGTTCCATTGAGGTTGATGTTGTAGAAGTAGCCGTCCGATGTCTGGTAGGAGCGCGCCAGCGTATCGCTCGACGTCATCGACAGCCCCATATGGCTGTAGTTGAGCTCGACACCGATGACGGCGTTTTCCCATTGCGCGTTGTAGCCGACGAAGCCGCCATAGGAAGGGCCGCTCGCGCTCGCCCGGCCAAGCGTCGCCCAGCGCGATACCTGCGCCTCGTTCTCCAGCGTCGTGTTGCGCAGGATGTTGGCGATCAGCGAGCTCACGCCAGATCTGAAATCGGTCGCGCCGTAACCCATGCCGGCATGTCCGCCGACATAGACCCCGCTCCAGCGTTGGTAGGTCGGGCTTCCCGGCTCGTAGGGCTGCGAGCCGCGCAGGTATCCCTCGTCAAGGTCGCCGGCATGGGCCAATGACGACACGCCGACCAGGACCAAACCCAAAACCACCCGACGCA
>JACQAE010000150.1 GCA_016195095.1 Pseudomonadota bacterium
GGCGGCATGGGCGGCGGCGGATTTTCCCGCGGCCCGCGCTGATTAAGGGCCCACGCGCATCGCATCGAGTTGACGCCGGTGCCTTGGCCGATCGACCGCATGGCCGATCCATCGGTCAACCGCGCGGCCGGGCGTCGCGGATCAGCGATTTGGCGCAAACCGGACACGGGTTCGCCACAGATAATGCGATAATGCCTTGCGCGTGCATGGGAAGTGCATGAGACATGCTGGGGCATTTCGCCTGCGGGCGGAGCCGGCGGGCGCTGTGTGTTGGATGACGATCACTCTGGGCAACGCGGTGCCAATCAGGGCAATGATGGTGGCGCTCGCTGCCGCGGCGCTCAGTGGATGCTCGACCGCCAGCATTTCCACGACCGCCGGTAATGAAGATCAGCTGCAGGCGACATCGCCCGCCAACATCGCCTCGCTGACCGAGGTGGTGCGGCGCAATCCAAGCGACCCACAGGCCTTCAACATGCGTGGCTCGGTGCTGGGCCAGGGCGGGCGCTACGACGAGGCGATCGCGGATTTCAACAAGGCTATCAGCCTCGATCCGAACTACGCGCAGGCATATTCCAACCGCGGGCTGGTCTACCGGCAGACCAACAGGCTTGATCTCGCGCTCGCCGATTACGACAAGACCCTCGCAATCGACGCCAATTATGCGCCGGCCTATTTCGGCCGCGGCCTGGTCCATCGCCGGAAGGGCCAGTCGGTCCAGGCTTTCGCCGACTTCAACAAGACGATCCAGATCAGGCCGGACAACGCCGAGGCCTATTACAATCGCGGACTGCTCTATCAGAGCCAGCGCCAGCACCAGTTTGCCATCGACGATTTCACCACCGCGATCGGCCTATCGCCGCAGCGCGCCGAGCCTTTGGTCGCGCGGGCGTTGAGCTATCTCGCCATCAATGACAACAAGTCCGCAGCCGGCGACCTTGACGAGGCGGTACAGTTTGATCCACAGAACGCGCAGGCCTGGGCAAGCCGCGGGCTGGCCTATGAACGCAATGGCGACAAACAGCGCGCCGCGGGCTCTTACGCGCGCGCGCTGAATATCCGCAAGGATTACGAAACCGCCCGGCAAGGATTCGTGCGCGTCGGCGGCCAGTTCGGCCAGTCGTACCAGACATTTTAGAGCCGCGTCGCTTCACGTTGAAACGCGCGACGGCGTGAGCGAAGCCCCGAGGCGCGGCTCGCGGCATTGCAATAAGATCGCGCGCAAATCCAAGCGTTGGCCAAGCGACGCGATTGCATTTCGTGCACCACCTTGACGGCACCGGCATGCGCCATGGCCGCGGATTTGCCCGTGGCAGGCGGCTGAAAATGATTGCCGGCCATTGCCTCGTCAATTCGCCACTCCGTGACCGCGCCGCGACGACAAGAGTCCAGCTTGCCGACGATTGCGCTACCGCAGCGCAAGCGCGCAACCCGGGCGTGCGCCGCCCGCGCCAGAACGATTGCCACGCCATAAAAAAATGGCCAGCATCAATAATTCGGGCTTTAATTGACACGGCAAGGGAGGACGTCATGGACAAGCGCTCAAGTGTTTTTTTTCTCGGCGCGGCCGCGATCATCGCACTGGCTGGATTTACGGCTGAAGCTTCCGCCCAGGACAAGGTGATCAGGATCGGCGGGCTATTCCCCATGTCGGGTCCAGGCGCCTATTTCGGCGCGCAGGACAAACAGGGCATTGAGCTGGCGATCGATCAGCTCAACAAGACCGGGGTCAATGGCTACAAATTCGAAGTCCGCTTCGAGGATTCCGCCTGCAGCCCATTGCCGGCAACTCAGGCCGCCAAACGGCTCCTGGATCAATACAAGCCGCATGTCGTGATTGGCGAGGAATGCTCGGACGCCACGCTCGCGGTGATGCCGCTCATGGCGCAGGCCAAGGTTCCTCTGCTCAACGCCGGATCGTCCTCAATCAAGGTCACCGATCCGGGCAATCCGTGGACGTTTCGCATCATGCCGAACGAAGTGATGCAGGGAGTCGACATCGCCACCAACGCCTACAAGCGCCTCAACGCGCGCAAGGCGGCGCTGCTGTATGAGAACACCAATGCCGGCATCGGCAATGCCAAGGTGTTCGCCGAAACCTTCAAGAATCTCGGCGGCGAAATTCTCGCCGAAATCGGATTCGGCCGCGACGTGAACGATTTCACCGCGATCGCGACCCGCGTCGCCGGACTTGGCAAGGTGGACGTCATCCCGACCTATACGCTCGAGGGGCAAGGCCTGCGCATCACCCAGGCGTTAGCGCAAGCGAGCGTCACCAAGGGCGGCGGCGGGCAGGCGATCCAGCTTGGAACCATCTGGCTGCCGTTCGGATTCGAGCAGAAGGCAGGCAAGGCGGCGCTCGGTTATGTGCGCATCGTCCAATTCGATCCGACCGACAAGCGCGGCGTCGTGCAAGATTTCGTGGGCACGTTCACGGCCAAATACAACCAGGCGCCGACGCATATCAACGCCCACGCCTTCGACCAGATCCTGGTGATCGCCGACGCCGTGCGGCGTGGCGCCACCGATTCGCAATCGATCCGCGACCTCATGGCCACGACAAAGGGCTTCGCCGGCGTCACCGGCAGCGTAGAGTTCGACAAGTCCAACCAGAACATCAAGATGGATACGATCCATTACATGGAGACGTTGCCGGACCTTTCGTGGAAGGCGCTCGGCTGGAATTGACCGCCGATGTCGACCGTCATCCTGCAGCAAGGCATCAACGGGATCGTCTTCGGCAGCCTCTACGTCCTCGTGGCGTTGGGGCTGACGCTCATTTACGGGGTGCTGGTTCAGATTAATTTCGCGCACGCGGACGTCGTCACCCTCGGCGCGTTCGCGGCCTATTTCTTCACCTTTGTCTTCGGCGGAAACTATCTCGTCAGCATTGGCGTCGCGCTTGTCGTCGGCGCCGCACTCGGTTGGCTGGTGAACGCCGCGATCTTCGCGCCCTTGCGCGAGCGCGGCAGCGAACTGCTGCCGCTGATCGCGACCATCGGCGCGTCGATCCTGCTGCAGAACGCGATGCTGATCTGGTTCGGCCCCATTCCCTACGCCTTCGACAGCCCCTACAGCAACGCGGTCCTGCGCCTATGGGGCGGCACGTACATTACCTGGCAGAATCTGATCATCATCGGCGTGTCCACCCTCACCATCGCCATGCTCTATGCTTTCATGAAGCTCACCTATATGGGCAAGGCGCTGCGCGCGGTCGCCCAGGACCGCGAAACCGCCGGCCTCATGGGCATCGACCCGAACAAGCTGATCATGCTCACCTTCGTAATCGCCTCGGCACTCGCCGGCATGGGCGGCGCGATGCTGGGACCCATTCTGGTGCTCACGCCCTTCGCCGGCACGACCGTGATCGTGAAAGCGTTCGCCATCGTGATCATCGGCGGGTTCGGCAACGTCGAGGGGACGATCATTGCCGGGCTGCTGGTCGGATTGATCGAGAGCTACACTACGCAGCTCGTTAATCCGGGACTGACCGACATCGTCGTTTTCACGCTGCTGCTAGCGATGCTTGCCCTGCGTCCGACCGGGCTCATCGCCGAGAAGCGTGAAGAGAATGTCTAGCCGCAGCGACCCGCAGGCGGCCCGCCCCCGCGACAGAGGCCGGCTGATGCGGCTGGCGCTCTTGCTCGCCGCCGCCGCCGCCATCGCCGCCGTTCCCGTATTCTTCGAGGACTCCTATTGGCGCGCGAACCTGACCATCTGCGCGATCAACGTCATGCTGGCGATCGGCCTTGATTTCATTCTTGGCTATGCCGGCCAGCTCAATCTCGGCCATTCGGCGTTCTATGGCATCGGCGCCTATGCGTCGACGCTGCTGATCATGAAGCTTGATACGCCGTTCTGGATGGCGTTCGCGTTGGCCATGGCGTTATCCGGCGTGGCCGGCATGGCGCTCTCAATCTTCGCGGTGCGCCTGCGCGGCCATTACCTTGCGATCGCCTCGCTCGGATTCGCCGTCATCGTGCATCAGGTGCTGCTCAACTGGATCAGCGTAACGCAAGGCCCGCTCGGCATCTACGCCATCAAGCCGCCGCCGGCGATCGCCCTGCCCGGCCTTCCGGTCATCGCGTTTTCCAATCCGGCCAACATGTTTTATCTGGTCGCCGGTTTCGCCTTGCTGTTTTACCTGCTACTTGACCAGCTCGCGCGTTCGCCGATCGGCGAGACGCTCACTGCCATCCGCGAGGACGAAGTCTCCGCAGCCTCGCTTGGCATCAATTGCGCGGCCTGGAAAGTGTTCGCCTTTGGCGTTGGCGCGGCGGTGGCCGGCGCCGCCGGCGCATTTTACGCGAGTTTCGTCGGCACGCTGGTGCCGGACGCCTTCATCATCACCGAATCGTTCACGATCCTAGCGATGGTCATTCTCGGCGGGATGGGGACCCTGATCGGGCCGGTTCTTGGCGCCATCGTACTGACGATCCTGCCGGAATTGCTGCGCGGCTTCGGCGATCTGCGCCTGGTTCTCTATGGATTCGCGCTTATGCTCGCCGTGCTGTTCATGCCGGGCGGGATGGCGCAGGCGGCGCGGCTCGCGCGCGCGCTTTGCGGCCGAGTGTTGCGCGCGCAGGTGCCGGGATGATCCGATGACGCCGAACGTTGCCGCGAAGGCCGTGGCGAACGACGGCTGGCGCGCGCCGGATGGCGTGCTGTTTCGCGGCGAATGCCTCAACAAAAGTTTCGGCGGCGTGCACGCCGTTCGCGATATTTCGCTCGACATCACGCAAGGCAGCGTGTTCGCGATCATCGGCCCCAACGGCGCGGGCAAGTCGACGCTGCTCAACCTGATGAGCGGGATTTACCAACCCGATCGTGGCGCGATGCGCCTCGAAGGCGTCGATCTTGTCGGATTGCCCGCGTACCGCCGGGTTCGCCTCGGATTGGGCCGCACTTTCCAGAAGATCCGGCTGTTCAAGCATTTGACCGTGCTCGAAAATGTCTTGGCAGGATTTCACGTCCATCACCGGATTCCGGCCTGGCAGTACATCGTCCATGCGCGGGTGTTTCAGCGCGATTACGCGCGCTGCCGCGACGAGGCGATGCGGCTCCTCGAATTCGTCGGGCTCACACCGCGTGCGGCGACACCGGCGGCCTCGCTTGCCTATGGCGAGCAACGCATGCTCGAGCTCGCGCGCGCGTTGGCCACGGCGCCGCGCCTGTTGCTGATCGACGAGCCGGCCGCCGGGCTCAACGCCGCCGAGGTGGAAAAGCTGCTCGACCGAATCGGGCGGTTGCGCGCGCGCGGCATGACCATCGTCGTTGTCGAGCACAATATGGACTTGGTGATGCAGATCGCCGACCGCGTGCTGGTCATGGATTACGGGCAATATCTGTTCGAGGGTTCGCCCGCCGAAGTTCAGGCCAGTCCGGCCGTGATCGCCGCCTATCTGGGAGATTGACGTGGGCACGCTGATGGCGGCCGAAGGTCTTGAGATCGCCTACGGCGAGGTATCGGCCTGCCGCAATATTAGTTTCGACGTCGCGCAGGGCGAGATCGTGACGTTGATCGGCGCCAACGGCGCCGGCAAATCGACGACGCTGCGCGCCATCGCCGGCGCGCTGTCGCCACGTGCTGGCGTGATTCGATTTCGCGGACGCGATGTCACGCGTCTGCCCGCGCATGCTCGCGTGGCGCTCGGCATCTCGCTCGTTCCCGAGGGAAGGCGGGTCTTTCCCTATCTCTCCGTGCGCGAAAATCTCGAACTCGGCGCGTTCAAATTTCGCGCCGACGCCGCCAAGGTGCGCGGGTTGATGGCCAAGGCATTCGACATGTTTCCGCGCCTGCGTGAGCGCATCGGCCAAAACGCGGGCACGCTGTCCGGCGGCGAACAGCAGATGCTCGCGCTCGGCCGCGCCATGATGTCGGACCCGCTCCTCATTTGCCTCGACGAGCCCTCGCTCGGCCTCGCCCCGATCGTCGTGCAGGATATTTTCCGCACCATCAAGGCCATCAACGCCGCAGGAACGAGCGTCATTCTCGTCGAGCAGAACGCCCGCTATGCCCTGGAGACGGCGAGCCGCGGCTACGTCCTGCAAACCGGCGCGATCGTCGCCGGCGGTAGCTGCGCCATGCTGCGCAACGACGCGCGCGTACGCCAGGCCTATCTTGGTCGCGGCGCAGTCGAGCGCGCGGGCATCCGGCCCTGGCCGCCGGCGGATGCGTCGACTTAGCGCCAAAACGCGGGCGCGGCGGCATCAGCCATCACCGCCCCAATATCGCGCCGGTCATCGCGCGCGGGTCGCGATTGCGCCAGGCGCCGATATCGACGGCATGCAGGAATTCGGCAAGATGCTGGTTGAACGCCGCCGGTTCCTCCAGGTTGATCGTGTGTCCGCAATTGGGCATCACTACGAGCCCGGCGGTCGCAATCGTGCGCTTCATCAGCAGCGCCGGCTCCAGGCATGGCCAGTCTTCATCGCCAGTCATGATGAGCGTCGGCGCCGTGATTGCGCGCATCTTTTCGACGAGATCGAACAGCGACGGCCGCCGCTTTTGCACGCCGCGCATGGTGCGGGCAGAACCTTCGCTCGAATGCTCACCGAGCTGTTCGGCGAATTCCTGCCAGCCGCGCGGGTCCTTGTTCTGGAACTGCACGCGCGTCGGCCCAAGCGCATAGGCCTTGGCCGATTTGGCCATACTCGCCTCCTCGAATTGGCGCGCCGCCGCCTCGGCCTCGGCGGCGAAGCGCTCGCGCTCGTTTGGCGCCGCGCCATAACCGCATCCGCCGATCACCAGCGAGCGAGCGCGCTCCTTGTACGAAAATCCAAAATGCAGCGTCGCGAATCCACCCATGGACAGGCCGACGATATGCGCGCGGTCGATTGCGAGCGCGTCCAGCACGGCGCGAATATCGTCGCGGGCTCGGTCCTGCGAATAGCGCTCGCCGTCCGCGGGCACGTCAGAGGGCGGATAACCGCGTGCATTATAGGCGACGCAACGATAGCGGCGCGCGAAATGGCGCATCTGCGCTTCCCAGGAGCGGTGGTCGCCGGCGAATTCGTGCACGAAGACAATGGGAATGCCTGATCCGGTTTCCTCGTAAAAGAGCTTGACCCCGTCGTCGGCGCTCAAATGCGGCATGTCGCGGTTCCCTGCCTCAGAAATTGAATGATCGTGACGATATGCCGGCGTCGATCACAACGACGGCACCGCTTGTGTAGGCGGAATGCTCGCATGCGAGAAACGCCACCGCGGCGCCGATTTCCGCCGGCGTCGAAGCGCGCGCGAACGGCAGCGGCTTGAGCAGGTCGCGCCAGCTCTCCGCGTCGCCACCACGATCTTGCGCCTTCTTGCGCATGAGGTTGATCAGGCGATCGGTCGAGACCGGCCCAGGGCTCACCGCAACAACGCGCACGCCATCGCGCGGACTGACGCTGCCCAGCGATTGCGAGAACGCCGTCAGTGCCGCATTGCCGGCGACGCCGCAGATATATTCCGGGTCGTGGGTCTGCGCGGCATTGCCGACGATGTTGACGATCACGCCCGTGCCACGCGCCTTCATGAGCGCATAGTACCGCCGGCACATGTTGATATAGCCGAACACCTTGAGGTCCCACGCCGCGCGCCAGCGCGCCTCGTCCACATCGAGGAGCGCGCCGCCGGGTATGGCGCCGGCATTATTGACCAGGATATCGATATCGGGAAATTCCCGCGCCAGGCGTTCGACATTGGCGCTGTCGGCGAGATCGGCGGCGACGACATCGACGCGCACCTTCGCCTGCCGCGTGATCGCGCCCATGGCGGCGTCGAGGTCGGCGCGCGTGCGCGCCACCAACACGACGTTGCAACCCTCGTCGGCCAAGACCTCGGCGCAGGCGCGGCCGATGCCTTTCGAGGCTCCCGTGATCAACGCCGACTTTCCGGCAAGTTTCAGGTCCATTCTGGTGCCTCAAGGATCTCATGGGCAAAACAACGGCGCTCCCCTATAGGCCGGCAAACGCCATTCGTCATCCGCTAACCGCGCGCAATCGCGGATCATCAAATCCCTTCGTTCATCGCCATCGCGTCAAATGACCTTACGTTGGCGCAGGCCGGCGATCGCGGTCTCGTCATATCCCGCCTCACCAAGAATTTCATCGGTATGCGCGCCACGTTCCGCCAGCAACGTAACGATCTTCGCCGGCGTGCGCGACAGCGCGATCGGTTCGCCCACGACGCGCGTATTTCCGCGCCGCGGGTGCGCGACCTCGACTGCCATGCCGAGTTGCGCCACCTGCGGGTCGGCGAAGACCTCGTCGACTTTGTAGATCGGACCGGCCGGCACTCCATGGGCGTCGAACCGCGCGAGCCATTGCGCCGACGTATGCGATTTAAGGATGGATTCGAGTTCCAGCCTAAGCCTCGGCCGGTTGCGAGCGCGCTGCGACTGCGTGGCAAAATCGCGGTCATCGGCGAGCGCGGGCCGCTCAAGCGCCGCGCAAAATGCCCGCCACTGCGCCTCGCCGCCTACGCCGATATTGATGAATCCGTCCATGGTCGCGAACACACCCATCGGTGTTACATAGGGATGATCGTTGCCGGCCTGCCCCGGCACCTCGCCATCGACGAGATAGCGCGCCGCTTGGAAGTCCATCATCGCCACCTGCGCCTGAAGCAGCGACGTATGCACCCATTGCCCAACGCCCGAGCGCTCGCGCTCGGCGAGCGCGATGAGGATGCCGGTTGCGGCATAGATGCCGGCGGTTGAATCGGCGACCGCGATACCCGCCCGCATCGGGCCCTGGCCGGGGGCGCCGGTTACCCACATCAGGCCGCCCATGCCCTGCGCGATCTGGTCGAACCCGGCGCGCGTCCGGTAGGGGCCGGTCTGGCCGAAGCCGGAAATCGACGCGAGAATAATGCGTGAATTGACGGCACTGAGCGCCGAATAGCCGATGCCGAGGCGGTCCTTGACATCCGGCCGGAAGTTTTCCACCACGACGTCGGCGCGTGCGGCGAGTTGCATGAACACATCGTGGCCCTCCGGCGCCTTCAAATTCAACGTCAGCGAACGCTTGTTGCGATGCAGGTTGAGCATGTCGAAGCCGTCGCGCGGCCCGCTCATGTCGTCGTTGGGATCGACGCCGGGCGGCGCTTCGATCTTGACCACGTCGGCGCCGAAATCGGCGAGGATGCGGCAGCACGTCGGCCCGGCGCGCACCCGCGTCAGATCGAGCACGCGCAGATGTGAAAGCGCCGCGGAGCCGGCAGGTCTTGTCATGTCGGTGGCTCCATTGCAGCCGCGGGATGGGCGGCGCCCACCGGGACGCGGCCATGCCAGCCGGTTTTCGACTGTAAATGGCGGACAACGTCAAGCAGGTCGAAATTTTCGCCGGCGCGCGCGGCTACGTCGCGCGCGTTGTAATCAGGAATTTCGGGCATTGCCGTCACCGTCACTTGCCGAGCGAGCGAAAGCCAACCAGCATAGGGCGGCCGGCACTGCCGGCAAAGCGCCACGCGCGTTTGAGCGCCGACGCCGCCGCGTCATTGTGGCGGCTTGGATTTGGAGTGTGAATCTTGCCCGATACGCTTGGCTTTCGCAAACACATCGGGGTCGTCATTCCCTCGACCAATACCACCGTTCAGCCGGAGATGGAGCCGTTGCGGGTGCCGGGCGTGACCTGTCACGTTGCGCGCATCACCATCAAGGAACCCGCGCTCACCACTGAAGAGGCATTCAACGAGCACATGGCGACGATGCGCGAGGGGATTGGCGCAGCCATCGATCAGATCATGACCGCGGCACCCGATCATCTCATCATGGCGGTCGCGCTTGAAACGTTCTGGGGCGGCGTCGCAGCGGCGAACACACTCGCGGCCGACATGGCGCGGCGCGCGGGAATTGGCGTCTCGATGGGCTCGATCGCAACGGTTGCGGCGCTGGCCTTGTTCGGCGCTAATAAAGTCGCAATCCTGACCCCGCATCAGCCGCGTGGCGACGCAATGGTGCGTGCCTATTTCATCGAGGCGGGTTTCGACGTGGTGCGTCTCACGGGGCTCAAATGCGCGACGCCGCGCCTCATCGCGCAGGTCCCCTTGCGCGACATAAGCGACGCGCTTGACGAGCTTAACGGCGACGACGTTGACGCCTTGGTAACGCTTGGCACCGCATTGCCGGCGGCAGGTGTCGCCGCGCAGGCTGAACGCCGCCTGGGCAAGCCGGTGCTGGCGGTCAACGTCGTGTCCTATTGGCACGCGATCCGCCAATGCGGCATTAAGGATCGCATTCGCGGCCACGGGCGGCTCCTTGAGGAGTTTTAGCGCACGTTCATGCCGCGTGGAAACATGACCGCGCTCCACTTCTTTGTCCTTTCGCACGGCCCTGTCGCATGTCCGGGCAGCGACGCGCTCACCGGACGCGGCCCCGCGCCATCGCGGCTGCATCTGACGCCCCGCGCACACTGTCGAGCAGCGAGGCGCGCAGCAGATAGGCGCGGTGCGCCGCCGGATCGGCAGCCGTCGCCCGCAGGTAGGCATTATTCGCGGCGCGCGTCGCGGGATCCTTCTCCTCCAGCCGCCGCTTGTTGGCGATGGTCTGCTGCTGCACGAATTCGACGTTCAATGGCCGGCGAAGCCTTTCATAGCGATCGAGGATATCCCCCGGTGCCTCGTTGCGCAGGACCTGGCCGAGAAGGGATGACAGCACAATGCCGTCGTGGATGCCAAAATTGAGGCCAAGCCCACCGAGCGGATTGTTCACATGCGCGGCATCGCCGACGAGGAATGCACGGCCCCTGCGGAAGGCCGCCGCGACGCGCTGATGGACGTTGTAAATGTTGCGGTGAACGACCGGATAGGAGCCGGTTTTGGGGAAGAACTTCTGCAACCGCGCCTCAGCGGCCGCTTCGTCCAGGGCCTGTGCATCGGTTTCCTTGGGTCGGGTGGGGAACAGTACCCGCCACAGCCCGGTGCCGTCGTCACCGGCAACCTTGAACAGCGCCGCCCATTCGTCGGGATCGGAAAAATAATTACGCGAACACGCGGCGAATTCGGCGTCGAAGGCGTGCGACGTGGTGAGCACCAGGAAGCGTTCGGAATGGGTATAGCCTTCGAATTCTATCCCGAGCGCCTTGCGCACCGTCGAGCGTGCGCCGTCGGCACCGATCAGATACGACCCGCTCAACCGGCGCCGAGCAGTGGCGGTCGCGACCTCGACTTCGACGCGGTCTTCGCGTTCCTCGAACGCGCATACGCGCGTAGAGAATGCCACGCGCGCGTTGGCCAAGGCGTTTAGATGCCCGAGCGCGATATTGGCTAACTTGTGCTGCTCGCACTGCACCACATAGGGAAAGCGCGTGTCGTTCTTGAGCATGGCAAAGTCGAATTCGGCGATGATTTCACGCGCGGCGCGATCCCAGACGCGGAACCTCGGTTCGATGAGGCCACACCGCGTGACCTCGGTCGCCAAGCCAAGATCATCCAACATCTCCAGGGTTGCCGCATGCGTGGTCGCCGCGCGCGGGCTTTCGTTCACGTGCGCTTCGGATTCGTACAGGTGAACCGGCAAGCCTTGCCGGGCCAGCGCCAGCGCAGTGACGACGCCAACAGGACCGCCGCCGGCGATAATGATGGGATGTTGGCTTGTCATGGTCGATGTCTTGAGAATAGCGTGCGCTCCTCGCGCCTGGCTGCCAGCATTTGATCGTCGGCTGGAAGCATCCCGAGCTCCACCGCAGGCTCATTCGATAGATCGCAAGTCGCCACAACCTTAGCGGATATCGCGAAGGTGGGCTCTTATTCGGCGCCGGCGCGGCCGCCAGGCTGACCGGCCGACAATGCCGCGCTGCGGCAGATCGCCGCGTGCGGCGTCGGCGCGGAGCCTGGCGCCAGCTTGGCCGGTCGGCGAAATCCGTCGTCGGCCGCTTGGCACCACCAGGGAACTTGGCATCACCAGGGAAATCGAATTCAATCTTCGCTGCCCACGCGCGCCCAGCGCGGTTTTCGAACTGGCGACGCGTGCGCGCAGAGGATATCAAGATGATGAAATCACACGGTGTCGCGCTCGGCCGGATGCCGTTGTCCGAGCGCGCTCGATACCGCGCTGGACGGCGCCGATGGCTGGCCGCGCTCGTCGCGGCCACATCGTTCCTATGCGCGCCATTGCAAGCGCAGGATGCGGATTGGCCGAACCGCACGGTCACGGTCGTCGTTCCGTTCGCGGCCGGCGGCAATACCGACATCATGGCCCGCATCGCCAGCCAGCGGCTGGCCGAGGTGTTCAAGCAGAACTTTGTCGTCGAGAACCGCGTCGGAGCCGGCGGCGCCATCGCGGCGAGCTACGTCGCGCAGGCGGCGCCGGACGGCTATACGCTGTTTTTCGCGGCCGCGCCGCAGATCGCCGTTTTGCCGCAGGTGCAGAAAGTCAATTATGACCCGCACAAGGATTTCGTCCCCGTCAGCATTTTCGGAACCGGACCATTCATTCTCGCGATCAGCGGGGCGATCCCGGCCAAGACGATTCCAGAGTTCGTGGCCTATGCCAAGACGCGCGCGATCAGCTACGGCTCCGGCGGTATTGGCAGCGTCGGGCATTTGTCGGGCGCGCTATTCGTGGCGCGCGCCAGGCTTGACGCCGTGCACGTCCCGTTCCGCGGCGGCGCGCCGGCGATGACGGCGCTGCTTGGCGGCCAGGTGGAGATGTATTTCGGCAATGCCGCCGACATCATCCCGCATGTCGAGGGCGGCAAGGCCCGGGTCATCGGCATCGCCGCCGAGAAGCGCATGCGCCTGCTCCCCGATGTTCCCACGGTGAGCGAGACCTACCCGGATTTCGCCTTGTCGGCCTGGAACGGCTTCCTTGTTCCCGCCAAGACACCGACGACGATCGTCGAACGACTGGCCAGGGAGGTGATCGCCATCACCAAGGATCCCGCGGTCATCGCGCAATTGACCAAGCTCGGCATTGAGCCGAATGGCACGACGCCGCAGGAGGCCGTGGCACAGATCGCCCGCGAACAGCCGCATTTCGACGTGGCGATCAAGGCCGCCAACCTCAAGCCACGGTAACGCCGGCCGCGGCGCGCTCGCCATCGCGGGCGAGAGGGCTCGGCACGACGCACGCAGAGCCGCAATCGGCACCTGTTGCGACGCAACGCCAACGCGCGACCCCGCACGTTGGCGCCGCCGCGCGCGGCTCGGCCAAATCCGCTGCCCTCAACGTTTCGTGAATTCGCGCTTCAGATGGACGTACTTGATCATATCGCGTTTTCTGCATCTAATACAGCCGTGCAAGAAATAAGGGAGGATTGCTATGCTTGGCATGAATTTGCGCTCGTCGCTCCGCGCCGCGGTCGGGGCATGTCTTGCGATCGGCGCCGTCGGCGCGCAGTTCGTGGACCAGCCTGCGGCCGCGCAAGCCGTCGCTCAGAATAAACCCGCCGTCATCCCCCCGAACAAGGACAACGACCTGAAATATTTCGCGGCGGACGGCAAGATCGTCAAGGGCGCCGCCGCGCTCGACCACATGAAGTCCGACGCCGCTCTCGTCTTGTGGCTCGCCGGAAACCAGTTTTTTGCGATGGAGGACGTGATCGGCGAGTTTCGGAAGGCCAATCCCGGCGTGACCGTCGGCCTGATCACGCTTCCTCCCGGCCTAATCCTGGCCGCGATCAAGGGCGGCGGATGGACCTATGGTGGCAAGGATTATGCAATCAGTCCGGACGTCTACGCCTCGGTCAATCTGGGCCACCTCAAGCAGCTCAAGGCCGCCAACCGCATGAGCACCTACGGCATCTATATGCATAACGAGATGCAACTCATGGTGGCCAAGGGCAACCCGAAGAAGATAATGGGCATTAAGGACCTGGCACGCAACGACGTGCGCACCTCCATGCCCAACCCGGTGAACGAGGGCATCATGCAGTTCTACGGACGCAAGGTCCTGGAGCGGCATGGGCTCTGGGCGACGATTTCAGGCGGCAAGGATTGCTACTCCTGCCAGACGACCGAGCGCAACTGGTTCACCTCCGTGCATCACCGCGAGACGCCCGACCGCATTCGCGACGGCAAGTCGGACACCGGCATCGTGTGGAAAACAGAAATTCTGGAGGCCCTGCGTTCCGGCGCGAAGGTGGATGCCGTCGAACTGCCGCCCGAGGACAGCCTGCGCAACGAAGTCTCCTATGCCATCGGCGCCCTTACCGATGGCCGCAACAAGGCCAACGCCGACAAATACCTGGCCTTTCTTGCGACTCCGGCCGCGCAGAGCGCCTATGCCAAGCACGGCTTCGTCAATGCCGGGGCTGACGAGCTCAAGCTCAGGCCCATTCCGTAAATCAAGACCCTCCACGCCCGCCGCCGCAAGCGCCCGCATTGGCCTTGCGGCGGCGGCCCGGACATCTCCCACCGAAGGCGCGACCGGCTCGGCGCGGAGCCTGAAATAGCCGCGGAGCCCCCGCGGCGTCGGCTATCGCGGAACGCGACGCTCCCCCGCGCCCGCGACATTTGTCAGCGGCGGGCTTGCGCGTGTAAATGCGCACCAGCCGGCTGGCGCGGCCGGGCCGATGAATGCCGATTGAGGCAACAGCGCGAGGGAGGTTGGTTTGGGCAGCAGGATTTCACTCACCGCGTCGGATGGCTTCAAGCTTGGCGCTTACCGCGCGCAGCCTGCCGGCAAGCCGCGCGGCGGGCTGGTCGCCATTCAGGAGATATTTGGCGTCAACAACCATATCCGCAATGTCTGTGACCGTTTCGCGGCGCAGGGTTACCTTTGCGTCGCGCCACAGGTCTTCGACCGTATCCAGCCGGATTTCGAGTCGGGCTATGCGCCGCCGGAAATAGAGCACGCACGCACCTTCATCTCCAAGGTCGATTGGACCGCGCTGATGCGCGATGTCGCGGCGGCGATCGAGGCTGTGAAACCGGCCGGCAAGGTCGGCATCATCGGCTATTGCCTTGGCGGCAGCGTGGCCTATGTGGCGGCGACAAAGCTCGACGGATTGGCGGCGGCGATCGGCTATTATGGTGGCGCCATCGCCAAGAGCGCCGAGCAGAAACCCAAGGTTCCCACGCTCCTGCATTTCGGCGACCAGGATCACTCGATCCCGCTTTCCGACGTCGAGATCGTCAAGGCCAAGCGTCCCGACTGCGAAGTGCACGTCTACCACGCCGGCCACGGATTTAGCTGCGACGAGCGTGGCAGCTACGACGAAAACAGCCACAAGATCGCGCTTGAGCGCACGCTTGCCTGGCTCGGAAAGCATGTCGGATAAACGCCGGCAGATGGCGGCCAGACACGCTCACGCGCCTGGCGCACGACCGCAAACGCAGGCGATCACTGCCTCCGCATCTGCCCGCGCCCCGCCGCGCCAGGCCACGATTTGGTCGGGCCGCACCAATGCGAGATCGGCGGCATAAAGTTCGCGCATGGCGCCATCCGGCAGGTCGACGACGGCGAGGTCGAGCCGCGCCGCCGCGGCGGCGTGCGTGAAGGCGGCGGCCGGCGGCGAATTTGGGCCGAGCCGCAGCAGCGTCCAGCCAAACGAGAGCATGTCATAGAGCGAGCGCCGGCCGGAAAACCACGCATGCGGCGCACGGCCGCCCGGACAGGCGCTGGGGATATAGGTATTAGGGTCGTCGGGCGGCGCCGCGCTGCCGTCGGAGACGATGACCGGCGAGCCGTCGTAGCGACCGCCAAACGTTATGCCGGGAATATTGAATTCGCGGCGCGCGTGCGCCTCTAGATAGGCGCCGGCGTCGCGGCGCGCCGCCTCCCCCATCCCGGTCGCCTCTTCGATTTCGGCGGCAGGCTCGAACAGGCCGATGGAATCGGCGAATTTTCGCGCGTAGTCGGTGTTGCGTAGCGCCAGTGGACGCCGTTCGCGCTCATAGCTTGCGATCAGCCCCTCACCTCCCTGCCCGGTAAGCACGGCGGCGAGCTTCCAGCCGAGATTGACGGCGTCGTCGATCGCGGTGTTGTAGCCGAGCCCACCGGTTGGCGTGAACAAGTGCGCCGCGTCGCCGCCGATGAGCACGCGCCCGATTTGGAAGCGCTCGGCGACCAGCGTATAGCCGGCCGTCCAGGTATCGCGGGCGAGAACCTCGATATTGATGGGGGCGCCGACCGCCGCGCGCACGAGCTCGCGCGCCGCCTCTGGCGTGATCGCGCTTTCATCCTCATGCGTGCGCAATTGCGTGTGAAAGACGAATTCGGATTTTCCATCGATGGCGAAGAGGAAAGCACGGCGCTCGCGGTTGAACGACACGTACATCCAGGCCGGCGCATGTGCGACGCTGGCGTAGAAGCTGGGCGCGCGAAAATGCACGGCATACATGCGCCCGCCGAAGAAGTCGCGCACCACACCGGTTTCCCCGACATAGCGCAGGCCCAACAGCTGGCGCACGGTGCTGCGCGCGCCGTCGGCGCCGACCAGGAAGCTGGCGCGGATGGCGTGCGGCATTGCGGCGTCCGTGCGCTCGACCTGCGCCTCCACGTGAGTGCCGCGATCGGCGAATGACATGAGCCGCCAGCCGCCGGCGATCGTGACGCCGGGCAGCTTCTGCGCATGCCGGCGCAACACCGCCTCGACGAAATTCTGCGACACGCGGTGCGGAAGTTCGGCAGCGTTCCACGAGCCCGAAAGCGTGGCGACCGATTCGCGTGCCTGACGCGCCGACGGCAGCCGGAAACGCCCGATCTCATGGCGCGCGAAGCGCGTGAAATAGGCGATGTCCGTCGGGTACTCGGCCGGCAGCCCGAGCGCGCGCACCTCCTCGGCAAAGCCGAGACGGCGAAAATGCTCCATCGTGCGCGCCTGCGTCGCATTGGCCTTGGGACTGGATGCGCCGGTCGTCTTCTGATCGACCAGAACCACGCCGATGCCGCGGCGGCCAAGCTCGTTCGCCAGCATCAGGCCACACGGCCCGCCGCCGCAGATCAGCACGTCGCATTCGGCTGGCAGTGACGGCATCGGGGGGTGCTCAAGTGAATGTCGGGTTCAGAAATCAGCAAGCGCGGGGCTGCGTCAAGGCGCGCGTGCGCGGCGTCGCGGCTGCGCCGCCGGCACTGGCGCCGGAACCTTATCGCTTCTCGTTGAAAAGTTTGACCGCTCCGACCTTTTTTTCGAGCGGGACCTTTTCCGAAAACCGCCGCGCAGTTTTCGGCATCATGCTCTAGAACCAACGCTCGCCGACGCTGATGGTGTCGCCGGGCCGCACCGGCGTATTGATCGGAGCCGGGCCGCGAAACGTCTCCTCGCCCTGGGTGCGGCTGATGGTCACCGCCAGCTTGTCGGCGCGCGGCGAAAAGCCGCCCGCCACCGCCACGGCGGTTTCCACCGTCATGTTCGCCACATAGGGATATTGGCCGGGAAAGGCGACCTCGCCGAGGATGAAAAAGGGACGATAGGCCTCGATTTCGACCGCGACATGCGGCTCGCGGATATAGCCCTCGCGCAAGCGCGTTGCGACGGCACCGGACAATTCCGCCGGCGTGCGCCCGCGTGCGGCAATGGCGCCGATCAACGGCATGGCGATGCGGCCTGACGCGTCAACCGTGTATGAATTCGTCAGGCCGTCCTGGCCGAAGACGACGACGCGCAGCCGATCGCCGGTATTGAGCGTGTAGGGGGTTTCGGCATAGGCGCTCACGGGCGGGAGTTGCGGCCCATGCGCGCATCCCGCGACCACCAACGCAAATAGCATTGCAAAGAATAGGCGGCGCGGCCGCATGCGACTGATCCGAACGAGGGCAAGCCAAATCCCCGTCGGATTAACGCCTTATATGATTAACAATCGCTTACCGAGCACCCGACCGGGCACCATGGGCGCGTATTGGCGGAGGTTGACGCCAGGCCCTGATTACAGAGATTGGCATCCGATCGCCAACTCACAGCGCGGGTGCGACGCCGGTGCCGATGTGGCATGCGACGCCGGTGCCGCCAAGCCCGCAATAGCCGCGCGGATTCTTGGCCAAATATTGCTGGTGATCGGCTTCGGCGAAATAGAACTCCGGCGCGTCGATGATCTCGGTCGTGATCGGGCCGAGACGCTTGGCGCGCAACGCCGCGGTATACGCCGCCTGGCTTTCGAGCGCGGCCTCTTTTTGCGCTGGCGAATAGACGTAGATGCCGGAGCGGTATTGCGTGCCGACGTCGTTGCCCTGGCGCATGCCTTGCGTCGGATCGTGCGCCTCCCAGAATGTCTTGAGCAGGCGCCCATAGGAAATCGTCTTTGGATCGTAGACCACGAACACGACCTCATTATGCCCGGTGCGGCCGGAGCAAACATCCTCGTAGGTCGGGTTGGGTGTGTATCCGCCCGCATAGCCAACGGCCGTGATGTGGATTCCCTCGCCAAGCTCCCAGAACTTACGCTCCGCGCCCCAGAAACAACCCAGCCCAAACATTGCCGCTACCGTGCCCTCGGGATAGGGCCCCTTGAGCGGGCGATTGCTGATGAAATGCCGCGCGGCGGTGGCGATGGGCTGCGCGCGGCCAGCCAGCGCATCGTTGGGCGCGGGCATTTCGGTCTTTTTTCCGAGCTTGAACATGACGGTGCGCTCCTGCGACGATCTTGTTGGCGCAATATAGTGGCAACGGCGCTCGCGCGCAGGGGCGCGCCGATCACATGATGACCATACCTGGGTCAACCCGGATCACGCGCGCGCGAGGCCCTGTTCAGATCCCGGCGTCGTACGGATTGCTGCTTCGTCCGGATTTGCCCACGTACGATCGCGCGCTGCAGCATCATCAGTTGCGCGCGTATCCTATCGGCGGCTTCTTCTTGCGCCCGAGCACGAGAAGCACAATGCCGATGATCCCGAATACCAGCCAGACCGGCTGCTCCAGGAACGTCAGCATGACCGGGTCCCATAACCAGACGGCGACATGGCGCTCAATCGCCGGCTGCAACAGCAAAAGGCTGTTCTGATGCACGTTCGACCAAAAGTCGCCGACCTGTGTCTTATAGAACGCGCCGGCGGCAATGGATTTCGTGCCATCATGCACCACGAACACGAACGTCGCCGCCAAGAAGACAAGCCCGAGCAGCCGGATGAGAAAGCGGATCATGATGCGTTTGCCAATGGTTTGGTAGCTGTGCCGATCGAGGCTTCGATTACTACCCATTGCCGCTTTATACAACCGCGCGATGGCGGCGCCCGCCGTCGTTGCCCAGAGGCACATTGACCTCGTCCGACCTGACGACGCGTTGGCAAGACCGCATAGCGCGTGCGCGATGCGCATAATCACGCACATGCGGCCGCGGGCGCGAGAACGAACCGGGTGTCATGCCGCGCCGGATCGTCGGCAATGGACCGGCCGCGGCGCGGCGGCACATGCGCCGGGTCATTGCGCAGCGTGGTGCGCGACGATTGCCCGGAAAATGCGCGCGATCGCCTTTCCCCGCATGTGATTTCACAAACGCGGGTTGTCTTGATTTCTCGTATTTTCGCCGGCGAACCGGTTCCCACGTCGGCGCAAAATGCTCTAGGGTCGCCCGCTGTTGCTCTCGACGGTTGGCTCAGGAGTGGAAATGACGGGAAAAACCAGTGGCCGCGGCAATCGGCCGACCTTTACCGACCAGGAGGCGCTGCAGTTTCACAGCCTCGGCCGCCCAGGCAAGCTCGAAGTCATCGCCACCAAGCCGATGGCTACCCAGCGCGACCTCTCGCTCGCCTACTCGCCGGGCGTCGCGGTCCCCGTGCTCGCCATCGCCGAGGACGAAAGTCGCGCCTACGATTACACGACCAAGGGAAATTTCGTCGCCGTCATCACCAACGGCACCGCGATCCTCGGCCTTGGCAATCGCGGCGCTCTGGCGGCCAAGCCGGTCATGGAAGGCAAGGCGGTTCTGTTCAAGCGCTTCGCCGACATCGATTCCATCGATCTCGAAGTCTCATCCGAGGATCCCGACGAAATCATTAATTGCATCAAGATCCTAGGCAAGAGCTGGGGCGGCATCAATCTCGAGGACATCAAGGCGCCGGAATGCTTCATCATCGAGCAGCGGTTGCGCGAACTACTTGACATCCCGGTGTTCCATGACGACCAGCACGGTACCGCAATCATCGCGGCGGCCGGACTGTTCAATGCGCTCGACTTGACCGGGCGCGACATCGCCAACACCAAGCTCGTCTGCAATGGCGCCGGCGCCGCCGGGATCGCCTGTCTCGAACTCCTGCGCGCGATCGGATTCCGCCCTGAAAACCTCGTCCTATGCGACACCAAGGGCGTCATCTACGAAGGCCGGCGCGAGGGCATGAACCAATGGAAATCCGGCTATGCCATCCGCACCTCCGCGCGCACGCTTGCACAAGCACTCGAGGGGGCAGACGTGTTTTTTGGCGTCTCCGCCAAGGGCGCGATGACGCAAGAGATGGTGCGCGCGATGGCGCCCAAGCCGATCATCTTCGCCATGGCCAACCCCGATCCGGAAATCACCGTGGAAGACGTCGCGGCGGTGCGCGACGACGCCATCGTGGCCACCGGGCGGTCGGACTATCCCAACCAGATCAACAACGTGCTTGGATTTCCCTATATTTTTCGCGGCGCCCTCGACGTGCGCGCGACGACCATCAACATGGAAATGAAAATTGCCGCCGCGCACGCGCTCGCCGCCCTCGCGCGTGAGGACGTTCCCGACGAAGTCGCCGCCGCCTATGGCGTGCGGCCGAAATTCGGACCCGACTACATCATCCCCGTGCCGTTCGACCCGCGGCTCATCTCGCATGTGCCGCCTGCTGTCGCCAAGGCGGCGATGGATACCGGGGTCGCGCGCAAGCCCATCGTCGACATGGCGGCCTATGCGCAGCAATTACGCTCGCGGCGCGACCCGGTCGCCAGCGTGCTCGCGCGCATCTTCGACCGCCTGCGCCGGCAGCCCAAGCGAGTCGTATTCGCGGAAGGCGAAGAGGAGCAGGTCATCCGCGCAGCGGCGAGCTTCGTACAGCAGGGTCTCGGCACGGCGCTGCTCGTTGGGCGCGAGGACCGCGTCAGGGAGACAGCGCAGAACACCGGCATCGAGCTTGGCGACGGCGTTACCATCATCAACGCGAGCCTGAGCACACGCAACGCCGCCTACGCCGCCTACCTCTACGAACGCCTGCAGCGCAAAGGATACCTGGTGCGCGACTGCCAGCGGCTGGTCAATCAGGACCGCAATCATTTTGCCGCCTGCATGGTCGCGCTCGGCGACGCCGACGCCATGGTCACCGGCGTCACGCGCAATTTCTCCGTGGCGCTCGACGACGTTCGCCGATGCATCGACGCCAAGCCCGGCCATCGCGTCATCGGCATTTCGCTGGTGCTGGCGCGCGGACGCACCGTCCTGGTTGCCGACACCGCAGTCACCGAATTGCCTGGCGGCCAGGCCATTGCCGACATTGCCGTCGAGGCGGCTGGCGTCGCTCGCAAGCTTGGCTACGAGCCGCGCCTGGCGTTGCTCGCCTTCTCGACCTTCGGCCACCCTCCCGGCGAGCGCACTGCGCACGTACAGGAAGCGGTACGCATTCTCGATCAGCGCCGCGTGGATTTTGAGTATGACGGCGAGATGGCCGCCGATGTCGCGCTCAATGCAGATCTCATGGCGGCCTATCCGTTCTGCCGCCTGACCGGACCGGCCAATGTGCTGATCATGCCAGCGTTCCATTCGGCGGCGATCGCGACCAAGATGCTCCAGGAACTCGGCGGGGCCACGGTGATCGGGCCATTGCTGGTGGGGCTCGACCGCTCAGTGCAGATCGTCAACCTGTCGGCCAAGGACAACGACCTTGTGAATACGGCCGCGTTGGCAGCGTATAATATCAGCGGCTAGGCGCCGACCGGCGCGCCGACCCTTGCGGCAGTGCGCGCGGCTTCGAGCAAGTGTTTAAGGGGATTCCGTGACCGAAACGCCATTGCGCGGCGTTATCGCCGCCGTCGCTACCGCCCTCGATGAAAAGGGCGAGCCCGATCTTGCGCGCGCCGTGCGGCTCGCGCGCTTCCTCCTCGAAAATGGCTGCGACGGGCTTAACGTGCTGGGCACGACCGGGGAGGCTACGTCGTTTTCGCTCGAGCAGCGCAAACGCGTCATGACTGCCTACCGCGAGGCCGGCCTGCCGCTGCATAAGCTCATGGTGGGGACGGGCGCGGCGGCGATCTCCGACGCCATAGCGCTCACCCGTCATGGCGCCGAACTTGGCTTCGGCGGCGCCCTTGTGCTGCCACCCTTCTATTACAAGGCCGTCCCCGACGCCGGGCTGCAGGCATATATTGCCGCCATCATCGCGGCCACGGCGGAGCGCCCGATACCGATCTATCTCTATCATTTTCCGGCACAATCGGGCCTCCACTGGCACCTGGACCTGATCAAGCGCCTGCTCGCGAGCCATGCCGGGCGTATCGCCGGGCTCAAGGATTCCTCCGGCGACATGGAGTATGCACGCGCCGCGGCGACGTTGGCGCCAGGGTTCAAGGTCTTTCCCTCGACCGAGGCCTGTCTTATGCAAGCGCGCGCGGGCGCTTTTGCCGGCTGCATTTCCGCGACCGCCAATCTCAACGCCGACCTGTGCGCGCTCGCCTGGCGAACCGGCGACGGCAGCGCCCTGGCACGGGCGGTAACGATCCGGCAATTGTTCGACGGCAAGCCGCTTATTCCTGGCGTCAAGGCGCTGCTGGCGCATATTCATGGCGATACCGCATTGGCGCGGGTGCTGGCGCCACTGACGCCGCTTGCACCCGCCGATCGAACGGCGATTATCGCCGGCTATGAGGCGGTGCGCGCCCGCCGCGTGGCCTAAGCGCCGCGTTGTTGACGCAAGCGGGGGCGCTGACTATAAGCATCGCGCCACCTAGGCGGCGCGCATTGCCATGGGCAGTCCCATAGCCATTGCATTTGCGCGACCAGCAACAATCACGCAGCGACCAAAGGATGCCGTGGCGATGTGGCAGAGCCACGGCGTCATAGCAAACGGAACGAGCGATGGCCAATACCACTTCCGCACGCAAAGCGGCCCGCAAGATCGCGCGCCGCACCGTGATCAACCATGCGCGCTTGTCGCGGGCGCGCACCTCCTTGCGCAATGTCGAGGCGGCCATTGCCGCCGGCGACAAGGCGGCGGCAATGGCGGCGATGAAGATCGCCGAGCCCGACCTCATGCGCGCGGCGCGCAAGGGCGTGCTGCATAAGGCGACAGCCAGCCGCAAGGTTTCACGGCTCACGCGCCGCATTGCCACGCTCGGCGCCTAGGGCACGATCGCGAAAAGACGGAACCAGTCTTTTTGAAAAATTCACGATCGACCAAAAAATTTGAGGCGCCGCGCTGATTCTATCGCGATACGGCGGTTTCTCGAACGCCAAATGTTTCATTCGAATCGGAACGCACTCGACTTTCCATAGTCTTGTCGCATTTTCTGCGGCGAACCGGTCTCCACTTCGCCGGAAAATGCTCTAGACGCGGGGGCGGGCAAATTCAGCGCGCATTCTCGTCGGGCGCCGCGGCGTGGATCGCCAGCGCATGCAAGCCGGCCGCCAACTCCCCGGCCAGCGTGGCATAGATCAGGCGGTGGCACTCAACCCTGCTCTTGCCGCGAAAGGCATCTGCAACGATGTCGATGCGAAAATGCGTCTCACCGCCGGGGCGCGCGCCGGCATGCCCGGCATGCTGGTCGGATTCGTCGACGACCCGCAAGCTGGCGGGCTTGAACGCGGCGTGAAGCTTGTCAGTGATAACCTGCTGTGCTGGCATGATTCTGCTTAGCGGGCGGCAGGGGCCGTGGTCAATCTGGCAAATTGGCTGCTTGGAGCCGGAAGCGGCCAAAGTGGGCCAAGATGATCGTCAGGCTTGCAGTCCCCGTTCCCACTTTCGCATAATGGAGAGTTATGAAATTCAAGTCGCCACTCTTTGATCGCATTCGCGTCAAGCCGGGAGACGATCGCCTGCGCGACGCCGCCGCGCCGCGCTGCGACTGGACGGACTGCGCCGCGTCGGCCACCCACCGCGCTCCCAAGGGGCGCACGCGCGAAAATGAGTATTGGCGGTTTTGCCTACAACACGTTCGCGAATACAACCATGGCTACAATTTTTTTGCAGGTATGAGCGACGACGCGGTCGCGCACTATTTGAAGGACGCGGTGACCGGTCATCGGCCTACGTGGAAAATGGGTATGACGACCGGCCGCAACCGCTCAGCGCGACGGCGCTCGCAGCCGTTCGGCGCCGATGCGGCGCAAGACCCGTTCGGCATGTTCCGCGAGTTTGGCGCGCGCGCCGGGGCCGGCGACGGCGCGGCCGAACGTGCAGATGGCACCACGCGCACGATCCGCAATGCCGAGCGCAAGGCCTTGCAAACGCTCGGCCTCGAGGTCGACGCGGTGCGCGCCGAAATCAAAGCGCGCTTCAAATTGCTGGTGAAACGCCATCATCCCGACGCCAATGGCGGCGACCGCGCCTCCGAGGACAAGCTCCGGGAAATTCTTCAGGCGTACAACTATTTGAAATCAGTAGGCTTTTGTTAAAACTCCCTAGCGCTTTCGCCGCCGCACCTGTTTCTGCTAAGTTTTCCGCGCTATCCGAACGCATCGAATGCGAAGATTCGCGCCTCGGACATTTTTCGGGGCCCCGGAGGTTCAATGTCTATTGCCGCCGCCACCCCAGGCCTGCCCGATGTCAAAGTGTCAATCCGGCAACTTTTCGGATTCGACAGCGACATGGAGGCGCCGGCCTTTTCGGAGCCGGATGACTATGTGCCGGACATCGATTCAGACTATCGGTTCGACAAGCCGACGACGCTCGCCATCCTGGCAGGTTTTGCCCATAACCGCCGCGTGATCGTGACCGGCTATCATGGCACCGGCAAATCAACGCATGTCGAACAGGTTGCCGCGCGGCTCAACTGGCCATGCGTGCGCGTCAATCTTGATAGCCACATCAGCCGCGTCGATCTCATCGGCAAGGATGCCATCGTCATACGCGACGGCATGCAGGTAACGGAATTCCGCGATGGCATTTTGCCCTGGGCCTATCAGCATAATGTCGCGCTGTGTTTCGACGAATATGATGCCGGGCGCCCGGACGTCATGTTCGTCATCCAGCGCGTGCTCGAATCCTCGGGCCGACTGACTTTGCTTGACCAGAATCGTGTCATCCGTCCGCACCCAGGGTTCCGCCTGTTTGCGACCGCGAACACGGTCGGATTGGGCGACACGTCTGGTCTCTATCATGGCACGCAGCAGATCAACCAGGCGCAGATGGATCGTTGGTCGATCGTCACCTCATTGAACTACCTGCCGCATGACAACGAGGTCGAGATTGTGTTGGCCAAGGCGCGCCACTACCGCAACGAAGCGGGCCGCGACATCGTCGGCAAGATGGTTCGCGTTGCCGACTTGACCCGCAACGCCTTCATCAACGGCGACCTGTCCACCGTCATGAGCCCACGCACGGTCATCACCTGGTCGGAGAACGCCAATATCTTCAAGGATATTGGTTTCGCATTCCGTCTCACCTTCCTCAACAAATGCGATGAACTCGAGCGAACCTTGGTCGCCGAATTCTACCAGCGCTGTTTTGGACAGGAACTTCCCGAGTCCGCCGTAAACGTGGCCTTGTCCTGATCCGCCCCTCCCGGCCGCGCGAGAGAGAGGCAGGCAATGTCAACCAATTTCAAAGGCCGCGCGCCTGCCAAGGAAGCACCAACCGAGCCGTTCAAGCGCGTCGTCGCCAGTTGCCTGCGCGCGATCGCGCGCCGGCCGGAACTCGATATCGCCTATGCGGCGGAACGGCCAGGCCTCGTCGGCGACAAGGTGCGGCTGCCCGAACCGCCGCGCAAGCTCAACACACGCGAGGCCGCGATCGTGCGCGGGCACGCGGATTCGATCGCGCTGCGGCTCGCCTGCCATGACACGGCGGTGCATCGCCGCCACGTCCCGGGCGCGCCGCAGGCGCGAGCCGTATTCGAGGCCGTCGAGCAGGCGCGTGTCGAGGCCATCGGCTCGCGCCGCATGCAGGGCGTCGCGCGCAATCTCGCCGCCATGCTCGACGACCGCTATCACCGCGGCAAATTCGACGACGTGACCGACCGCGCCGACGCGCCGTTGGAAGACGCGGTGGCGATGATCGTGCGCGAGCGGCTAACCGGGGCGGCGCCGCCGGTGGCGGCAAGAAAGATCGTCGATCTGTGGCGCCCCTGGATCGAGGAGCGCGCCGGCCGCAATCTCGATCAGTTGGAGACCCTGGTCGAGGACCAGCGCCGCTTTGCCGGCGCCGTACGCGACCTGCTGCACGCGCTTGACATGACGGAGGAGGCCGGCGCCGACGACGAGGAGAGCGCGCAGGACGAATCCGCCGGCGGCCAGGATGAACAAGGCGGACAGGGCGAGGGCTCCGAAGCCGACGACACGCAGCGCATGAGCGCGGAGGAGGCCGCGGCGGCAGCCGAGGACGCGCCCGATAGCGCCGCGGAGGCGATGGATAATCCAAGCGCCGATATGCCGGAAGATTCGGAGATGGGCGATTCGGAAAGCGCCGCCGAACCTTGGCGTCCGCGCAGCCATGGGCGCAACGAACCGCGCGGACCCGAGTACCGTCCCTATACCGCCAAATTCGACGAGATCATCGGCGCCGAGGATCTCTGTGAGGCTGAGGAACTCAGCCGTTTACGCGGCTATCTGGACAAGCAACTAGCGCACCTGCAGGGCGTGGTCGCGCGCCTGGCCAACCGCCTGCAGCGGCGGCTGATGGCGCAACAGAACCGCTCCTGGGAATTCGACCTTGAAGAGGGCCTGCTCGATCCGGCGCGCCTGTCGCGCGTCATCGTCGATCCGCTGCACCCCCTATCGTTCAAGCGTGAAAAGGATACGACGTTCCGCGATACCGTGGTCACACTGCTGCTCGACAATTCAGGGTCGATGCGCGGCCGGCCAATCACGGTCGCGGCGACCTGCGCCGACATTCTCGCGCGCACGCTCGAGCGCTGCGGCGTCAAGGTCGAGATCCTCGGTTTCACGACGCGCGCCTGGAAGGGCGGGCAATCACGCGAAGCCTGGCTCACCGCCAACAAGCCGGCCAATCCGGGACGGCTCAACGATCTGCGCCATATCATCTACAAGTCGGCCGACGCGCCGTGGCGGCGCGCGCGCAAGAATCTCGGATTGATGATGCGCGAGGGACTACTCAAGGAAAATATCGACGGCGAGGCGCTCGATTGGGCGCATAAGCGGCTATTGGCGCGCATGGAGCAACGGCGCATCCTGATGATGATCTCGGATGGCGCGCCGGTCGACGATTCGACGCTCTCGGTCAATTCTGGCAACTATCTGGAGCGTCACCTGCGCTGGGTGATCGAAGACATCGAGACGCGCTCACCGGTCGAACTGATCGCCATCGGCATCGGGCATGACGTCACGCGCTATTACCGTCGCGCGGTGACCATCGTTGACGCGGAGGAACTCGGCGGCGCCATGACCGAAAAGCTCGCCGAACTTTTCGACGACAAGGCCGTGCCGGGACTGCGGCAGCGGCCGGCGCGGCGGTTGCACGCATGAGCCCGGCTGGCGTGGATGCATGGCGTCGCGCGAAGCGGTTGCGCCTTCCCCTTGTGGAACGCCAGCCGCAAGGCTGCACCCAAGCCGCCGCGTCGGCCGCGCGGCAGCAAGGCGGCAACGGCGCGCCGCCGCGCTGGCGGTATCGTATCGGCGCCGGCCTCGCGGCGGTCCTTGCCGTCTTCCCATTGGCAACAGGCGCGGCACCGCGCGTGGAGACAGCCGAGAGCGCGATCGTCGTCAAATCGGAGCTGATCGCGGCTTTCGAACCGGGCAATCCGTCGCGAAAGCGTTTTGGAGGGCTTGAGTTCCGCGGCGGCCTGGTCCTCACCTCGCCCTCCCCCGTGTTCGGTGGGCTATCGGCGTTGCGCGTCAGTGCCGATGGCGACCTCGTCGCCGTCACCGATCACGGCAATTGGCTGACCGCGCGCCTTGTCTATGACGGAAGTCGCCCGGTAGGTCTGACCAACGCCGTGATGGCGCCGATACTGGGCGCCGATGGTCGCCCGCTGGCGGCGCGTGGCTGGTACGACACAGAATCGCTGACCGCAGACGACGGCACGTTCTATATCGGCATCGAGCGCGTCCACCAGATCGTTCGCCTCGATTTCGCGCGCGACGGCATACACGCGCGCGCGCAGCCGATTGCGGTCCCGGCGGCATTCGCGCGATTGCCCGACAACAAAGGCATTGAATGCCTCGCCTTTGTGCCACGCCCGCATTCGTTGCATGGCACGCTCATCGCCATTTCCGAGCGCGGACTCGACGCAAGCGGCAACATTCAGGGCTTTCTCATCGGCGGACCAAAACCTGGCGAATTCACCGTCCGCCGGCGCGATGATTTCGACATCAGCGATTGCGCGCTCGCCCCAGACGGCGCGCTGTTCCTGCTTGAACGGAAGTTTTCCTGGGCGACGGGCGTGCAGATCCGCATCCGCCGCGTCAACATCGCCGACGTCGCGCCGGGTGCGCTCGTCGATGGCCGAGAGATCCTCAACGCCGATATGACCTTCCAGATCGACAACATGGAAGGATTGAGCCTGCATCGCGCCAAGGACGGTCGCGTCATCATGACGGTGGAGAAGCGGCTCCGCGGCTTCCACCAGCTCGCGCTGCGGCGCATCAACCTGGACGGTGGCGACTACCACCCGCTCTTCGGTCAACGCGGGAGCGTCGGGTACCACGCCGTCTCGCAGGTCGTGCAGCTCGCCGAC
>JACQAE010000151.1 GCA_016195095.1 Pseudomonadota bacterium
TGTCGCATTTTCTGCGGCGAGCCGGTTCCCATCTTTCGCGATCAAGCCCTCGCTCACGCCGGCGGCGTGCCATTGGCGGCCAGCGTCTCGCCGGCGAGATAAAGCGATCCGGTCACCAGAATGCGCGGTGCCGGCGTGAGATTAAGGGCCGCGACGCCGCGCAGGGCCGCCTCCACGCCGTCACTGCAATCGGCCGGAATGCCGGCCGCGCGCGCGGCATTAGCGACCGCCTGCGCAGGCAAGCCCTTGTCCTGGTGCATCGGCACCGCGATCAGCCGGCGCGCCAGCCCAGCAAAGTTTGCCAGGAATCCGGCGATATCCTTGGTCGCCAGCATGCCAACCACGAGGACTAGCGGTCGCGGCACGCGCTCCTCGAGATCGGCCATGGCGGCGGCGATGACCCGGCCACCATCGGCGTTGTGCCCGCCATCGAGCCACAATTCGCTGTCGGTCGGCGCCAGCGGCGCCAATAGGCCACCGGTGAGGCGCTGCATGCGCGCCGGCCAATCGACGCTCGTCAACCCGCGTTCGATCGCGCCGACCGGCACCGTGAGGCCGGCGGCGCGCAACGCCGCGATGGCGGTGCCGGCATTGTCGAATTGATGGCGGCCGTAAAGGCGCGGCGCGGGCAGATCGACGAGCCCGTCGCGGTCCTGGAATACGAGCCGCCCGCGTTCCTCGCCGACCGTCCAGTCCTGGCCCAGCACAAGCAGCGGCGCGCCGACCGCTTCGGCATGGCGCATGATCACCGAAAGCGCTCCCTCGCCCTGCCGGCCGATTACCGCCGGCATGCCGCGCTTGAGGATGGCCGCCTTTTCAGCCGTGATCTTTTCCAGCGTGTCGCCCAGGTACTCGCGGTGGTCGAGGGATATCGGCGTGATAACGCTGGCCAATGGCGCGTCGATGACATTGGTGGCGTCGAGACGCCCGCCAAGGCCAACCTCGAGCAGCAGCACGTCGGCGGCGTGGCGCGCGTAGAGCAGGAACGCCGCCGCGGTTTCGATCTCGAACACGGTTGCCGGCGCGCCGGCATTGGCGCGCTCGCAATCCGCCAGCACCTCGACCAGCTCGGCGTCGGAAACGAGCTTGCCGGCGAGGCGGAAACGCTCGTTGACGCGCACGAGATTGGGCGAGGTGTAGACGTGCACGCGCGCGCCGGCCGCCTCCAGCATGGCGCGCATGAAGGCAATGGTCGATCCCTTGCCGTTGGTGCCGGCGACGTGCACCACCGGCGGCAACCGTCGCTGCGGGTCGCCGAGTGCCGCAAGCAGCCGCCAGACCCGCTCGAGCGAAAGGTCGATGCGGCGCGGATGCAGCGCCAGCAATCGCGCAAGGATGGCATCGACCGGCGGCATCGTGCGGCTCGTCCCCGTTTCCTGATCGGCGCGACGTGGCGGCGCGCCGATCAGACGCCGGAAGCCGCGTGATGATAGGGGACCGGCAGCGTTGCCACGTCCGGCAGCGCCGGCGAGCGGGTCAAGAGCCGGCACAGCCGCGCCAGCGTGGCGCGCAGATTCTTGCGGTGCACCACCATGTCAACCATGCCGTGATCGAGCAGATATTCGGATTTCTGAAATCCCTCGGGCAGCTTCTCGCGAATGGTCTGCTCGATGACGCGCGGCCCGGCGAAGCCGACCAGCGCGCCGGGCTCCGCGATATGCACGTCGCCGAGCATGCCGTATGACGCCGTCACGCCCCCTGTGGTCGGGTTGGTGAGCACCACGATGTAGGGCAGCCGCGCCTCGCGCAGGCGCTGCACGCCAACCGTCGTGCGCGGCAATTGCATGAGCGAAAGAATGCCCTCCTGCATGCGCGCGCCGCCCGACGCGGCGAACAGGATGAACGGCGTGCCCTTGCCGAGCGCCATGGCGAACCCGCTGATAACCGCCTCGCCGGCGGCCATGCCAAGCGATCCGCCCATGAAATCGAAGTCCTGCACCGCGATGACGACCGGCAGGTCGTCGAGCTTGCCGAAGCCGACCTTGACGGCGTCGGCGAGCCCGGTCTTGGCGCGCGCATCCTTGAGCCGGTCGGAATAGCGGCGCTCGTCGCGGAATTTTAGCGGGTCGACGGCGACTTCGGGAACCTCGACATCCGTCCAGTGCTCGCCGTCGAACATCGACTTGAGGCGCGCGATCGCGCCCATGCGCATGTGGTAGTTCGACACCGGAATGACGAACTGGTTGGCCTCAACGTCCTTGTAGAATACCAATTGCCCGGTTTCCGGGCATTTGATCCACAAATTCTCCGGCGTTTCCCGGCGATTGAGGAGCCCGCGGATCTTTGGGCGCACGACGTTGGTCAGCCAATTCATTGCACTATCCCGATTGCACGCGCTGAATTGGGAACTTAGCGTATTTCTCGTCGCAAGGGGTGCTGGTTTGGCGGAATTCGCGCGGGGGAAATTTTTTCCGAAAGACCGCGAATTTCCCGACCGGATCATGGCCAAAAATTAACGAGTCGGGACGCCGCCGCGATCGCCCTCACGTCGATGGCGCGCGCGTCCGCGCGCCGCGCACGCCGCCGGCGAGGCGCGCGACCAGATCGCTGACCGCCGTCACCGCGCGCGCCGGATCCTTGGCGTCGCCGCCACCGCGCGCATGCAGCGCCTCGACCAGCGCCGAGCCCACGACCACCGCGTCGGCGCAGCGCGCGATCGCCGCCGCCTGTTCGGGCGTGCGCACGCCAAAGCCAACCGCGACCGGCAGCGCGGTAGCAGCCTTGATGCGCGCGACGGCGGCGGCGACCGCGCCGGTATCGGGCGCGGCGGAGCCGGTCACGCCGGCGACCGAAACGTAGTAGACGAAGCCGGACGTGTTGGTGAGCACCTTGGGCAGGCGGCGCGCGTCGGTCGTGGGCGCGGCGAGGCGAATGAAATTGAGCCCGGCGGCGAGCGCCGGCAGGCACAATTCGGCGTCTTCCTCCGGCGGCAGGTCGACGACAATGAGCCCATCGACCCCGGCATCGCGCGCGTCGGCGAGGAAGCGTGCGACGCCATAGACGTAGATCGGATTGTAGTAGCCCATCAACACGACCGGTGTGCGCGCGTCGCCGGCTCGCAAGGCGCGCACCAGCGCCAACGTGCGTTGCATGTTCTGGCCGCCCGCCAGCGCGCGCAGGCCCGCCGCCTGGATGGCCGCGCCGTCGGCCATCGGGTCGGTGAACGGCATGCCGATCTCGATGACATCGGCGCCCGCACCCGGCAGCGCACGTAGGACGGCAAGCGAGGTATCGAAGTCCGGATCGCCGGCCATGAGAAACGTCACCAGCGCGGCGCGATCCGCGGCCTTGAGCGCGGCGAAACGCGTGTCGATGCGCGTGGTCATTTCTCGAGCCTCGTGGCGCGGCAGGCCATGACCAGGGGACCGATATCGGTCAGGTCCTCGCTTGCCTGCGCCAGGAGCCGGCCATCGGCGCCGCGCGCGAAGGCGTCGCGGGCGATGACACCGCCCGACGCCGGCCCGGCGTCGCCGCCGTCCTGGTCGCGGAACCGGCATTGATAGCGCAGCGCGGAGAACGCGGGCACCCGCGCCGCGACCGCGACGGCGATGGTAAAGCGCAGCGTGCGCGTCGGCAGGAAACCAAGCCGGCGCAGCGGCGTGGCGGTCGCCGTGATGGCCACGCCGGCGAGCGCGGCGGCGCCCGCTTCGACGCGCGCCTGGCCATGCGCGGGCGACGCGGCGAGCGCGAGGGGGCCGAGCACGAGCACGGCAAGCCCCCTCACAGCCTGCTCCCGAGATGCTCGGCGACGGTGAAGATGTCCTTGTCGCCGCGCCCGCACAGGTTCATCACCATGAGGTGATCGGGCGGGCGGCGCGGCGCGAGCTCAAGAACCTTGGCGAGCGCATGCGCCGGCTCAAGCGCTGGAATGATGCCTTCGAGCCGGCAGCAGAGCTGGAAGGCTTCCAGCGCTTGCGCGTCGGTGGCGGAGAGATAGGTGACGCGGCCGAGATCGGCGAGCCAGGCATGCTCGGGTCCGATGCCGGGATAGTCGAGCCCGGCCGAGATCGAATGCGCTTCCGCGATCTGCCCGTCATCGTCCATTAGGAGGTAGGTCCGATTGCCGTGCAGGATTCCGGGACGTCCGCCGGCGATCGAGGCCGCGTGCCGCGGTCCGTCGAGGCCCTCGCCGGCCGCCTCGACGCCGAATATCTCGATATCCTTGTCGTCGAGGAAGGGATGGAACAGGCCCATGGCGTTCGAGCCGCCGCCGATGCAGGCAACGAGCGAGTCGGGCAGGCGGCCTTCCGCCGCCAGCATCTGCGCGCGCGTTTCCTCGCCGATCACCGATTGGAAGTCGCGCACCAGGGTCGGATAGGGATGCGGCCCGGCGACGGTGCCGATGCAATAGAACGTGGTATCGACATTGCTCACCCAGTCGCGCAATGCCTCGTTCATGGCGTCCTTGAGCGTGCGCGCGCCGCCGGTCACCGGGCGCACCTGCGCGCCGAGCATTTGCATGCGGAACACGTTGGGCTTCTGGCGCTCGACATCGACGGCGCCCATGTAGACGACGCAATCCAGGCCGAAGCGCGCGCACATGGTCGCCGTGGCGACGCCGTGCTGGCCGGCGCCGGTTTCCGCGATGATGCGCCGCTTGCCCATGCGGCGCGCGAGCATGATCTGTCCGAGCACGTTGTTGATCTTGTGCGCGCCGGTATGGTTGAGCTCGTCGCGCTTGAAATAGATCTTGGCGCCGCCGCAATGCGCGCTCATGCGCTCGGCGAAATAGAGCGGGCTCGGGCGGCCGACATAATGCGTGAGATAGGAATTCATTTCCGCCGCGAATGCCGGATCGGCCCTGGCCGCGCGATAGGCGTCCTCGAGCGCGAGAACGAGCGGCATCAGCGTCTCGGCGACAAAGCGGCCGCCATAATCGCCAAACCACCCGCGCTCGTCGGGACCGGTGCGCAGCGAATTGGGCGGCGGCGCGTTCATTGATGCGCCACCGCGTGGCGCGGCTTGCCATTGCCTTCGGCGGCGCGCGCCGCCGCCACGAAGGCGCGGATCTTGGCGGCGACCTTGACGCCCGGCGCGCGCTCGACGCCGGAGGAGACGTCAACCCAAGGCGCGTGCGTGATGGCGAGCGCTTGCGCGACATTGTCGGCGTTCAGCCCGCCCGAGAGCATGAAGTCGATGCCGGGATCGATGTCGGCAAGGAGCCGCCAGTCGAATGGCGTGCCAAGCCCGCCCGGCCGCGTGGCGCCGCGCGGGGCGCGCGCGTCGAACAGGAGACGGTCGGCCTTGGCGGCATAGGCGCCGACCGGCGCGAGATCCGCGCGCGTCGCGATCGGCAAGGCCTTCATCACCGCGAGCCCGAAGCGCGCGCGCACGCTCGCCACGCGCTCGGGCGTCTCGTGGCCGTGCAATTGCAGCATGTCGGGCGCCAGCGCCGCGATGATCGCGGCGATGCCTTCATCGCTTTCGTCCACGACCAGCGCCACCTTCCGCGCCCGCCCTTCGACACGCCGGCCGAGCGCGCGCATCCGCGCAAGCCCGATATGGCGCGGCGAGGGCGGAAAGGAAACGAAGCCGACCATGTCGGCGCCGGCGGCAAGCGCGGCGTCGAGGGCGGCGGGGCTGGTGAGGCCGCAGATTTTGACGTGCACGGGCATGGCGGTCGCTGGTCCGCGGCGGTTTTAGCGCGGTTGTCGCGGTTTGTCTTGTCTCGTGTCGCGTTGGCGGCCATGGCGGGCAATCGTCGGGCGTGCCGCATCGCCTCGAAGGGGCGGGTCACGATGCCAGCGCCTTCCACACCTGCGCCGCCGCCGCCAGGTCCTCGATGGCGCAGCCCACCGACTTGAACAGCGTGATCTGCGCCGCCGCGCTGCGGCCCTTGACCGTGCCGCGGCACAGGTCGAACAGATCGCCGCGGATGTCGTCCTTGCCGATCACCTTGCGTTTGAGCGGCTGGATGATGTCGCCAGCCTCCTTGAGCGCGCCGGCGCGCGTGTCGACATAGATGCGCGCGCGCCGCAGCGCGTGATCGTCGGCCTCGCGCATCGCCGGGGTGTAGCCGCCGACGAGATCGACATGCGCGCCCTTGCGCAGCCAGCGCCCGTCGATCAACGGCTCATGGGCGAGCGTCGCGCAGCAGACGATATCGGCCTCGCGCACCGCCGCCGCGCGGTCGTCGACGACGTCGATTTCGATGCCGGTCGTGGCGAGGCCAAAGGCCGTGGCCACGGCGCGTGCGCGCGTGCGGTTCCACAGGGTGACGCGGCGGATCGGGCGCACGCAGGCATGCGCGCGCACCAGATGCGGCGCCAGCACGCCGGCGCCGAGCATGACCAGGTGGCTTGCATCCTCGCGCGCGAGAAACGACGCGGCGAGCGCGGAGGCCGCCGCCGTGCGCCAGGCGGTCAGCGGGCGTGCGTCCATGATCGCCAACGGCCGGCCGGTCGCGCCAGACATCAAAAGGTAGCTGCCGTCGACCGCGGGCGCGCCGACGCCGGCATTGTCGGGAAAGACCGTCACCATCTTGCAGCCGAGGAAGCGTTCGGCCTGGCCCGTGTGCGTCGTCCAGGCGGGCATGAGCAGCAGCGTGGCGTCGGCGCCAGGCTGCGCGATGCGATGATGGTGGCGCCGGGGGGCGTCGATCTCGCCGCGGAACGCCCAGGCCAGCGCCTCGATCAGCGCGGGATAGGTGAGCGCGCCGTCGATCTGCGCGGCGGAGATGAGGCGCATGGCCGCGATCCTATGGCGCCATGGCGCGGCGTTCAGGCCGCCGGCGGGCGCACGAGGCGCGGGAGGGCCGGGCGCGGCGGCATCGCGACGGCGTCCTCGGCCGCGCGCTGGCGCGACGCCAGCGCTTCGCGGCGCAACGCCTCGACCTGGGCGCGCGCCTGGCGCGCGGCGCGCCGCCAGCGGCCCTGCCGCAGCCAGGTCGCGACCCCGCCAAGGACGATGCCGGCGATGAGGAAGGCGAAGGCGAACATGTAGAACGGCAGGCTCAACGCATAGCGCGCGTCGCCGGCGAGGAGCGGATCGAACGACGCCGTCACCACGTGGCGGTTGGCGACGGCGAGCGCGACCGCAACGGCGGCGATCGGCAGCAGCACCACGAGCGCGACGATACGACGGATCATGCGTGCAGCGCTCCCGGCGCGTGACCTGCGATCAGCGGCGCGCGAGCCGTCGCATTAGCCTTCGGCGCGATTGAGGCGCTCGCGCATTTCCTTGCCGGTCTTGAATAACGGAACGAATTTCTGGTCGACCGACACATGCGCGCCGGTGCGCGGGTTGCGGCCGGTCCGCGCCGGCCGGTTCTTCACCGAAAAAGCGCCGAAGCCGCGCAATTCGACGCGATCGCCGCGCGCCAGGGCGCCGACGATCTCGCCCAGGATCGCGTTGACGATATTCTCCACGTCGCGCTGATAAAGATGCGGGTTCTGCGTGGCGACCCGCTGCACCAGCTCTGACTTGATCATATGTTCCTGCCGCCCACCGGTTGATCGGACGCATAAACGGGCATTGCCATCGGCGCTCGCAACCGGCGACGACGCCGGTATCGGCCGCTCGTCACGGTGACGCCGGAGGGTGCCAAAGGGCAAGCAGCCCGTCAAGGTTGAGCCGTTCGATCGCCTGCAAGGCGCCGGAATGTTCAAGCCGGCGCGCCAGCGACGAGAGGCCGACGGCCTCGAGCGCCGCCGCGGCGGCGAGGTGGAGGAAGGGCAGGTCGCCAAAGCGCGACCGCAGGCTCCAGTCGCGTACCGGCGTGTCTTCGTCGATCCCCTTGACCTTGGCGAGCCAGGCGCGCGCCGTGCGTTCGTTGCCGACCTCGTCGATCAGCTTGAGCTCGATCGCCTGGCGTCCGGTAAAGACGCGTCCGTCGGCGACGCGTTCGAGGAGCTCGCCCTCGATGCCGCGGCGCGTCTGCACAAGCCCCTTGAACCATTGGAACGTGTCGCGCACGATCGATTCGATGGCCGCGCGTGCCTCCGGACTGGTCGGCTGGTAACCGTTCGGCGCCGCCTTGAGCGGCGAGGACTTGATCTCCTCGACCTTGACGCCGACGGTCTTGAGCAGGTCGGCGACGTTGGGATATTGGAACAGTACGCCGATCGACCCGACCAGCGACGTCTGCTGCGCGATGATATGGTCGGCCGCCATGGCGGCGATATAGCCGCCCGACGCCGCCAGCCCGTCGACGACGACGACCATCGGCTTTTGCCGTCTGAGCTGCGCCAGCGCGGTGTAGAGCTGTTCGGCGCCCGCGGTCGTGCCACCGGGCGTGTCGATGCGCACGATCACCGCCTTGGCCGATCCGGTGCGCCCGAGGCGCTCGAGCGCCTCCACGCGTTCCTGATCGGTGCGGATCAATCCGCGAATGGTGACGCGCGCGATCTGGCCGCCGGAGCCGCCGATGAATTCCGGCGCGCGTCCGCTGGCGAACGCGCCGATCGTCACCAGCGCGGCAACAGCCAGCACGACGGCGACGACCCGCCAGAACGTCAGTTTGCGCCGCATGCGGCGGCGATCGACGATCGTATCGGCGTTGAGCGACATGGCCCGTCTCCCTGATGGCTGCCGCCGCCGTCGCGCCGGGCGGCCGGCTTAGGCTCGATGTCCCGCATCCGCGCGCCAAGGGCGGCCGACGCTCACGGCAAGACCGCGCGCGATACCAAGGCGCCAAGACGCCCGCATGATTGCCGTGCGAGCGGCCCCTTCCAAGCGCGCGTCATGATCCCGACGCCGCGGGATCGGCCTATTCCTCGTCTGCCGGCTTTTCCGGCTTTTCGCCGGCGCGGCGCAGCGCCGTTCCCAGGATATCGCCGAGCGTCGCGCCCGAATCGGACGATCCGTATTGCGCGATGGCCTCCTTCTCCTCGGCCACTTCCAGCGCCTTGATCGAAACCGAAACCTTGCGCGTGCGGCGGTCGAACTGGGTAATGCGGGCATCGACCTTCTGGCCGACCTGGAAGCGGTCGGCGCGCTGGTCGCCGCGGTCGCGCGCCAATTCCGAGCGCTTGATGAAGGCCGTGTACTCCGTGCCGACGATTTTCACGTCGACGCCGGCTTCCTTGGCATCGATGACCTCGCAGGTGATGACGGCGCCCTTCTTGAGGTCGCCGGTCTCGGCGAAGGGGTCGCCCTGAAGCTGCTTGATGCCGAGCGAAATGCGCTCCTTCTCGACATCGACGTCGAGCACCTGCGCGTTGACGCGGTCGCCCTTCTTGAATTCGTCGATGACCTGCTCGCCCGGCCGCTTCCAGTCGAGGTCGGACAGATGCACCATGCCGTCGACATCGCCATCGAGCCCGAGGAACAGGCCGAATTCGGTCTTGTTCTTGACTTCGCCCTCGACTACCGACCCCGGCGGGTATTTCTCGACGAACACTTCCCAGGGATTGCGCATGGTCTGCTTGAGGCCAAGCGAAATGCGCCGCTTGACCGGGTCGACCTCGAGCACCTGGACTTCCACTTCCTGCGAGGTCGATACGATCTTGCCGGGATGCACGTTCTTTTTCGTCCATGACATTTCGGAGACGTGGATGAGGCCCTCGATGCCGGGCTCGAGCTCCACGAAGGCGCCGTAGTCGGTGATGTTGGTGACGCGTCCCTTGTAGCGCGCGCTGACCGGGAACTTGGCCTCGATGCCCTGCCACGGATCGGCCTGCAACTGCTTCATGCCGAGCGAAATGCGGTGCGTCTCGTGGTTGATCTTGATGATCTTGACCTTGACCTGCTGGCCGATATTGAGCACCTCGGAGGGATGGTTGACGCGCCGCCAGGCAATGTCGGTCACATGCAGCAGGCCGTCGATGCCGCCGAGATCGACGAACGCGCCGTAGTCGGTGATGTTCTTGACGATGCCCTTGACCGTCGCGCCTTCCTGCAGCGACGAGAGCAGCGCTTCGCGCTCGGCGCCCGCGGTTTCCTCGAGCACTGCGCGGCGCGACA
>JACQAE010000153.1 GCA_016195095.1 Pseudomonadota bacterium
CGAAGCCGCCAAAATCGAATGCCGGCGCCACCGTGCAGCCGGTCAGCGTCCAGGCGCCAAGGCTCTGCGCCGCCTGCCAGGCGCCCGCCGGCACCACCGCCTGCGGACGCTCGCCGGCGGCGAGATCGGGGCCGAGGATGACGCTCTTAATCGGTCCGCCATCGCCCTGCGCCAGTTCGAGCCGCAGCGCCGCACCGGCATAATAGTGCCACACCTCCACCGCATCGACGCGGTGCCAATGCGAGCGCTCGCCTGCGGCGAGCAGAAAATAGATCGCGCTTGAGGCCGCGCGCGCGCCCGCGACCTGGTGGCGGTCGCGAAACATCTCGCGGAAATGTCCGCCTTCCGGGTGCGCTTTGAGGTCGAGAAGGCGAATGATATCGGCGGCGCAAAGGCTCATGGCTTCGCCATTGGTTCAAGCCTGCTCGCGCCGGACGCGTCATCGTCAGGTATTGGCGAATCGGCGGCGGGCGGATAGGCGTGCATGGCGCCGTTGAAATCGGCGACGCGGTAGCGTGGCGGCGTCGCCTGCGCGTCCTCGACACTCAGATAGGCCGGCCCGATCGGCGACTTGCCGTGGCCACCGGGAATATCCAGCACATAGGCGGGCTGGCACAGGCCCGAATGGCGTCCATGCAACGCGCGCAGCAGCGCCTGCCAGTGCGCGATCTCGGTGCGCAGATGCGCCGTGCCCGGCGCGAGGTCGGGATGGTGCAGATAATAGGGCTTGATGCGATTGGCGACGAAAATGCGCATCAGCGCGGCGAGCGTGGCCGCGTCGTCATTGACGCCGCGCAGCAGCACCGACTGGCTGAGCAACGGGATACCGGCATCGACAAGGCGGGCGCAGGCGGCACGCGCTGGCGCCGTGAGTTCGCGCGGATGATTGGCGTGCAGCACGACATAAGTCGCCTTGCCCGGCGCCTTGAGGGCCGCGACCAGCGCCTTGGTGACGCGCGCCGGCGCGGCGACGGGCATGCGCGTATGCACGCGGATGACGGCAACGTGGTCGATCGCGGCAATGCGCGCGACGATGCGCGCCAGCCGCCGCGCGGAGAGAATGAGTGGATCGCCGCCGGTGAGGATGACTTCCCAGATCGCCAGCCGCCGCGCGACATAGGCAAGCGCCGCGTCAAGCTGGCGCGGCGAGAGCGTGGCGGCGCCGCCTCGCCCGACCGTTTCGCGGCGAAAGCAGAAACGGCAATAGGCGGCGCAGACATGCGTGACCATGAGCAGGACGCGGTCGGGATAGCGGTGCACGATGCCGGCCACGGGACTATGCGCATAGTCGCCGATCGGGTCATCGCGTTCGCCCGGCCGCGCCAATAGTTCGGCGGGGTCGGGCACGAATTGGCGCGCGATCGGATCGGCGTCGTCGCGCGGATCGATGAGCTGCGCGATGTCCGGCGTTATCGCCACGCCGTAGCGCGCCGCCACGCGCTCAAGCGCGGCGCGGCCTTGCGGCGCGACCAGTCCGGCGCCGATGAGATCGCTTGGACTGCGTAGCGGCTTCGCCGATATCGTCATGTCCGCCCCATCGTTCATGTCCATCGACCAGGCAGCGCGCGACCCGCGCGCATTAGACCAAAACGCACTTGCCGGTGCGGCGTCAACCGCTATCGCGCCACGTCCGCGGCGTCGGGATCGGCGACCGGCGCCCATAGGACCTGTTCGATATGGCTGGCGCCGGCGGCGAGCATGACCAGCCGGTCGAAGCCAAGCGCAATGCCACTCGCCGGCGGCATCGTGGCGAACGCCGCCAGCAGTTCGCGCTCGATCGGATAGTGCTCGCCATAAAGGCGCTGGCGCGCCGCCATTGCCGCGAGAAACCGCCGCTCCTGCTCGGCCGCGTCGGTGAGTTCCGCGCAGCCATTGGCGAGTTCGACGCCGCAGACGAACAGTTCGAAGCGCTGCGCCAAGCGCGCGTCGGGCGCGGGCCGCGCCCATGCCGCCTCCGGGCGCGGATAGTCGCACAACAGCGTGGCGCGACCGATTCCAAGATGCGGCTCGACGCGCTCGACGAGAATGCGGCTGAATATGTCCGACCATGTGTCGTCGGCGGCGGTGCGGATGCCGGCGGCATTGGCCGCCGCCGCGAACGCGGCCACGTCGGGTTCGCTATCGCCAAGGGTGGCGAGGAGATCGATGCCGGCGAATTGCGTAAACGCGTCAGCGACGCCGAGCCGCTGCGGCGTGGCATAGAGGTCGGCGCTCAGGCCGCAAAACGTAAAGCGGCTGGTATCCCCAGCCTTGGCTGCCAATGCCAGCAGCGCCGCGCAATCCGCCATCAACGCCTCATAGGGCGCGTTCGCGCGGTACCATTCCAGCATGGTGAATTCGGGATGATGCAGCGCGCCGCGCTCGCGATTTCGAAACGCCCGCGCCAAGGTGAACAGCTTCGTTTCCCCGGCGGCCAGCAGCTTGCGGCAGGAGAATTCCGGCGACGTATGCAGGAAGAACGGCGCGCGCACCCCCGCGGGCGTCACCATGTCGGTCGCGAAGGCGTGCAGATGCGTCTCGTTGCCGGGCGAGATTTGCAGGATCGGCGTTTCGACCTCGACGAAGCCCTCGCCGGCAAACCACGCGCGCATGGCGGCGGCGAGGCGCGCGCGCACCTCCAGGAACGGCCGGCGGTCGGCATAGGCCGCGCGCGACCACCAGAATGGGGCGGGAATGTCAGCCACGGCCGGCCCGGCGCGTAAAAAGGCTGGCGGTTGCGATCAGGATCGCTATGTTGCGCAGCCAAATCGAGCGCCCGCCGCACGCGGGCGCGGCGCCTGTCAGGCAAGGGATATTACCGGTGAAAGTCATCGCCAGCACGCTGCGCAAGGGTAACATTGTCGATCTCGACGGTCGGCTCTATGTCGTTCTCAGCGCGGAGAATATCCATCCCGGCAAGGGAACCCCGGTCACCCAGCTCGACCTGCGCCGCATCAGCGACGGAACCAAGGTGTCGCAGCGCTACAAGACCACCGAACAAGTCGAACGGGCGCATGTCGAGGATCGTGATTTCCAGTACCTCTATAGCGATGGCGACGGCACGCATTTCATGAACATGGAGACCTATGACCAGGTAACGGTGGCGCAGGACGTCATCGGCGACCAGGCGAACTACCTGCAACCGGAAATGAAGGTGACGCTGAGCCTGCACGAAGGCACCGCTGTCGCCATCCAGTTGCCGCAGCGCGTGGTGTTCGAGGTGACCGAAACCGAGCCGACGGTCAAGGGGCAAACGGCCTCGTCGTCCTACAAGCCCGCGATCCTCTCCAACGGCATGCGCACGATGGTTCCGCCGCATGTTGCGCCGGGCACCCGCATCGTCATCATGACCGCGGACGGCTCCTACGTCGAGCGCGCCAAGGGCTGATTGCCGGACGTCAAGGGTAGCGTCGAAATCGCGATCATGCGTGAACGCGCCGCTCCCGCCTCCCAAAATCATGACCCGCAAGCGAACATGATCTCAGTCCCGAAAAGTGCCTGCCGCTTTACGGGTCATGAAATTCGCTTGAGCATGACCTTATCGCAAAAGCGCTTCCCGCTTTACGACCGGTTCTTGCGCTCGCGGATTTCCGCGAAAACATGCGCCGGCGACCTGCCCGCCATGCCGATGCCGGCGGCGACGCTCGCCACGTCGGCGCGCAGGAATGGGTTGGCCTCGCGTTCCGCGCCAATGGTCACGGGAATTGTCGGCTTGCCGGCGGCGCGCAACGCCGTGACCTCGGCGGCGCGCGCGGCAAGCGCGCGGTTGTCGGGCTCGATGGTGCGCGCGAAGCGGATATTCGCCTCGGTATATTCGTGGCCGCAGTAACACAGCGTATCCGCGGGCAGATCGCGCAGCTTGACCAGCGAGGCCCACATCATTTCCGCCGTTCCCTCGATGACGCGCCCGCAGCCGATGGAAAACAGCGTGTCTCCGACAAAGGCGAGCTTGTCCGCTTCGAACCAATAGGAGACGTGGCCGGAGGTGTGACCGGGCGTGTCGAGCACGCGCGCCTGCAATTTGCCGAGCGCAACGACGTCGCCTTCCGCGACCCCGGCATCGGCGGTGGGGATGCGCGCGGCTTCCGCGCGCGGCACGCTGACGCGGCAGCGATGGCGCGCCTTGAGTTCCGCGATGCCCGCGGTGTGGTCGCTGTGATGATGCGTCACGAGAATGTCGCTCAGGCGCCAGCCGCTGGCCTTGAGCGCGGCCTCCACCGGCGCCGCCTCCGGCGCGTCGATCGCCGCCGTCGCCCCGCTCGCCGGGTCGTGCACGAGCACGCCGAAATTGTCGCTCAGGCAATTAAACAGATAGGTCTTTGCCGTCATCCCGATTTCCATTCCCTTGGTTTACGTACATGACATTGCCGCGACGGTTCTTTTACCACGACTGCGGCACGATGTTTCAATCGGCGAGCGACCGCGCATGGCGCGCCGGTCGCGGCTTGCGCCGCCCGCGCGCGGGCGCGCGAATTCGTGGTAACCTGCGCGCATGCTGATCGATGTCGTCGATCTTCGCGATTTCTATGCCGACCGCCTCGGCGCCGCCGCGCGCCGCTTCATCGGGCGCGCCATCCGCGCGCGCTGGGCGGGGCTCGAGGGCCAACGCCTGCTGGGCATCGGATACGCCACGCCCTATCTCGGGCTGTTCCGCGAGGAGGCCGAACGCTGCCTGGCATTCATGCCGGCGGCGCAGGGGGTCGTGAAATGGCCCTCGGACCGGCCGACGCTAACGGCGCTGGTCGAGGATACGACGCTGCCGCTGCCCGACGCCGCCGTCGACCGCGTCCTGCTCGTCCATGCACTGGAAATGGCGCAGCAACCGGCACCGGTGTTGCGCGAGGTCTGGCGGGTTCTCGCCGCCGGCGGACGCCTGCTGGCCGTGGTTCCCAACCGGCGCGGATTATGGGCGCGCATGGATACGACGCCGTTCGGCCATGGCCGGCCCTATTCGCGCGCCCAGATCACCGTCCTGTTACGCGAGACCTGGTTCACCCCGACCGCCTGGGGCGAGGCACTCTATGTGCCGCCGATCGGGCGTGGATGGTTCCTGCGCTCGGCCGCCGCTTGGGAACGGGCGGGATCGAGCATATCGGCGCCCTTCGCCGGCGTTCACATTGTCGAGGCGACCAAGCAGGTCTACCGGGCGATTCCCGCGCGCCGCGAGCGACCGCAGCGCGTGCCGGCGCTCAACCCGGTGCTGGCGCCCTCCCCGGGCGCTGCCGCGCGCGACTGGCCTCGGCTCAATCGCTGCCCGACGGCGTAGACTCGCCGCCGCCGTCGGCACCCGACGTCTGCTGACCGCCTTGCGTGTCACGCGGACCACGGTGGCGGCGGCGCCGACGATGAAAGCGATCGCCTTGGCGTTCATTGTCGTGCCCGTTCGGCGCCTCGACCGGTTGGCTCGGCGCCGCCTGTCCTCCGGTAATGAAGGACGGCAACCGGTCGACATTGCCCTCCTCGCTCGGGCGCGCATTCTGTCCGCCTTGCGGGCGGCCGCCTTGCTGACTGTCCCGCGTTGGATAGAACTGCGCATCGCGCGGAATAAAGGGCTGCGGATCGCGCGTGCCGAATGACGGCTGTTCGCCGGCGTCGACGGCGGTGATGGGCTCTTCCTCGCCCTCGTCATCGTCATCGCGCGAATCGGCGGCGCCCTGCGTCGGACCCTGCTGGAAATAGGGATTATTCTGACGAAACTGATCCTGCGCCGTCGCGATCATGCGAAAATAGTGCTCGGCGTGCTGGAAGTAGTTTTCCGCCGCGACCGGGTCGCTGGAGGAATGGGCGTCGCGGGCAAGCTGCATGTATTTTTCAGCGATATGCATCGGCGTACCGCGGATCTTCACGTCGGGTCCGTTGGACTCGAAGACCCGCCCGAGGGGATTATGGGTCTTGCGGCTGCGACCGCGCATACGCTTGTTCTGATTCTGACCGTTTCTCATGGCTGCCTGTACTTCCGCCCCTTAGACTGTTGCGATACGAATCCGTTGCGACATAAACCGCTGCGACACAAAACTTTTGCGACACATCAAACTGTTGCGACACTTCGCCGCCCGGCACGTCCACGCGCGCCGCGCTCGCGGCGCGCATGCGTCGTTGAAACCGCCAGACCGCGCCAACGCGGGCCATCGCGTGTCGTTCACGAACGCGAGCCGTTCACGTCATCGCCGTCATGCGAATAGCGATATCTGCGCCGGCCCCCGCTCCGCGGCATCGCCGCGGCGTTGCGCACCCTGCATCATGCATCGCCACCGCACTTGCTACCCGTGGCGCGCATTAGACAATGAGATACATTCCCGAGCAGGCGATCCGGTCATTCAAATCCGGTCATTCAAATGTAACGGTTGTCGGTCTCTGCCTCGTCCGCGCCGTCAGGCTGACACCACCTGATCTCCGAACCATGTCCAGGCGCGATCCCTCAAAGAGCTCGGGACGATTGCGTGACTGAAACTTAGTCGGTCTTGGCCGATATTCCAAGCGCTTTTTTGCTGATCGGCAATGCGGCGGGCTCATGGATTGCGCCAGGCCGCCAGCGCGCGCGGCCGGCCGGCGAGATCGTTACGCGCCGCCGGCGCCGGCGCAAGCCCGGCCGCAATCAAAAGCGCGCGCACGCGCGCCTCCTGTCCGATCCCGATCTCAAGCACCAGCAGGCCACCTGGCGCGATGAGGCGCGGCGCGTCCGCGGCAATCGCGCGATAGGCGTCAAGACCGTCGCGGCCGCCGTCGAGCGCGAGCAGTGGATCGTATGCGCGCACGTCCACGTCCAGGCCGGCAATGTCGCCGGAAGGAATATAGGGCGGATTCGACACCACAAGATCAAATGCGCAGCCGAGCGCGGCGCCAAAATCGCAGGCGACGAATGCAGCGCGCGCGCCGGCGGCCGTCGCGCCGGCATTCGTGCGCGCGATCGCGAGCGCGCCGTGCGAGCAATCGGTGCCGATCCCACGCGCACCCGGCAATTCCGTGAGCAGTGCCAGCAGCAGCGCGCCCGATCCGGTGCCGATGTCGGCGATGCGCAGCGCGCGCGCGCGCGCCTCGCCGAGCAGCGCCAAGGCCTCCTCGACGACGGTCTCGCTCTCCGGTCGCGGCAACAATACGTCCGCCGATACGGCGAGCGACATATCCCAGAACTCACGGTGCCCGCGGATGCGCGCGATCGGTTCGCCGGCGCCGCGACGCGCGGCCAGCGCCGCGATTTCGGCGACGCAGGCAGGGGGCAGTTCCCGCGCCGCGGCCGCCACCAGCGCGGCGTGATCGAGGCCGAGCGCGTGCCCCATGAGCAGCCGCGCGTCGGCCTGCGGGTTTTCGCAGCCGGCCGCGCGCAGCAGGTCGGCGAGCCGTCGGCGAGCGATGGCGACCGTCACCCGCGGCGCCGTCGCGGCCGCCGAGGGCGGCGCGCTCTTGGACGCCGCGCTCTTGGACGCCGCGCGCGTGGCGGCCTTGCGCACGAGGCGCGGGCGCGTGGATTTCCTGCGCGCCATCATGGGCGCCCGCCATCCTCCGACGCCAATAGCGCGGCCTGATGCTCGGTGACCAGCGCATCGACGATTTCGCCCAACGCCTCGCCATCGATGATCTGCGGCAGCTTGTAGAGCGTCAGGTTGATGCGGTGATCGGATACCCGCCCCTGCGGGAAATTATAGGTGCGGATGCGCTCGGAACGGTCGCCGGTGCCGACCTGGCCACGGCGTTCGGCGGAGCGCGCGGCATCCTGCTTCTGGCGCTCGAAATCGTACAGGCGCGCGCGCAGCACGGCGAGCGCCTTGGCGCGGTTGCGGTGCTGCGAGCGGTCCTCTTGCATGGTGATCACGATGCCGCTCGGCATATGCGTCACGCGTATCGCCGATTCCGTCTTGTTGACGTGCTGCCCGCCGGCGCCGCCGGCGCGCATGGTTTCGATCTTGAGGTCCACGTCGTTGATCGCGACATCGAGTTCGGCCGCCTCTGGCAGCACGGCGACGGTAGCGGTGGAGGTATGAATGCGCCCGGAGCCCTCGGTGTCGGGGACGCGCTGGACGCGATGCACGCCGGATTCGAACTTGAGCCGCGCGAACGCGCCGCGCCCTCTAATCTCCGCCACGGCCTCCTTGTAGCCGCCCATCGTACCCTCGCTGGCGGAAATGATTTCCATTTTCCAGCCCTGATTGGCGGCGTAGCGCTCGTACATGCGCAACAGGTCGCCGGCGAAAATGGCGGCCTCGTCGCCGCCGGTGCCGGCGCGCACTTCCAGGATGACGTTGCGCTCGTCCATCGCGTCCTTGGGGATGAGCGCGCGGCGGATGCGCCGCTCCAACTCCGCGCTGCGCGCCTCGAGCTGCGGCTTTTCGGCATTGGCCATGGCGCGCACCTGCGCGTCGGTCGACGGATCGGCGATGAGCTGGTCGAGATCGGCCAGTTCCGCGAGCGCGCCGCGATAGGCCTTGACCGCCTCGACCACGGGCGCAAGCTCGGCGAATTCGCGCGACAGCCGCACATAGGTTTCCGGCGCGCGCGCCGTAAGCAGCTCGCCCTCGACGTCGGCATGGCGAGCGAGCAACGCGTCGAGCCTGGCGGGTGGGAGCGCGGACATGGTCAGAGCGCCAGGCCCCTGGTCGCCGCGAAGGCTTCCAGTTTCTCGCGAATGGCGACGCTGCCGGCGGGGCTTTCGACGAGCGGGGCGATGAGCTTGGCCGCCTCGCGCGCGTCAAGATCGAGGATCATCGCCTTGACCGGGCCGACCGCGGACGGCGCGAGTGACAGCACGCGGTAGCCGAGCGCGATCAGCGCCAGCGCCCCGATCGGCTTGGAGGCGAGCTCCCCGCACAGCGTCACCGGCTTGCCGTGCTCGCTCGCCTTGCGCGCGATCATGGAGAACGCGCGCAGGGCCGGCGCCGACAGCGGATCGAAGCGCTCCGACACGCGCGCATTGCCGCGATCGGCGGCATAGAGGAATTGCAACATGTCGTTGGAGCCGACCGAGAGAAAATCGACCCGCTTGAGCAACTCGTCGAGCTGAAAGAGCAGCGCCGGCACTTCCACCATGGTGCCGACCTCGACGCGGTCCGGCAGCTTGTGTCCGTGGCGGCGCAGATGCGTGAGCTCGCGCTCGACCAGCTGCTTGGCGGCGTCGAATTCCTGCACGGCGGCGATCATCGGAAACATGACCTTGAGCTCGCGGCCCGCCGCCGCGCGCAGAAGCGCGCGCAACTGGCTGCGCAAGAGACCCGGCCGGTCAAGCCCGAGCCGGATCGCGCGCCAGCCGAGCGCGGGGTTCTCCTCCTCGACATTGCGCATATAGGGCAACACCTTGTCGCCGCCAATATCGAGCGTGCGGAAGGTCACCGGGCGCGCGCCGGCGGTGTCGAGAATGGCGCGGTAGAGCGCGAATTGCTCGCTGGCGCGCGGGAACTGCGCGGCGACCATGAATTGCAGCTCGGTGCGGAACAAGCCGATGCCCGCCGCGCCGGTCTCCGCGATATGCGGCAGGTCGACCAGAAGGCCGGCATTGATCATCAGCGTGATCGCCTCGCCGTCGCGGGTAACGCTCGGCCGGTCGCGCAAGGCGAGATATTGCAGCTGGCGGCGCGCGCGCAGGCGCACGCGCTCGATATAGGCCGCCTCCATGTCGGGCGAGGGCCTGATATGCGCCTCGCCGCTGATGCCATCGACGATAATGGCGTCGCCAGGCTCGACAATGCCGGTCGCGTTCTCGATCTCGCCGACGGCGGCGATGCCGAGCGCGCGCGCGACGATGGCCACGTGCGAGGTCGGCCCGCCCTCCTCGAGCACCAGGCCGCGCAGCTTCTTGCGGTCATAGTCGAGCAAGGCGGCTGGCCCCATCATGCGCGCCACCAGGATGGCGTTGTCGGGCAATTGCTCGCGCGCCGGCGCGTGGTCGTATCCGAGCAATTGGCGCAGCAGGCGGTTGGCGAGATCGTCGAGATCGTGCAGGCGTTCGCGCAGATAGGGATCGGTCTGGCGCAACATGCGCGCGCGCGTGTCGGACTGCACGCGCTCGACCGCGGCCTCCGCCGTGATGCCGGTCATCACCGCCTCGGTGAGCTTGTGCAGCCAACCGCGGTCATAGGCGAACATGCGATAGGCTTCGAGTACGTCGCGATGCTCGCCGACCTCGGCGACGTCGCCGCGCTCGAGCATCGTGTCGAGATCGGAACGCAGCGTGGCGACGGCCGCCTCCAGTCGCTTGAGCTCCTTCTGCACGTCATCGGCGATGAAATTGGTGATGGTGATGCGCGGTTCATGCAGCACCACGTGGCCGAGCGCGATGCCGTCATTGAGCGCGACGCCCTTGCGATGCACGATCGGGCGTACGGCGGGCTCGGCGCCCGGCTTGGCCAGCGCCGAAAGTTCGCCGGAGGCGATCATTTCGGCGAGCACCATGGCGGTGGTTTGGAGCGCCTCTTCCTCCTCCTCCGAATAGGTGCGGCGCGCGCGGTTCTGCACGACCAGCACGCCCAGCGTGTTGCCGGCGCGCAGGATCGGCACGCCGAGGAAGGCATGGTAGATTTCCTCGCCGGTCTCCGGGCGATAGGCAAAGGCCGGGTGCGTCTGGGCGTCGGACAGGTTAATCGGGGTCGCCTCGCTCGCCACGAGGCCGACCAGGCCCTCGTCGACGCGCAGCACGGTCAAGTGCACGGCCTCGCGCTTGAGGCCCTCGGTCGCGTAGAGTTCGAGCGTCCCGTCCACGCGCAGCACGTAGACGGAACACACCTCCGCCACCATGTTGGCGGCGATCAGCACGACGGTCTTGTCGAGGCGTTCCTGCGCGCTGACCGGTTCCGCCATCACCTCGCGGAGCCGGCGCAACAGCACGCGCGGGCCGCCGAGCGCGCCACGCATTGTGAGGTCCTTCAAGCCGCGGCTCGGGCCGCGGCCGCCTATGGCTCGAACATTGACGCAAGGCGACCGCGCAGCCCCGTGCCCGCAATCGCGTCCCGTGTCAGCCTATAGCCAATGCGCCATGCAAGGGGCAAGCCAAAGCCGCTCGGCCAGGCGAGCTTAGTCGATTCTCCCTGCCGCGACGCGACTGGCCGGTATATTTTCCCTGCCGCAGCGGCAACGAAGGAAGGCCACCGGGTCGCCGCAACACGCTTGCCGCGTTCGGCGCCAATGGGCGCGGCAGCCGGCAATCGCGCAAGGCCCGCGACCTTTCACGATCACGCTTTAGGCGCCCTGGTCCTTGTCCAGCCCATAGAGGCTGTGCAGCGTGCGCACGGCAAGCTCCGTATAGGCGGCATCGATGAGCACCGAAAACTTGATTTCGGAGGTGGTGATGGCGCGAATATTGATGTTGCGCTCCGCCAGCGCCTTGAACGCGCTCGCCGCCACGCCGGCATGGCTGCGCATGCCGATGCCGATCACCGACACCTTGGCGACATCGGTGGCGCCGTCGAGCCGCTCGTAGCCGATGGCGGATCGCGCGCTGGCGATGGTGTCGCGCGCGCGCGCGTAATCGGCGGCCGGCACGGTGAAGGTCAGGTCGGTCGTCGCTCCGTCGGCGGAGACGTTCTGCACGATCATGTCGACATTGATGTTGCTGTCGGCGAGCGGCCCGAAAATGGCCGCGGCGACGCCCGGCTTGTCGGGCACGTGGCGCACCGATATCTGCGCCTCGTCCTTGGAAAAGGCGATGCCGGTGACGACGTGTTGTTCCACGATCTCCTCCTCGTCGCAAATGAGGGTTCCGGGCGGGTGATTGCTCAACGGATCGATATCCTGCGGCGGCTCGAAGCTCGAGCGCACGAACACGCGCACGTTATGCACCATGCCCAGCTCGACCGAGCGGACCTGCAGAACCTTGGCGCCGAGCGATGCCAATTCGAGCATTTCCTCGAACGCCACCTTGACGAGCCGGCGCGCCTTGGCGACGACGCGCGGATCGGTGGTGTAGACCCCGTCAACATCGGTATAGATGTCGCAGCGGTCGGCCTGGATCGCCGCCGCGATCGCCACCGCCGAGGTGTCGGAGCCGCCGCGTCCCAACGTGGTGATGCGGCCGCTGTCCTTGTAGGTGCCCTGGAAACCGGAAATGACCGCCACCTCGCCGCGCGCCTTGAAGCGGCGCACCAGTTCGGCGCCATTGACCTCGAGAATGCGCGCCGAGCCGTGCGCATTGGAGGTCAGGATGGGCAATTGCCAGCCTTGCCAGGAACGCGCGTTGATCCCCATGCCTTCGAGCACGATGGCCAGGAGCCCGGACGTCACCTGTTCGCCGGAGGCGACGACGACATCATATTCGCGCGCGTCGTGCAGTGCCGCCGCCTCGCGGCACCAACCGACAAGTTCATTGGTCTTGCCGGCCATGGCCGAGACCACCACGGCGACCTCGTGGCCGGCGTCGACCTCGCGCTTGACGTGGCGGGCGACATTGCGGATGCAGGCGATATCGGCGACCGACGTGCCGCCGAATTTCATGACGAGGCGGGCCATGGGATGGGGCGTTCTCCGGCTCCCGGCGGCGCGCGGTCGGGTATTGGGGCGCGCGGCGACGCGAAAAGGCGCGTATACATAACGGCGCGGTGGGGCGGGGGCAACCGCGTCGTTGCAACGAGGATGAAAACCGATATGGCTGGCGCAACGGACGGTTCGACGGTCGATGCCGGAGAGGTCGCGCGCTTTTCAGCGCTGGCCGAGGAATGGTGGGACCCGCGCGGCAAGATGGCGGTGCTGCACAAGTTCAATCCCGTCCGCCTGGCCTATATTCGCGACGCGCTCTGCCGCCACTTCACCCGCGACGCCAAGCGGATCGATAGCCTGTCCGGGCTGCGCATCCTCGATATCGGCTGCGGCGGCGGCATCCTGAGCGAGCCGCTGGCGCGGCTCGGCGCGCGCGTCGTCGGCGCCGACCCGGCGGCGCCCAATATCGCGGCGGCGGCGATCCATGCCGGGGAGGCCGACGTCGCGGTCGATTACCGCGTCACCACCGCCGAAGCGCTGGCCGATCTCGGCGAACGCTTCGACGTCGTGCTGGCGATGGAGGTGGTCGAGCATGTCGCCGATCTCGCGCTGTTCGTACGCCGCTGCGCGCAGATGGTGGATCCCGGCGGGCTGATGATCGTTGCCACCCTTAACCGCACGATCAAGAGCTTTGCCCTCGCCATCGTCGGCGCCGAATACATCCTGCGCTGGCTGCCGCGCGGCACGCACCAATGGGACAAGTTCGTCACCCCCAATGAGCTGGAAATCGCGCTCGCGCGCAATGCCATGCGCGTCGTCGACACGACCGGCGTCGTCTACAATCCGCTCGCCGATTGCTGGCAGCCCGCAACCGACATCGACGTCAATTACATGGTCGTGGCGCGGCACGCGCAATGATGCGAGGGGCGGCGTGGACGGTACGGGCTGGCTCTGGGTGCTATTCACGCTGATCGCGGCGGCGGCGCAGACGGTGCGCAACGCTACGCAACGCTCGCTCACCGCGCGGCTCGGCACCGTCGGCGCGGCGCATGTGCGGTTTCTCTTCGGGCTTCCCTTCGCCATCCTGTTCCTGGCCGGCGTCCTCATCGTCTCCGGCAGCGCGCCGCCGGTCGTTCCCGCGATCTATTGGCCGTGGATCGTCGTCGGCGCGGCGGCGCAGGCGGCGGCAACCGCATTGATGCTGGCCGCCATGGGCGAGCGCTCCTTCGTCGTGACCATCGCCTATATCAAGACGGAGCCGGTGCAGGTGGCCCTGTTCGGCCTCATCCTGCTCGGCGACCGGGTCACGCCGGCAATGGCGGTTGCCATCCTGGTCGCGACCGCCGGCGTGATCGTGATGTCGATCAGGCCGGGCGCGCGCGCCGGCGGCGCGCGCCCCATGCTGCTCGGGCTCGGCGCCGGCGCGATGTTCGGGCTTTCCGCGATCGGCTATCGCGGCGCGATCCTGCGCCTTGACGACACCAATTTCGTGCTCGCGGCGACGCTGACCCTCGTCGTCGGCCTGCTGCTGCAGGCCGTGGCGCTGACCGCCTACCTCGCCGTGGCCGACCGGGCCGTCCTGGCGGCGATCCTGCGGTCCTGGCGGCCATCGCTGTTCGCCGGCTTCATGGGCGCGCTGGCGTCGCAGTTCTGGTACCTCGCCTTCGCGCTGGCGAGCGCGGCGAGCGTGCGCACGCTGGCGCTGGTCGAGGTGCTCATGGCGCAGGCGGTATCGCGCCTGCTGTTTGGCCAGCCGACGGGGGCGCGCGAATTTGGCGGCATCGTGCTCATCGTCGTCGGCGTCGCGCTGCTTTTATGGGCGAATTAGCACCTTGTCCCGCTTTGATGACATCAAAGCCGGGGCCTAAATTCTTGGTTTCGACGCGTTTTCTTCACGCGAACCGGTACCCACTTCGCTCGAAAGCGCTCTAATTGCGATCGTCCGGCGCGAATGGCAGCGGATGGAACTCGATGCCCTCGTCAACGAGCGCATTGGCTTCCTTGGGCGTCGCCTCACCATAGATCGAGCGGTGTTCGATCTCGCCATAATGCATCTTGCGCGCCTCCTCGGGAAAACGCCCGCCCACATTGTCGGCGTTCTTGGTGAGCAATTCGCGCATCTCGCGCAGCCGCGCGCGCAACGCGCGTTCGCGCGGCGACATCATCGCCACCGGCGAGCCCTGCTCATCCGCCGCGACCGGCGTGGCCGGAGCGGGCGGAG
>JACQAE010000019.1 GCA_016195095.1 Pseudomonadota bacterium
GGCGAAGTGGGAACCGGTTCGCCGCCGAAAATGCGACAAAGGCAAAGAACCCGACGCATTTTCCGGCGAAGTGGGAACCGGTTCGCCACGGAAAATACGACAACGTCAATGAGAATAGCGCGCGCAGTCGCGCCTGGAATATCCGCGCCGAGGCGTCGCCCGCCATGCCGCTGCCGCTACGGCGCGCGCAGGGCCTGCGCCGCGGCCTGCGTCTTCAGCGCGTCGAGCAGGCGCTCGAGGCTGCGCGCGAACGCGGCGAGATCGAAACCCATCGGGTCGTCGTGGCCGCCGCGGATTCCCGAATCGATCGGCGCGTGGAACGCGGGGATGATCCATACCGACGCGCGCACGCTGGCGATCGTGTAAAGGGGCGCCAGGCGGTCATATTGCGCGGCGGAGAAGGCGGGCGCCGGCGGCTGCGCGTCATTGCCAGAAGTCGTGACCGAGCAGCATGTCGCCGCGCCGGTTGACCACGACATGCGCCTTCTCCCAATTGTCGCCGCAGCGGAAATTGCGCAAATCGTTGAACCGGGCGTTGCCGTCGATATTGGCGGGAAACGCCCGCGCGCCGAAATTGGGGCCGCTGGTGTCGTGAATGACGAGATAGCGCGCCTGCGGCGCTCCCGGATCGTTATCGCGCGCGCGCGATAAGGGTTGCCACAGGTTGGCGGCGAAATCCCATTCCAGGTTGGCGCGCGACAGGTAGGCGCTGAGATCCTCGCGTGCCGGCAGATCGGCGGTGCCGCCGATGCGGCCGGCGAGCGCCGGCGGCAATTCCGCCATGACGGGAGAAAGGTTGCGCGTGGCGTCCATGGCGCGCAGGAGGCAGCGCGCCTGCGTCAACGCGTCGCCGGAAAAGCTCAGCGCCTGCGCGTCGAAGCGGCAGGGCCCCATGTCCTTGAGCACGATCGGTGGGCGCGCCCGCGAGGGCTTGCAATTGGGCGCGGCGAGGGCCGGCAGCGCGGCGCAGCCAAGCGCCGCCAGCGCGCCCAGAGCCGCGCGAATGCGTCGCGCGAAGCGGGAAGCGCCACTCGCGGCGGGCGCGATCGATTTCATATTCGCGTCCGCTGCCGTTTCGCCTCGATGCGGTCCCAGATCATGGCGGCGATGTCGGGACCGCCGAGGTTGCGAATGGCGCGGATGCCGGTCGGCGAGGTGACGTTGATCTCGGTGAGCGCGCCGTCGATCACGTCGATGCCGGCGAACAGGAGCCCGCGGCGCTTGAGTTCGGGGCCGAGCCGCGCGCAGATCTCCCGCTCGCGCCGCGAGAGTTGCGTGTCCTTGGGCGAGCCGCCGCGCACCATGTTGGAGCGCAGATCGTCCGCCGCCGGTATGCGGTTGACCGCGCCGGCATATTCGCCATCGACCAGGATGATGCGCTTGTCGCCCTGCGCCACCGCGGGGAGGAATTTCTGCACCATCCATTGCTCGCGGAAGGTGGTGGCGAATAGGTCGAACAGCGAGCCGAAATTCATGTCGTTGCCCGTGACGCGGAAGACCGCGGCGCCGCCGTGGCCGTAGAGCGGCTTCATCACGATGTCGCCGTGCTCGGCGCGGAACGCCTTGATTTCCGCGAGGTCGCGCGTGATCAGCGTCGGCGGCATCAGGTCGGAAAATTCCAGCACGAAAATCTTCTCCGGCGCGTTGCGCACGCTTGCCGGATCGTTGACCACCAGCGTCCGGGGATGGATGCGCTCGAGGAGGTGCGTCGTGGTGATATAGGCGAGGTCGAAGGGCGGGTCCTGGCGCATGAGGACGACGTCGAACGTCGCGAGATCGGTACGCGCCGGCTCGCCGAGCGTGAAATGATCGCCGGCGGTATCGCGCACCGCCAGCGGCTCGACGCTCGCGAACACGCTCTCGCCACGCAGCGCCATGCGCGCCGGCGTGTAATAGGACAGGCGGTGGCCGCGCGCCTGCGCTTCCAGCAGCAAGGCGAAGGTCGAATCGCCGCGGAAATTGATCCGCTCGATCGGGTCCATCTGTACGGCGACGTTGAGAATCATGGGTTTCCGCGCGCGCAAGGCAATGACCGGATTTTCCGGCGCCGCCAATCCCTATACGATTTCGCCGTGACCCGCGACCCGATCCTGCGCGCGGGCTGCCCGCAAAAATGCCGATGCGCCGCCGGCGCCTCTGGCGCGCCTTGCGTTTGATGTCAATCGCACAGCGCTGCATTCCCTTAAAGCCTGGTCGCATTTTCCGTGGCGAAACGGTTCCCGCTTCGCCGGAAATTGCCCTATTCGGTCGCGTCGAACGCGCCGGGCAGGTGGCGCGGCGCGTGTCCGGGCGCGACCAGCACCACGTCAAAGCGGATATCGACGTTCATATCGGCGCGGTTGGCCGCGAGCCAGGCCTGCGCCGCAGCGACGACGCGCTGCCGGTTGCGCGCGCCGACCGCCTCGGCGGCGTCGTCGAGCCGCGCGCGCGCCTTGACCTCGCAGAACACCAAGAGACGGCCGTGCATGGCGACGATGTCGATCTCGCCGGCACGCGTGCGGTAGCGCCGCGCCAGGATGCGATAGCCGCGCGCCACCAGGTATGCGGCGGCGCGGCTCTCCGCCGTCAAGCCAAGGCGGAACGCCTTTTGACGGTCAGCGGGCAGCCGGCGCATCGCGGTCTCTTGTCAACGCCAGCGCGCGCTCATAGACCTCGCGCCGCTTGCGCCCGCTCGCCGCCGCCACTTCCTCCACCGCGTCGCGCAGCGATACCCGCGCCAGCGCCGCGCGCAGGAGGTCGTCGACTTCGCGCGCGCCGGCCTGCGCGAGGGCGGGGTCGGGCGGCGCCACGACAATGACGAATTCGCCGCGCGTTTCCTGCGTCGCCGCGCCCGCCGCCAGACGCGCGAGGTCGCCGCGGCGCACCTCCTCGTGCCGCTTGGTCAATTCGCGGCACAAAGCCGCCTCGCGCGCGCCGAGACCCGCGGCCAGATCGGCGAGCGCGGAGGCGATGCGCGGCCCGGTCTCGAACAGGATCAGGGTCGCCGCGAGCGGCGCCAGTTCGCCGATACGCGCCATGCGCGGCCCGTGCTTGGGCGGAAGAAATCCGGCAAAGACAAAACGGTCCGTCGGCAGCCCGGCGACCGCGAGCGCCGCCAGCGTCGCCGAGGCGCCGGGCAGCGCGCTGACCGCGTGACCCGATTCGTGGGCCGCGCGCACCAGCCGGTAGCCGGGGTCCGAAACGAGCGGCGTGCCGGCATCGCTGACGAGCGCGATCGCGGCGCCGGCGGCGAGCCGCGCCAGCAGTTTCGGCCGCGCGCGCGGCGCATTGTGGTCGTGATAGGGGGTCAGCGCGGTCGCGATGCCGTAGCGTTCGAGAAGCCGCGCGGTCACGCGCGTGTCCTCGCAGGCGATGAGATCGGCGCCGGCGAGGGTTTCGAGCGCGCGCAGGGTGACATCGCCGAGATTGCCGATGGGGGTCGCCACGACGTAAAGGCCGGGCGTGAGCGCGCGCGCATCAATCGCCTGCCCGCCCACGATAAATTGCCGCGCTTGCCCCGCTCCCGGTTGCGCCATCGGCCGCGTCGCCGCCATCACCGCTTCTCCGCCCGCAAGACCCATGGGTGCAACCGGGTCCGCCCGGCGCCGCCGTCGCCCGGCCGCGCGGGGAGTCCGCGTGCCACCAGTCCCCCATGGTTTTCAATTGGTTAACAAATGGATGCCAATATGCCAACCTAGCGCCTCATTGCACCTGCCGAATTTCGTAACGATCTGTTTTGCGGCGCGAATGGGCTGCGCTGGCATTGGGGTCGAAGCGGGGCGCGGGGCAAGGCGTTGACGCGCGAAGCGTCGGGGCATTCTCGGCCGCGACCGGCGTCCGCTCGCGGCGGGAGATGCGAGGGGTCAATCAAGCCGGAGCGCTTCCCAGAATTCACGGGAAACGCGCCGGTCATCGAATGGGGTGGCGCCAAGAGGGCCGCGCCTCGGAGAGCGGCATGGTTGTTGTGACTGAAAATGGCGGCGTGGGCCACTCACGCTTGCGGCGTTTGACGATTGCGGCGCTGCTTTGCGGCGCGGCGCTGTTGCTTGGCGCTTGCGCCGGCAGCGGCATCGGCGACCTATTCTCGCGCTCCGCGGACGCGCCGCCTTCTGCGCCCGCGCCGCAACAGGCGCCGATTGGCGCCGGCAGCGTCAAGGTCGGCCTGGTGCTGCCGCTGTCGGCGGCCGGCAATGCCGGCATTGTGGCGCAGTCGATGCGCAACGCCGCCGAACTGGCGCTCGCCGAATTCAGCAGTCCGGATATTCAACTCCTGGTCAAGGATGACGGCGGCACCGCGGAAGGCGCGCAACAGGCGACGCAGCAGGCGCTCGCGGAGGGCGCCGAGATCATCCTTGGGCCGCTCTTCGCCCATTCCGTCAGCGCCGCCGGGTCAGCCGCGCGCGCGCGCGGCGTGCCGGTGATCGCTTTCTCCACGGATTCCAACGTCGCCACGCGCGGCGTCTACTTGCTGAGCTTCCTGCCGGAAAGCGACGTCGAGCGCGTGCTCGCCTATGCCGTCTCCACAGGCAAGCGGTCGTTTGCGGCGGCGATTCCCGACAATGCCTATGGCACCGTGGTGGAGGCGGCGTTCCGCCAGATCGCGGCGCGGCGCAATATTCGCGTTGTCGCGCTCGAGCGCTACCCGATCGACCGCCAGCAGATGCAGGAACCGCTCAAGCGCGTGGCGCAGGCGGCGGGCGGCGCCGATTCGATCTTCATTCCCGACGGCGGCGACGGCGTTCCCGTGGTTGCGCAGGTGCTCGCCGCCAATGGCGTCAACCTGCGCCGCGTGGCGCTGTTCGGCACCGGTCTGTGGGACGACCAGCGCATTACCTCCAACGCGGCGTTGCAGGGCGGCGTGTACGCGGCGCCGGACAATGCCGGCTTTCGTGCCTTCGCCAAGCGCTACCAGGCGCGCTATGGCAGCGAGCCGGTGCGCACCGCGACGCTCTCCTATGACGCGGTGGCTTTGGTCGCGGCCCTGGTCAAGACGCAAGGGACGCAACGCTTCACGCCGGAGGTGCTGACCAATCCTTCGGGCTTTGCCGGCATCGACGGGGTATTCCGCTTCCGCGCCGACGGCGCCAACGAGCGCGGGCTCGCCGTGTTGCGGGTCACGCCATCGGGGCCGCAGGTGGTGGCGCCGGCGCCGCGCGCCTTCGCCGGCACGTGAGCGGGCGAATGAAATGGGCGGTGTGATCAGGCGGCGAGGTCGGCAACGACGGCGTCGAGCAGCGGAAACCCCGCCGCGCTGACGCGCAAGCGGCCGTCGGGCAGCATTTCGACAAATCCGTCGCCGATCAAATGCGCGATCTTGCCGGCGTCAAGTGCGCGGCCGGAGATACGCGCGTAGCGGCGCGGATCGATGCCCTCGGTCAGGCGCAGCCCCATCAGCAGCATTTCGTCGCCTTGCTGCTCGCGCGTGAGCACGTCGTCGTCGACGCCACCATGTCCGCGCGTTTCAACGAGTTCAAGCCAGCGTTCCGGCGCGCGCTGCATGGCGATGGCGTGGCGGCGGCCGTCGATGACCAGGCGGCCATGCGCGCCCGGTCCGACGCCGGCATATTCGTGGTAGCGCCAATAGACCAGATTGTGCCGGCAGCGGCCATCGGCGCGCGCGTGATTGGAGATTTCGTAGGCCGGCAGGCCGGCGGCGCCACAGACTTCTTGCGTGACGTCATAGAGCGCGCGCGCCAGATCCTCGCCCGGCACCGCCAACCGGCCGGCGGCGTGCAAGGCGGCGTAGGGCGTGTCCTGCTCGATGGTGAGCTGGTAGAGCGAGAGGTGCCCGGCCGCCTGCGCGATCGCCTGCGCCAGCTCCGCGCGCCACGCCGCCACGCCCTGGCCCGGCCGCGCATAGATCAGGTCGAACGAATAGCGCGCGAAGATCTGGCGCGCGAGCGCCACGGCGGCGAGCGCCTCGCGCGCATTATGCGTGCGCCCGAGCGCGGCGAGCGCGGCATCGTCGAGCGCCTGCACGCCGAGCGACACGCGATTGACGCCGGCGGCGCGATAGCCGCGAAAGCGCGCGGCCTCGACGCTGGTCGGGTTGGCCTCGAGCGTGACCTCGACGTCGGGCGCGAGCGCATGATTGTGCGCGATGGCCTCGAGAATGGCGCCGACCGTCGCCGGCGCCATCAGCGAGGGCGTGCCGCCGCCGAAAAAAATCGAAGAGACCGTGCGCGCGCCGGTACGCGCCGCCAAGGCGGCGATCTCCGTCGCGAAGGCGCGCACGAAGCGCGCCTCGTCGATGGCGGCGTGGCGCACATGGCTGTTGAAATCGCAATAGGGGCATTTGGAGGCGCAGAACGGCCAATGCACGTAGACGCCAAAGGCGTCGGCGTCGGCGTCGGCGCCGGCGGCGTCAGGCGCGCTCAAGGCAGGCCACGGCGAGCTTGGCGAAGGCGCGGGCGCGGTGCGACAGGCCGGTACCATGCGGCGGCAATCCGTGCTTTTCGCTCGCGGTCATCTCGCCGAAGGTGCGCGCATGTCCGTCGGGCCGGAACATGGCGTCATAGCCGAAACCGAAATCGCCGCGCGGCGGCCATGCCAACGTTCCCGCGACCAGCGCCGCGAATTCCTCGACATGGCCGTCGGGCCAGGCGAGGCACAGCGCGCAGGCGAAATGCGCGCGGCGGTTTTCCGGCGTCGTGGCGCCACGCGCTTGCAGCAATTCCTCGATGCGCGCCATCGCCGCGGCGAAGTCCTTGGCGGGGCCGGCCCAGCGCGCCGAATGAATGCCGGGCGCGCCGCCCAGCGCGTCGACGACGAGGCCGGAATCGTCGGCAAAGGCCGCGAGTCCGCTCGCCATGGCGGCGGCTTGCGCCTTGATGCGCGCGTTCTCGGCAAAGCTCGACCCGGTTTCCTCCGGCTCCGCGAGCCCGAGCGTGCCGGCCGCAAGCGCGTCGACGCCATGGGGCGCGAGCAATTCGCGCATTTCGGCGAGCTTGCCCGCGTTGTGGGTGGCGATCACCAGGCGCCCGTGCAGGCGGCGCGGCGCGAGCGCCGCGTGGCCCCCCTCCATGGGTACGCGCGCGTTCACATCACCGCCAGCTTCTGCAGATCGACGAGCTTGGCGACGCCCTTGCGTGCGAGGCTGAGCAGAAGGAGAAACTGTTCCTCGCTGAACGGCTCCTTTTCCGCCGTGCCCTGAATCTCGACAATGCGGCCGTCGCCGGTCATGACGAAATTGGCGTCGGTGTCGGCCTGCGAATCCTCGGCATAGTCGAGATCGAGGACGGCCGTGCCGCCGCACACGCCGCAGGAAACCGCCGCGACATGGTCGCGCAGCACCTCGCGCGTGAGCATGGAGCGCTGCTTCATCCAGGCGAGGCAATCATGCAGCGCCACCCAGGCGCCGGTGATCGAGGCGGTGCGCGTGCCGCCATCAGCCTGGATAACGTCGCAATCGATGGTGATCTGGCGCTCGCCGAGCGCCTCCAGGTCGACGATCGCGCGCAGGCTGCGCCCAATCAGGCGCTGGATTTCGACGGTACGTCCGCCCTGGCGGCCGGTGGCGGCCTCGCGCCGCGTGCGCTCGGAGGTGGCGCGCGGCAGCATGCCATATTCCGCCGTCACCCAGCCGCGCGCCTGGCCCTTGAGCCAGGGCGGCAGGCGCTCCTCCAGCGTTGCCGTCACCAAGACATGGGTGTCGCCGAACTTCACGAAGCACGAGCCTTCCGCGTATTTCACGACGCCGCGTTCGAGTGAAACGCCACGCAGGTCGTCAGGCTGTCGGCGGCTTGGTCGCATGCGGTTGTTCCGTTGCGCGCCGCAAGCCGGCGCTGGTCACCTCGGCAGACCCGGTTTTATGCGGCCAACCGGCCCCCGACAAGAGGGCGCGAGGTGGCTTATTGGGATTTCACGCACGGCGAACCGGTCGGCGGGAAGATCGGCGGCGGGGTTGCGCTATTGGCAGAAGGCCGGTGGCGCGCGATAAGTCAGCCGCGTGGGCGGTTGGCATCCGCGCGCGAATCGCGGAGTGGCAGTTTGAGCGTCCTCACCAGCCTTGCTCGCCCGGCGCGCGCGTTCCGCATCGCCTATCTGCCGCTGCTCATGGTCTATTTCGCCTATGGCGCGCTCGGCCTGATCGACGTCGCGCGCGATTTCTGGATCAAGGAGGCGCTGTCGCTGTCGCCGGCGGAGCTGGCGGGTATCGGCGTGTGGCTGTCGCTGCCATGGACCGTCAAGATGGTTTTCGGCGAGCTTGTTGACAGCGTGCCGCTGTTCGGGTCGCAGCGGCGCTCCTACATCGTCATCGGCGCCGCCTGCACGGCGCTTGGCCTGCTCGTCCTGGCCGGCAATGCCGGCGGCAATATCACGTTCCTGCCGACCGACCAGCTCTACCTCCTGGGCGCGCTCCTCATCGTCATCGGCACCGTCGTCCAGGACGTGGTGGCGGATGCCATGTCGACGGAGGTCGTCAGCCGCGTCGACGCCGCCGGGCAGGCGCGGCCGGAGGAGGAGGTGCGCGTCGAACTCGCCATGGTGCAGCTGCTGGGCCGCCTGGCGCTCGCCCTGGGCATTCTCTCGGTCGCCGGCCTCTCGGGCTGGCTCGCGCAAATCCTGGGCCGCCAGGCGGTGTTCCTGATCGGTCTCGTGGTGCCGGCGATTTCGCTCCTCGGCGTCCTGCTCATCAACACGGAAACCGCCGAACGCCGCGCGCCGGACTGGCGCGTGCTCGGCGGCGGGTTGGTGTTCGGGGCATTCGTGCTGACGCTGGCGCTGACGCGCGTGGCGTACGCGCAGGAGGTGATCTTCGTCGTCTCCCTGCTGGTCGTATGCGCCATGCTGGCGCTGGTGACGGCCGACGTCGCGCCGGCGACGCGGCGCGCGATCATGTTCACCACCATCATCGTGTTCGCGTTCCGCGCGACGCCGACGGTTGGCGACGGCTATTTCTGGTGGACGCTCGACGTCTTGAAATTCGACGCGCATTTCTACGGTACGCTGCGCCAGACCTCGGCGGTCCTGGCCATCGCCGCCATGTGGCTTTTCGCCAGGCAGCTCACCGAATATTCGGTCACCTGGACGCTGTTCTGGCTCGCCATCGCCGGCGCCGCGCTCACGAGCCCCAATATCGCGCTCTATTATGGGTTGCACGAGTGGACGGCGCAGCATCTCGGCTTCGGCGCGCGCACCATCGCGCTGGTCGACGCGGCGGCGGCCTCGCCATTCGCCCAGCTCAGCATGGTTCCGCTCTTGGGCCTGATCGCCTTCTACGCGCCGGCCGGCCACCGCGCCACCTGGTTCGCGCTCATGGCCTCGCTCATGAACCTGGCGCTTGTCGCCGGGCAATTGCAGACCAAATATTACAATGAGCTATTCACCGTCGGCCGTGGCGACTATGGCGAACTGGGCATGCTGCTGATCACGGTCACCGTGCTGGCGTTGGCCATGCCGGTGGGCATCATCATGCTGCTTGGCCGCCGGGTGTGACGGCTTGCGCTTTGCCGGCGCGGGAGGGACAATTCCGCTCGGCCGAATTCGAGGGTGCCGCGTAATGTCGCATGACGTGCCCATCGGCTCGACGCAGGTCGGCCTCGCCCAGCTCAACGAGCGCTCGCGCGAGATATTCCGGCGCATTGTCGAAAGCTATCTGGCCACCGGCGAGCCGGTCGGCTCGCGCAACATCGCCCGCCTGCTGCAGGTGACGCTGTCGCCGGCATCCGTGCGCAACGTGATGCAGGATCTCGAAAACCTGGGCCTCGTCTATGCCCGCCATACTTCCGCCGGGAGGCTGCCGACGGAGACGGGGCTGCGCTTCTTCGTCGACGCGCTCATGCAGATCGGCGACCTGTCGGCGGAGGAACGCAAGAAGATCGAAAGCCAGGTCGCCGCGTCCGGGCGCTCCATCGAAAGCGTGCTCACGGAAGCCTCCGGGATGCTCTCGGGCCTCACGCGCGGCGCCGGGATCGTGCTCACCGCCAAGCAGGACGTGCGCCTGCGCCAAGTCGAATTCGTCCGCCTCGACCCGCAAAAGGCCCTGGTCGTGCTGGTGTCGGAGGACGGTCAGGTGGAGAACCGCGTCCTGGCGCTGCCGCCGGGATTGCCGACTTCGGCGCTGGCGGAGGCGTCGAATTTTCTCAACGCGCATGTGCGCGGGCGCACGTTGGCGCAGGCCAAGACCGACCTCGAGGCGGCGCTTGGCGTCGCCCGTGCCGAGCTTGACCAGCTCACGCAGAAGATCGTCGCCGCCGGTCTCGCCAGCTGGTCGGGCGGGGAAAGCGAGGACCGCAAGCTGATCGTGCGCGGCCATGCCAACCTGCTCGACGATCTCAAGGCGCTCGAGGATCTCGAGCGCGTGCGCCTGCTGTTCGACGATCTCGAAACCAAGCGCGAACTCATCGACATTCTCGGCCGCGCCGAGAACGCCGAGGGCGTGCGCATCTTCATCGGCTCGGAAAACCTACTGTTCTCCCTTTCGGGCTCATCCACCATCGTGACACCCTACCGTGACGGCGCCGGACGCATCGTCGGCGTTCTTGGCGTCATTGGCCCGACGCGGGTCAATTATGCCCGCGTCATACCCATGGTCGACTACACCGCCAAGGTCGTGGGCCGGCTCCTGTCCACCTGATGCCCCGCCCCCACCGCGCGCCGGCTTGATTTTTCCGGCGTGAACCTTGATATGCGGTGAAACCCACATGCTCAACACGGGAACCGCCGATGACGGACACGACCAAGCACGCGCCACACGACGCGTCCGCCAGCAACGACAGGCCGGGCGCGGAACCGCCGCAACCGGCCGTGGACGCCGCGCCGCCGCCGGCCGCGAGCGAAACGGCGCCGGCGCCGGAACCCGCGCCGACGGTTGAGGCGCTCGCCGCCATGACCAAGGAGGCCGCCGATCTCAAGGAGCGGCTCTTGCGCACGCTCGCGGAAATGGAAAATCTGCGCCGGCGCACCGAGCGCGAGGTGGCGGACACGCGCGTCTATGGCATCGCCGGGTTTGCCCGCGACGTTCTCGGCGTTGCCGACAACATGCGCCGCGCCCTCGACGCCATCGGCGCGCAGGCGCGCGCCGACGCCGACGCCGCGTCCAAATCGCTCATCGACGGCATCGAATTGACCGAGCGCGAATTGCTCAAGGCGATGGAAAAGCACGGCGTGCGGCGATTCGATCCCGCCGGCGAGAAGTTCGACCCCAACCGGCATCAGGCGATGTTCGAGATTCCCGACGCGAAGACGCCGGCGGGCCATATCGTGCAGGTGGTGCAGGCCGGCTTCATGATCGCCGAGCGCGTGCTGCGTCCGGCGCTGGTCGGCATCTCCAAAGGCGCGCCGAAGGCGCCGCCCGCCGAAGCCACCGTGCCGCAGCCGGCAAACGACACGGGCGACGCGGATAATGGCGAACCCTGAGCGCGCGGCTGCCGGGTGTGTAATGGCTGTCGTGTCGCCTGGAAAAGTCCTATCGCGGGGCGAGCCCGTCGCGCACGCCGCGAAAGCGCAGGAACGCCTGCGTCCAGTCTTGCGCCGGCGCGATGCCGACCAGGTGGACAAAGGCGGTGGTGCCGAAGCGTATCCATTGCACGATCTTCACGTCGCGGCCGGTCGCGACGTGCCGGGCGTCGGCGCGAACCTCGTGCACGTGGCTGCCGCCGAGCCGCAGCATTTCCGATCCGGTGACGCGGACGTCCGTGTAGCCGGCGATATTGCCGAAATAATTGCGCGCGAAGGTCTCGCGCTGCTCCGATTGCGCCGGACCGCCGGGCACCGCGGCGACGAGCAGCAACGGCTGGTCGACGGCGTCGGCATCGTCACGCGGGCCATCAGTGAGCAAGATCGCGGCCGGTCCCGCCACGCGCAACGGGCGCATGCCGGCAAGGTCGCCGAAGCGGAACGGCATCAGCGCGACGAATTCGTCAATCGGCACGCGCGCGCGCGCCGCCAGGCTGGCGAGCGCGGCATGGATGGCGGCTTCGGAATAGGCGCCGGCGGCGGGAAGCGGAATTTGCGTCGTCACGAGCGCGGTCAGGTCGGGCAGCTGGGCGACAAGAATCCACTTGCGAAACTGGGTCCCTTCCGCCGCCTGGCGCCCGGCGATGAGGATGGCCTTGCCGCCACCAAGCGCAAGCGACTCGCGTTTTTCCTGGATCACGCCCTGCTTCTTGAGCGCCGCGGGCGTCATGGTGCGGCCAATTTCCGCGTAGGCTGACTTCGGCATTTCAATGATGATGATCAACCCGTTGTTTTCGCGATTGACGAAGCCGTGCACTTTTTCCTCGGCGACGAAGCCCGGCGGCGGCACGAGGCCGACGCGCGACCCGAGCGGATAGGTGGCCTCGGCGGCAAGCGCCGCCGGGGCGAGCGCGAGCGCGCCAGCGAAAGCAATCAGGGTCGTTCGGTTGGGCGACATGGGTCGAGGGCCTGTTTGGCGGCAACCTAACAGGTCCGCCGACGATTGCGAGCGCGGGTTTTGCCGTCGCGGCGTGGAAATCGGCGCCGCAAGCGTGATCGCGAACGCGCCGCGCGCGCCTTAGGCGGCCCCCGCCTTGCGCGGGGTGAGCCGCTCGCTCGCCAGGGCCGCGCGGATGCCGGCTTCGCCCGCCTCGTGATACTCGGCGTCCTCGTTAACGTTCCACACGTCATAGACGCGCTTGCCGGCGAGAATATTGCGCGCGGTGAGCATCGCCGTCATCATCGCGTGGTCCTGATTATTGTACTTATGCATGCCGTTGCGGCCGACGAGATGCAGCGTGGGATAGGTCGTCTCGAGATCGAGGCGGATCATGGCGACATTGTCGCGGTAGCTCTCGTCATAGACCGGGTAGGCCTTCGGCTGGCGCACGACGCAGGCATCGACCACGTCGTCGCCGGCGATCAGCCCGACCTTGACGACTTCCTGGTGCGCCAGCGCGATGAGTTCGGAATCGTCGGCCATCCATAGTCCGTCGCCGGCAAAGCAGAAATATTCAAGCCCCAGGCAGCTCATGCCGTCGGGCACCATTTCCGGCGACCAGGAGCTGAAATTCTGCACGCGGCCGACCTTCACCGACGGGTCGTGAATATAGATCCAGTTATCGGGAAAGAGGTCGGGCTTGCGCAGCATCAGCGCGACGGTGATGAAGTCGCGATATTTGAGCTGGCGCGCGTGCAGGAGCGAGATCGGCGTCGGACTGATCTTCTCGACCAGCTCGCGCACGCCCACGGAGCTCACGACGTGGCGCGCGCGATAAGTCTCGCTCGTGCCGTCGGCGCAGGTCACTTCGGCGAGCCACGCGCCGCGCTCGGCGTCGAAGGCGAGCCGGGTCAGTTCACGCCCGAGCAGAACCTTGCCGCCACGGCCGCGGATCTTGCGCGCCGCGGCCTCCCACATCATGCCCGGGCCCTTGCGCGGATACTGGAAACTGTCGATCAGCGTCTTGACCACCGCGCCGCCCGCGCGCGCGCGCCGCGTCGGCATGATGGCGCGCGATAGCGCGTCGCGAATGGCGACGCCGAGGTCGAGGCCCTTGATGCGCTGCGCCGCCCAGTCGGCGGAAATATCGTCGCACGACATGCCCCAGACCTTCTCGGTATAGGTCTTGAAGAATATCGAGAACAGCTTCTCGCCGAACTGGTTGCGCACCCATTCGTGGAAGGTGCGCGCGTCGCGGATGGGAAACGCCTTGGCATAGGCGAAGGAGAGCATGCAGGCCGCGCTCTTGAACAGCCCGAGATTGCGCAGCGCCTCGAAGGCGCTCAGCGGATAGGAATAGTAGCGGCCGTCGTAAAAGATGCGCGAGAGGCGCGGACGCTCGATGAAGTCGTGCGGCAGGATTTCCCGCCACAGGTCCATGACCTCCTTCGACTTGGAGAAGAAGCGATGCCCGCCGATGTCGAAGAGGAAATCCTTGTAACGCACGGTGCGGCTGATGCCGCCGACATAGACGGGGTCCTTTTCAATGACGGTGACGCCGGCCATGTCGTTGGTGAGGACATAGGCGGCGGTCAGCCCGGCGGGGCCGGCGCCGACGACGAGAACATCGGTTTCGATTTGCATGGGACGCGGATACTCCTGCGCGGTCAACGCGGCGCGCGCCCGCTCGCCAAGCGCTGCGGCGCGAAGGCGATGAGGCGGTGGCCGTTATAGGAAATCAGCGCCGCCGCCGCGGCGCCGGCGAGGAGCGCGAGTTGCGGCGCAAGGCGCGGAGCCATGAGCACGATGGCGGCGAAAACGGCGTAGCTCGTCGCCTGCGCGACGGCGGTCACGGCCGCGTAGCGCATGGCCTCGCGGCCTTGCCGCCGACCGCTACGCTCGAAGGTCAGCGCGCGGTTGAGCCGCCAGGTGACCAGCGTCGCCGCCAATAGCGACAGCGGTCGCGCCGCCAGCGGGTGCGCCGCATGCGCCATGGCGAGCGTGAGAAATCCGAGATCGACAACGAGGCCGATGCCGCCGACCAGGAGAAATCGCAGCGGTCGCGGCAGGCGCTCGGCGAAACGGCGCAGCGGGTCGGCCGTGGCGCGCCTGGCGCGCGCCTCGCGGTCGGCCTCGAATGGCAATTCGATCTGGCTCGCTGGCATCGCGCCTCGTCGCAGTGGTTAAGCGTTCGCACGGGTCGAATGACGCGCGCATGGGTCGATTGACGCGCGCATGCATCCTCGGCCGCGGGACCGCGCCCCCCGCGCATATCCATGCCAGCCTTTCGTTAATTGCGGCTTATCCCGCGCGGCGTTTGGCGATTTACCGCTGGTTAAGCTCGGCTCGACCCGATCGGCGCGATATCGCCGCGCGCCGGAGCGTGGCGGCCGCAATCGCGAATTTGCGGCATGCGCGAGGCGTGCGGGCAAGTCGGCCGATTCATATTTTGCGATCGTGGGGCGACTTGTCCCAAGCGATGCGGGGCATCGCTTTGGGTCGCGACTTGCGATCGTGGGGCGACTTGTCCCAAGCGATG
>JACQAE010000139.1 GCA_016195095.1 Pseudomonadota bacterium
GCGCGCGCACCGGCCCCGATTCGCTCGTGAGCGCGCGCACCGCGTTGATCTTGAGTTCGAGGGTCGTCCAGCCCTCGCCGGCCGCGAGGGTGGAGAAAACCGCGCAGCCGAGCGCCGAATCAAGCAGCGTTGCGAAAAATCCGAAATGCACCGTGCCCATTGGATTGTAATGGCGGAATTCCGGCAGGCCGGTGAATGTGGCCTGGCCGTGCGCGATCTCGGTCAGCTGGAAGCCAAGCGTCTCGCACATGGGCGGCTGCGGGAGGCGGCCGGCGATGATCCCGGCGAGGAACGCGAGGCCGTCAAGCGTGTACAGCGCCTGCGCCGGCACGACGCCGAATTGCTGGGCCGGCGTGTTCACGATCCGCCCCCGCTCAGGTTTTCGCCCGCGCCGCCCGGCTGCGCGCGGCGTGGGAACATCATGCGCTGGTAGAAATAACCGACCGCGACCAGCGGCAGGCCAAGGCCGATCAGCGACAACGCCCGCCAGATGCCGGCGAGATTGGCGGTGTCGATAAGGAACACCTTGCCGATCGTCAAAAGGATCACCGCCGCCGCCGCGAGGCGCGCGGGCGGCGAGGCGAGCAGGTAGCCGACGGCAAGCAGCAACAGCGCGAAGGCGAGCCACGCGGCCGAATAGACATAGTGCTCGGCATCGGTGGTGAGCCCCGCCGTGATCAGCGGGCCGTGGAACAGGCGCCTGACCTGCAAGGTGAGGTAAAACAGCATCAGCGTCACCGCGGTTCCAGCCACCACGGCGCGGTAGGCCATCGGTCGCGTCGCGCGCGCGACAAGCGCCAGCACGGTCGCCAGCAGCGCGGGAATCGCGTAGCCGAGCAGGATGGCGTTGAAAAACACGCCACCGACCGCACGGCCGCTCAACAGTGGATTGACCACCAGGAAGAGGCCGGAGATGATCGCGTAAAGCGTGCCGGCGGCGAGGATGAGCGCGGCGGCATTGTGCACGATGCTGCCGCTGCGGGCGCGAATGCGCTCGAGCCCGATCACGAGCGCCAGGCCGGCCGACACCTGCAGGGCGACCTCGATAAGCGAACTCGACGCGCGATAGATGTCGCCGCCGTTGAGATAATGGCGGATTTCGAGAAATACGACGAGCACGGTGAAGAGGATCGCGGCGGCATCGACGACGCGCACGGCGAGGTCGTCGGCGCGTCCGCGCATGAAATGCGCGGCGATCCAGAACGCGAGCGCCGGCACGCCGTAGCCGTAGAGCAGCCAGTTGAAGATCGGCGTCGTGCCGACATCGGCGCCGACGATGCGCGGCTCAAACCCGACACGCGCCACGACGATGAGGGCAAGCACGGCGGCGAGATGGCGCAAAAGCGGCAAGGGGCGGTGCGTGGCGATCCAGGCAATGCCGGGCGCCATCAGCGCCAGCGCGATCGTGAGCCAGCCTTTTTCCAGCGCGAAGGTGAAGGCGAGCGCCAGCGCGCCAATGGCCCCGGTCGCGAACAGCGCGCCGGAAGCGGCTTGGCCCGCCCGCGGCGCGCGCCGCGACAGGTTCTCGGTGGCGACGGCAAAAAGCGCGGCGAGCAAGAGCGCAATGCCGGCAAACGGCAGCGAGCGCTCGAATGCGCTGATGCGGAAATAGAGCGCGATCAGCATCGCCAATGGCGTGAATGCGCCGGCGGCGGCCCACAGCATGGGAACGACCGGCCGCTCGGCGCGGCCCTGCGCGAGATAGCCGGCGCCGCCAAAGAGCGCCGCCAACGCGCCGCCGAGGATGACATGCCATTCATAAATGACGGTCGCCGGCTCGGGCGGCATTCCGGCGGTGAGATTTCCCGGTGCCAAAAGGTTGTCCAATAGCGGTTCGATCGCCCAGTCGGCGATGACCAGCACCGCCATGAGCGCCGCCGCCGGAACAGCCGCCGCCGCCGCGTCCGCACGCCAGGCGGTGGCCAGCGCCGCCACGGTCAGCGCGCAGAATACGATGAGCGCCGGCGTCGCGTGCTCCTGTGCCACGACCAGCGCCATGGCCGCGAGCAGCATCGCGCCGGCGGCCAAGGACGAAACTCCATCGACACGGCTGGGCGCTGCCGGCGGGCCGAAAAACAGGCCGGCGACGATGAGCAGCACAACGAGCGCAAATCCGGCGACGACGTGGAATGCGTGCGGCACGAGCGCCGCGCGCGCGTCGATCCCGGGCAGCATCCACAGTACGGAAGCAACGATCGCGACGAGGGCGAGCCAGCGCCACAGCCGCATGCGCGCGAGCGTCAAACTCGCCGCCGTGACCACCGCGAGGTAAAGGTAGAGCGCCCAGTAATCCGGCTCGTCGGCGGTGACCAGGAGCGGCGTGACCTGCGCGCCGACAAGCCCGAGCGCGGCAAGGGCCGGGCCGTGCAGCAGAGCGGCGGCAAGTGCGGCAAGCGCGACGACGCCGAGCGCCAAGAACGCCACCGGCGGGGCAAGGAAGCCGTAGAGCGCATAGGCGGCATAGACGGTGGCGTAGGCGACCGTCGTGCCGGCGGCGGTGAGGATGCCGGGGATGTGTGCGGCGGGGAGCCCGGCAAAGCCGCTCGCGCGCTCCGCGCGCCGCAGCCATTCGCCGGCAATGACGAGCAGGGCGGCGAAAAGCGCGCCCAGCGCGGTGCGCACGCCGGGTCCGATCAATCCCTGCTCGATCGAGTAGCGCACCAGGAAAATGCCGCCAAGCGCCAGCGCCGCGCCGCCGACCCAGACGACCCAGCGCGTGCCGAAGCGTTCCTCCAGGCTCGGTCCACCAGGATGCGGCGCCGCCGCGCTACCGGGCGCGTGCGCGGCGGCACCGCTCGCCGCCACGTCCGCAGGCGGCGCTGCCGGCATCGGCTCGGGCCGCGGTGGCGGCGCTGCCGGGGGTGGGTCCATCGTTTCGGCGACGGGCGTTGCCGCAGCGTCCAATTGCGCCGTGGGGGCCGGCCCCGCGACGGCAAGCCGCCCCTCGATCAGGGCCAGCCGCCGCGCCATGCTTTCGATGCGCCCGCGCGCGCGCAACACGATGACGAAAGCCGCGATCGGGGCCAGCAGATAGGCGATCGCGAACACAATGAGCAGGCCTTCCATGGCGTCACCTGCGGTTGCGGTTGGCGGTAGCGCGCTTGTGACGGCGCGCGGACATCATCGCGCGCCGCGCGGCCGTTCGATATCGAGTTGGAATGGCTCGGCGGCGATCGTGGGCATCGTGCGCCCGATTGCCTCGATCGCGGCGACCATGCGCCCGCCGCGATTCATCACGTGGTCGGCGATGGTCACGATGCGGATATTGGGCAGGGCCGTCGCCGAGGAGCGGCGCAACGCCTGGGCAATTTCGTTTTCCGTCCGCTGCGGGTTGAGCGCGCATACCGATACGAATGCCGCCGCCGTCGAGCGGCTGATCCCAGCATAGCAATGCACCACCACCGGCGCCGCCTGGTCCCAGTCGCGCACGAACGCGATCAAGCGCTCGACATGCCCATCCTCGGGCGTGATATATCCGTCCATAGGGACCGAAATATCGTGCATGCGCAGCCACAGGTGGTTTTTTTCCGCCACGCCGTCGGGACGGCGCATATTGGCCTCGTCGCCAAGCAGCGTCGCGACATGGCGGGCGCCGGTGGCCTGCACGACCTCCTGCAGGCGCGCCAGCGGACAGACGTGAATCATGGGCAATCCCGTTTGCCGGCAGCCGGCATGCCGGCGGCGTTTGGGCGAATGTAACGGTGTTTACGCGCCAAGGCCATTACCCCGCCGCATGCTTGGCAAAGCGTTGAAGATAGCGCTCGGCCGCCGTCTCGGCCGGCCAGGGCGTGAGAAAATCCCGCGCCGCCGCCGCTGGCAGTTGCGGCGCCAGGCCGAAGAAGTCGCGCGCCTCGGCGGCGGAAAATCCTGCAAGCTGAGTGGCTTCGAGGTAGGCGGCGGCGGCGTCGGCGGCCTTGACGACCTTGCTTACCGACACGGGCAATGCCCGTGGAAGTCCAAAGCGC
>JACQAE010000180.1 GCA_016195095.1 Pseudomonadota bacterium
AGGTCAAGCGGCTCGTGGCCAAGACCATCGAGCGCTTCGGCCAGATCGATATCCTGGTCAATAACGCCGCGCTCTATGCGGTGCTCCCCACGCTCAGCGTGACCGACATCGACGTCGATCTATGGGACAAGGTCATGGCGGTCAATATCCGTGGCCCCTTCCTTATGGTCAAGCATGTCGCGCCGCACATGATCGCGCAGCGCCGCGGCAAGATCATCAATATCGGCTCGGGCACCGCGGCGCGCGGTATCCCGGATTTCTCGCATTACGTGACCTCCAAGGGCGCCGTGACGTCGTTCACCCGCGCCATCAGCCGCGAACTCGGCGAATACGGCATTTGCGTCAATACGCTGGCGCCAGGCTACACGCTCAGCGATACCGGCCTTGCCAATGCCGTGCATGTCGAGAAGTCGCGCGCCCCCGCGATCCAGCGGCGTGCCCTCAAGCGCGACGAGCACCCGCAAGATCTGCTCGGAACGCTGATATTCCTTGCCTCAAGCGACAGCGATTTCATGACCGGGCAAGTCCTGGCGGTCGATGGCGGTACCAACAATACCTGACGATGCCCGCCGCAGGCCAGGAACCGGTATGCTTGCCATCCGGATTGCGCTATATTGGTTGCAAATCGGACCAATGTGCCAGGGAGAACGACATGACGCTCGCGAGCGCGAACAGGGCCGCCAAGGCCAAGCCGCAGCAAAAGATGAACGCCAGGCCCGACGCCAAGCACAACATCAAGGGTTCGCGCGCGGCCTTCTACGATAAAATTGAAAAATACGATCTCGCGCCCCTGTGGGAGGTGCTCAAGGATATCGTCGGCAAGGAGCCGAAGTCGCGTTGCGTGCCGGCGATTTGGAAATACAAGGATGTCCGCCGGCTCATGCTCGAGGCCGGCGACATCATTACCGCCGAGGAGGCGGAGCGGCGCGTGCTCGTGCTGGAGAACCCGGCGCTGCATGGCGAGAGCCGCATCACCAACTCGCTATTCGCTGGCATCCAGATGATCCTGCCCGGCGAAGTCGCGCAGGTGCACCAGCATTCCGCCTCCGCCATCCGCTTCGTGCTTGACGGGGAGGGCGCCTATACCGCGGTCGAGGGCGAAAAAGCGCTGATGTCGCCTGGGGATTTCATCCTGACTCCCAACTGGGCGCCGCACGATCATGGCAATCATTCCGGCAAGGCGATGCTGTGGCTCGACGTGCTCGACGTGCCGACGATCAACCATTTTGAAACGTCATTCGCCAAGCATTTCGACGAGACGATGCAGAACACGGCGCGCGGCGACGGCGATTCGCTCGCGCGCTATGGCTCGGGCGTGCTGCCCGACGGCGCGCCGATCCATCTCAAGCGCAGCCCGGTCATCAACTATACCTATGCCCGCACGCGCCCGATCCTTGAGCGGCTGCGCAAATCCGGCGATGTCAACCGCTACCATGGCGCGCGCGTGCGCTACGCCAACCCGATCAACGGCTCGTGGGCGCTGCCGACCATGGGCGCGCATCTGGCATTGCTGCCCAAGGGCTTCAAGGGCGAGCCCTACCGTTCCACCGACGGCTCGATCTTCGTTTGCGCGGAAGGCGGCGGCGTCACGAAGATCGAGGATCGCACAATCGAGTGGGGCCCGAACGACGTGTTCATCGTGCCGTCGTGGAAGCGCTACTCGCATCAGGCGGGCAAGGAATCGGTGCTGTTCTCGATTTCCGACCGGCCGATGCAGGAGGCGCTCGGCATCTGGCGCGAGGATGCCTGAAGGTGACGCACGCGGTGAGCGCGCCTCGTCTTATCGATCATTGCTTGCGCGCGAGGATGGCGAACGCATAGGCGTGTTGCGGCCCGATTTGACGTCCGAGCGCGCGAAACAGTTCGACCACGTCGTGGTCGTTGTCGGTGATCTCGCCGACCTTTTCGTGAATGCCCGGAATTCCCCAGTAGGGGTAGAGAAAAATTCCACCCGATCTGGCGAGCGAAAATCCGTGGCGCGCGAGCATCTCCTGGGCCTGCGGGAAGCTGAACTCGCGGATGTGCTGATAGTTGGAATGGAATGGCGGGAAGCCGAGCTTGGTGGCGACGACCTGGTGCACGCTGGCGCTGTTGGCGGAGGTCAAGAAAAGCTTGCCGCCGGGCTTGATCACCCGCGCGATTTCCGCGATCACGACATCGGCGTCGCGCACGTGCTCGATCGCCTCGACCAACAGCACGGTGTCGAAACTTGCGCGCGCAAATCCTAGGGCATGCGCGTCCATGACCGCGAATGCATTGCGCCGTGCGTCAACCGGGCCGGATTTCGCGGCCTGGAGCGCGACCTCGGAAATCTCAATGCCGACGAGCAGGCGCGGGTTGGGCGCGATGGCGGCGGGCCGACATAACCCGCAGCACAGGTCGAGGACGGTTTCGCCAGCCATGTCCCCGGCGTAGTCGGCGGTATAGGCGTCGATTTCCTTGAAATAGGCCTGATCTCTCGGCGTATCGTAGCGGTAACCGCCATTGCGCCAGAACGCATTCATGGAGGCGCGCAATTGTTCCGGCGCAAGCGTCGCGAATTTCGTGATCATGGCGGGGTCGGGAAGGATCACTTCGCCACCGGTCGCGGGTTCCGGAACGTCATTTCGCCGTCCGCGTCCGCGCGCGATCTGCTCGGTCAAGGCGCGCACGTGATCGGACTTGCGATCGAGGGACGCCATTGTGCCCCGGGTCGTCCAGATCACGAACACCGCGTTGGCGAATACCGGCGTCATTTTCGCCGGCAGAGCGGCCAGTAACGCGCGCGAGAGCCTGTCCAGCTCGCCTTTATGAATGATGGCCCAATCGTAGTGGACCATGCAATTGGCATGGGCATAGCGATGAATGGAGTCGAGCCGCCACCAGAAGATGTCCGGCGCCAGAATCGTCTCGCCCGGCCGCGCGTGCCGCCGCACGAAATCGGCCGCCGCACGCCAATATGGATCGTGTTCGGGAAAAGACACGTAACGACCTTCTTGGAAAACCGCGCGCGCTAGTGCGCGAGAGAATCATAGACTTTCGCAAGCCTTGCGTCGAAGGCCTGCGGTGAAAACCGCATCGCCTGCCGCCGTCCAGCCGCCGAAGCCGCCGCGAGCGCGGCGTCGTCCCAGGCGGATACGCGCTCGATCGCCTGGCGGATCGTGTCCGCGTCATAAGGGTCCACGCCGACCCCGCAGTCGCCGCAGACCTCGGCGAGCCCGTCGGCGCGCGACGAGATAACCGGCGTTCCCAGGGCCATGGCTTCCAACGCGGTCAAGCCGAAACCCTCCGTCACCGACGTCAGCAGCAGGGCGCGCGCGCCCTCGATGAGATCGAGCACAATGCCGCGCGGCAGATAGTCGAAAAGGATGATGCGCCCGCCGGCCCGTGAGCCGGACAGCGTGGCGCTGGGCCCGCCACCGTCGCGGTTCCAATTGTCGATCAGCTTGAGCTCCTCCTCCGACAAGGCGCTGCGCGGCCCGCAGATGACCAACGGCATATCCGTGCGCGCGCCGAGATGGGCCTCGATGGTGCGGGCGATGTTCTTGCGCGGCTCGATGGCGCCGAGAAGCAGGAAGTACCGGCGGTCGTCAAAGCCAAACGTTCGTTTCAGCGTCGAGGCGATTGCGTCGCGACCGCGCTCAAGCCGTTCCGGCGTGATGTCGAAAGGAAGGTAGACGTTGCGCACCTTGCGCTCGGGGACGCCGAGCAGTGAAACGATATCGCGGCGCGAACTCTCCGATATGGTCACGATCTCGTCGGCCGCCTGCGCGCAGGTTTTAGCGAGGCGGTAGTAATACACCTTGTCCTCCAAGGTCATGTGCGGGAAGCGCAGCGGGATAAGGTCGCAGATGGTGTAGAGATTGAACGCACCCTTGATATGGACTGGCAGGCACCAGGAGAAATGCGCGACGTTCACGCGCCGCCGCGGCGTGATCGACAACAGACGCCCGGTGCGTTCAAAATGCGAGAACGCGCGCTGATAAATATCTGGAACATTGAGTGCGCCGTCGACATGGCCGAACCGTTCGGCAAGCAGTCCCCGGTCGTGGGGGTTCAGCCCCTCGGCGTCATGATACGCGGCCTTGACAATGGCGAGGCGGCGCAAGGCGGTCGCCGCTTTGCGAAACGAGTAGACGCGATTGCGCACCCAAGGCGGCTCGCCGGCGCGCTCGTCGCGCGAGCGTTGCGCGCGTGAGCTGTCGGGATGGTCCAGGATCAGCGTGGCCGCCGGAACCGCCGGGCGCGACGACCACACATGCGTGCGCGGAATTCGGGCGGCGGTCAAAATGGTGACGCGATGCCCAATCCGTTGAATGGCTTTCGCAAGCGAGCGCATATAGGTCGTCAAGCCGGTGCCTTGCGGCGTCGCGCTGTTGTAGGTGTCGATCAGGATTTCCATGCAGTGGCCGGTGCGATAGCGCAAGGAACGAATTTTTGAACTGAATAGTCATTACAGCCCAAAAAATCACGGCGAAGGCGGAGATACAATTTACGCCGATTGGGCTGCGATCCATGCGAGGCGGCGCCTTCCTCGCACGGAAACGGCGATGCGCGCAAGAAGTCCCGCGATCGCCATGGTTAATGCGCGCGCCGGTCACGCGCGCGGCGCGCGCCGCAGCGCCGATAACACGCCTCCTGGCCAATCGTCAGTGGCAAGTGCGCGATTACTCCATCTGCGGTCGGCCTGCGCGACGCGTTGACGCATGGGGCGCAAGCGGCGCGTTCGATCTTTGACCATCAATTCGCCCGCTGCCACGCGCTCCAGTCGAGCGTCGCGGCGCCGAACGCTGTTTTACAAGCTCAAGCACGTCGGAGGCTCGGCAAGAGCCCCATCGCTTCAAGTTTTATCGTGTGGCGGCTCTCGAGCGCTTCGCGTCTATTGTGAATCGCAAGGCGCTCGATAGTCTTTCGCTTTGTCGCATTTTCCGCGGCGAACCGCTTCCCACTTCGCCGAAAAAAGCACTGACCCTTCGTTCGAGCATGATCCGTTCCGAAAATCGCTTCGTGCTTTTCGGCGGCACGCGTTGCGCGGTCTACACGCGTCGGCGTGAAATTACGTAGGACTCGTCGTAGAACCACAGCCCGTTATGCGCGCGCAGCACGTCGCGGGTGGCGCTGACATAGCGGCCATCGGCGACCGCGTCGCCGAGCCTGGCGTCCTCCACCTGCGCGACATAGATCGCAGCGTTCCAGGCGGCGAACAGGGTCGACGTGCCGATCGATTCGCCCACTTCCGAAGGCAGCGTGCGCATGTCGTAACGGAACAGCGAGCGGTTGTCGGCGTAGACGTTGAAGTTCAGATCGCGGGCGGCCGCGCCCAGCTCGTGCTTGACCGCCTTCATGATCATGTGGCGGTCATGGATGAACGGATGGTCCTGCGGCCACACCTTTTGCACGATCTCGTCGCCCGGGTCGCGCCCATGCGAGTGGATGGCGATAAGGCGGCCGCCGGGCCCGAGCGCGCGCGCGAGTGGGGCGATCACGCGCTTGGTCTTGAACTCCAAGGGGGCGCGTGCGCGATACGGCTGTGAGGCGATCACCAGGTCATATTCGGCGCGCGTACCGCCGGGCCGCGGAATGATGGGATCGAGCAGGAACTTGTGGTCCTCGCGGTAGAGCACAAGCACGGCCGGACGCTCGTAGACCGGATTGCCGGTTTTCGGGCTCACGCGCGCCTTCCAATTGTCGGTGAGAAACGGCTCGAGGTCGGTGATCTGCGATTCGAACCGGTAGGCGGAATTGCCCGTCAACGGCACCTCGTTCCAAACGAGGCTCGACGCCGCGCTGAGCGACTTCACCGCCAGCCACGGCGCGTCCGCATAGGCGAGGTTGGTGAGAACGAGCACCGTCGCCGGGTGTTCGTAAAACCGGTCGGCCATTTTCTGCAGCGTCAGGCGCACGTCCTCAAGGCTGATTTCCTTGCCGACAACGTAGAAGGGCATGTGCGGATAGCGATCGTGCATGGCGCGCATGACGCGCGACATCACCGTGCCGTCGCCGGCGCCGGCGTCGAACACGCGCACCGCCGGCGGGCGCGGATGCAGATTGGCGAGTTCGAGCGCGACGCGATGCGCCGTGACCCATTTTTCGCTGCAGGTGTTGACGAAAAGCAGATACTTCTGGCGGTTGTCGAAAAAGCGAAAGTCGCGCTGCGAGGCTGCGCCGTCGCCGGCGGCCGGCGCTTGCGGCGGCGGCATGGCGATCTGCTGTGGCATGGCGCGCGGCTCGAGGGCGGATCGGACGATCGCGGGGCGCCCGGCGGCGGACGGCTGGCGGTTATTGGCGATGAAATCGCGGATGCGATCGAGTGTTTCCGTGGTAATGCGGCCGCCATTGCGCAGTCGATTGGCGAGCTTGCCGTCGTTGACCGCGCGGCGGCCGAACGTGGACTCGGCAAGGCCCATGTGGCGGCAATAATCGGAAATTTCAGCCAGCAGGTCCTGGGCATTCATCGCAATCGTTTCCTCAACAGGTCCCGCGTTTGCTGCTGGCGAGCAAGGGCCGCGTCTTACGCGCGGCTGCGACGGCGCGCATGGAACCAAGCGCGCCGTCGACAGTCAACATTAATTTTGCCCATCTACTCAGTGGGACAATTAATGGGCAATGTCCCACTGGTATTTTTCCTGCTCCGATAGGTATTTGCGTGGCTTTGGCGCGATTCTGAATTCGCCCACCCGTGTCTCAATCGCTCGGTCCTCTGTGGGCAGCCCGACAGCGCCCGATCCGTTGGGCTTGAACGTGTTAACGCGGAAACTCGCCCCGATCGGCGGTGCTCGCGGCGAAAATTTCGCCACCGTTCGACGTCGCGCGCCGCAACATGGTCGCGAAATATGGGAGCCGGAATTTCGGAAACGTTCATGCGCGATCGCAGGGAGCGCAATGCCCGTTCAACAAAAATAAATCGGACTCTGGAGCGCTTCCCGTTTCACTTCGCGTTTCAACTGAATCGGAAAGCGCTCGATTCTCCCTGAATTTGTCGCATTTTCCCCGGCAAACCGGTTCCCACTTTGGCGGAAAATGCTCTAAGGCGCGCGCCCGCCGAGCGCGGCGAGCACGGCATTGGCGACCGCGTCGGTACCGTGCGGCCCGCCGAATTCGCACGGCCGCAGGCCATTGGCGAAGGCGGTATCGACCGCATGTTCGATGCGCGCGGCCGCCTGCGCGGCCGGCGCGTGCGCATGGCGGTCCGCCAGCCAATCGAGCATCAATGCCGCCGAGAGGATCATGGCCGTCGGGTTGGCCTTGCCCTGGCCCATGATGTCGGGCGCCGTCCCATGGCAGGGCTGGAAGACCGCGTGCCCGTCGCCGATGTCGCCCGATGGCGCCATGCCCATGCCGCCGATCAGGCCGGCGGTGAGATCGGACAGGATATCGCCAAACATGTTTTCCGTGACCAGCACGTCGAAGTCCCACGGTTGGCGTACCAGAGCGGCGGCGCAGGCGTCGACATAGATGTGCTCGGCGCGGATGTCCGAATGCGCGGCCGCGCGTTCGTCGAATATCTGGCGAAAGAACGCGAAGGCGCGGAAGATGTTGGCCTTGTCCACGCAATGCACGAGGCCCCGGCCGCCGCGCGTCTTGCGCCGCCGCGCCAGGCGCAGGGCGAAATCGAACAGCCGCTGCGAGGTCTTGCGGGTGATCACCAAGGTTTCGCGCGCTTCGTGCGCGGTGACAACGCCCTTGCCCATCGAGGCGAACAGGCCCTCCGTGGATTCGCGCACCACCACGAGATCGATGCCGCGCTCGCTCGCGCCGACGATCGGGCTCGGCGTTCCCGGCAGCAGCCGGCATGGGCGCATGCCGGCGTAGAGATCGAAAATGAAACGCAGCTCGACCTGTGGCGCGATCTCGGTGCCGTCGGGGTAGCGCACATGCGGAAGTCCGCAGGCGCCGAGCAGCACCGCGTCGGCTTCCTCGCATAGCTTGACGGTGGAGTCCGGCATCGAGCGGCCGGTGGCAAGATAATGGCCGGCGCCGGCTTGTGCCTGCGTGAACCGCAGCACGAGGCCGGGAACAGCCGCCTGCACGCGACGCAGGACCGCCAGCGCCGGCGCCATCACCTCCGGGCCGATTCCGTCGCCCGCGAGTACGGCGATGTGAAACGCGTCGTTTGCGATCATGCCAATGCCGTGTCGCGCGACGCGGCCCGATCCGGCGCGCGAACAACTCCTTCGCGCGTTTCATCGGCAAATACAACCATTGTAGCGTGGGTTCCGCCACCGACTGCAACCTATGCGCGGGAGTGGGATGAATTCGGTCGCTAAGTGAATTTTTTTCTGGACGATCGCGCCGCGCGCGGCGAAAGTTTTCGCGTCTGCAAGACTCAGCCTCCTTCCGCCGCTCCATCCACCACATCGATAGATCGCGCAATGCTCCGATTCGCCGCCAATCTCGCGTATTTGTTCACCGAACGCCCGCTTATCGAGCGCTTCGCCAGCGCGGCGATGGCCGGGTTCCGCGCGGTCGAACTGCAATTTCCTTACGACATTTCGCCGGCGGCGGTGAAGGCGGAGCTTTCGCGCCACGGGCTCGTGCCGCTTGGACTCAATACCGCGCGCGGCCGCGAGGACGAATTCGGACTTGCCGCGGTCCCCGGCCGTGAGCAGGACTTCGCCGCCATTTTCCGCCAAGCGCTCGATTATGTCGTCGCCATCGGCGGGACGGCGGTTCACTGCCTCGCGGGGCGGGTGGCGCCCGAGCTGCGCCCGGCGGCGGAGAAGGTATTCATCGCCAATCTGACGCAAGCCGCCGATGCCGCCGCCGAGAAAGGCATCACGCTGTTGATCGAGCCGATCAACCAACGCGACCGGCCGGACTATTTTCTCTCGCGCGTCGAGCAGGCCGCCGATGTCATCGCGCGCGTCGGCCGGCCGAACGTAAAGATGCAGTTCGATATCTATCATGTGCAGATCACCCAGGGCGATCTGATCACGCGCTTCGAGCGCCATCGGCAAGTCATCGGGCATGTGCAGATCGCCGGCGTTCCGGCGCGCCACGAACCCGACGAGGGCGAGGTCAATTATCCGGAGATATTCGCCGCGCTCGATCGCGCGGGGTATCGCGGCTGGATCGCCTGCGAATATCGCCCGCGCGGGCGCACCGAGGACGGGCTGCAATGGGCACGGCCTTTTGGCGTGCGGCCACGCGCAGGGTGAGGATAGGCGGCGACGGCCGCCGCGCGCAATCGGCGCGCCCGATCGCGCTTGATTACGCTCGCGCGGACCGGCTTTCGCGAACGCGCGGTGCGTCGACTTCTTTGTCGCGCACGATCTTGTCCGAAAACCGCTTCCCACGTCGTTGGAAAAAAATGCGCTAGCTCTGCATGCCCCAGCGGCGGATGGTGACGTTCTCAATCGAGCGGAACACCACGCTTTCAACGATCAGTCCGATCAGGATCACCGTGAGCAGTCCGGCGAACACGGAGGGCGTCTCCAGTTGATTGCGGTTCTCGAAGATGAACCAGCCGAGTCCGCCCGAGCGCGAACTCGCCCCAAAAACCAGCTCCGCCGCGATCAGCGTGCGCCAGGCGAACGCCCAGCCGATCTTGAGCCCGGTGAGGATCGAGGGAAACGCCGCCGGCACGAGCAGGAGTACGACATAGCGCAATCCCGACAGGCCGCAATTCTGTCCGGCCATGCGCAATGTCTGGCTCACCGAGGTGAAGCCGGAATGGGTGTTGAGCGCCACCGCCCACAGCACGGAATGCACGATCACGAATACGAGGCTCTTGGCGCCGAGGCCGAACCACAGGAGCGAGAGCGGCAGGAGCGCGATCGCCGGCAGCGGGTTGAACATCGCGGTCAGCGTCGACAACAGGTCGGTGCCGACGCGCGTTGAGACCGCGATCGTGGTGAAGATGGCGGCGGCCGCGAGGCCCGTCGCGTAGCCCATCGCCAGCACGCCGAGCGAGGTCACCGTCTGCTCGATCAGCGGCCCGCGCGCGGCCGCGTCCCAAAACGCGGCCAGCGTCTGGCTCAAACTCGGAAACAGCAATGAATTGTCGAGCAACCGCGCGTAGATTTCCCACGCCACCCCAAGCACGATCAGGACGACCAGGCGGCGAACCAGCGTGATGTTGGCGATCCGCTCCAGCGGGGCGAGGGGGCGGGCGGCATCGCCGACCGCGCCAAGCGCGTCGAGTTCGACGAAGCGCTCGGGACGGTCGGGCGCGGCGGCCGGTACGGCATCAGCCATGGCTGGCTCCAGCGGTGTTTTCGGTTTCGACGCGATCGGCGAACAGCAACGCATGAATACGTTGCGCGAGCTTCGCGAAGGCGGGTAAGCCGGGATCGGCAAAGCCGAGATGGCCGACATTGATTTCCGCCTTCACGCGGCCCGGATGCGGCGAGAGCACGAGAATGCGGCTGCCGATGAGCAGTGCCTCCTCGATGGAATGGGTGACGAAGACGACGGTGAAGCGCACCTCCCGCCATAGCGCCACCAACTCCTCCTGCATCTTGCGCCGGGTCAGCGCGTCGAGCGCGGCGAATGGCTCGTCCATCAGCAGAACCTTCGGCTCCATCGCCAGCGCGCGCGCGATAGCGACGCGCTGTTTCATGCCGCCGGAGAGCGCGATTGACCAGCAGCGGAAACATGACGTTGCCGAGCACCGTCTTCCACGGCAGCAACTGGTCGAATTCCTGAAAAACCATCATGCGGTCCGATCCGGGCCGCGATATCGGGATTCCGGCGAGCCGGATCTCGCCCTCGACCGGCATCATGAACCCGGCGATGGCCTTGAGCAGCGTCGACTTTCCGCAGCCCGACGGGCCGAGAATGACGTAGCGCTCGCCGCAATGGACCTCGAAACCCACGCGCCAGGTGGCGGTGACAAGATGTTCCGCGGTCTTGTATTGCAGCGTGACGTCCCGCGCCTCCAAAAGCGCGCCATCACCCGCCTTGTCGGCGCCAACGGTTGCGTTTTCTGCCATTGTTCTTCCTGCGTCCGCGCGCCGGTCCCGCCGCGGCCGTGCCCAGCCTGGCAATGAACCTAAAGCATTTCCCCGCGCGCTGTGAACCGCCCGGGCGCGGAAAAAGGCCCAAAGGCGGCAATGCGCGGGCACGGTAGCCAGGTTGCCGGGTCATTTTTCGCGGCTGATGCACGCCCGCATTTGGGCCGCCGCCCCGACGCAGGCGCGAAAAGCGCGCATCGCGTGCGTTTCGGCCGATGGCTGCGTCGGCCCCGTCCCACCCGCGCATCACGGGAAAATGCGCCGGGCGCATCCTTGGCGCGGCTCGCCGCGGTTGATATTCTCAACGCCATGTGGAAACGCAAATCGACAGCCGCGCCTGCCCCGCCCGCGCCACCGCCAGCGCGCCCGCTGCGCGACGCCTTGCGCCAGGTCCGCATCGAGGCGGCCGAGCGCAGCGGCGTCGTCGTCGAACTGCGCGACGCCGAGGCGGCGCGCCTGGAGGCGCTCAACGAGGCGCTTGATCCAATATTCGCCGAGGTGCCCGCGGAGGTGGATCTATTCGACCGCGGCATCAGCCGCGGCGACCCGGTGCGGTTGTGGATCGACGTCATCGCCCATGTGTCGCTGGCGCGCGACAAGCGGACCTACCGATTCCTCCAGGAAACGCGCCATGGCCGCTCGCTGTTGGCGGAATCCGTCGAGATCGGCGAAATCGTCGATGCGGTAACCCGATACATGGCGTGGCGGATGATCGAGCGCGAACGCGCGCTTGGCGACCCGCAATCATCCGCCGCCGCGCCGCCCGTCTACGACCACATGTTCCTGTGGCGCCGCCGTTGGCAATCGGCGCGCGTCTTCGTCTATGGGCTGGTCATCGGGCTTGCCGCGCTTGCCTTGGCGACCTGGGTCATGGTGGCGCGGCTGTAAACGGCGCGCTCGCGCCGCGATGGCGCGATGCGCGATCCGGTTCGCCGCCGCCGTTAAGCTGATGTCGCAGGCCCAAGGCGAGCGCATTTGTGGTGCGCGAATGGCGCCGGCGGCCATCAAATTGACCATCTGTGCAACCACGATCATGCCTGCCGCGCCCGCGCTTGGCCGCTTCAACCGCAGGCGCGTGTGGAGTGCGTGCGATGGGTAAAGTCAATGGTTCGGGCGCGGGCGGAATGCCGCGCGTGGTGGTTGTCGGCAACCACAAGGGCGGGTGCGGCAAATCGACGGTCGCCGTCCATGTCATTGTCGCGCTCTTGATGCGGGGCAAGCGCGTCGCGGCGCTTGATCTTGATGTCGAGCAGCACACGCTTACGCGCTATCTGGAGAACAGGCGCGCCTGGAGCCGGCAATACGCGACGCCGCTGCCATTGCCGGAGATCTTCCGCGCCGAGGACATGTCCGGCCTGCGGTTTGGCCGCGACATGCTCGCCGACGCCGCGGCATTCGCCGTCGCCGTTGCCAAGCTCAAGAGCCGCTTCGATTTCATCGTCGTCGATACGCCGGGCGGCGCTACCTATCTGAGCATCATCGCGCATAGCATCGCCGATACGCTGCTCACGCCGATGAATGACAGTTTCGTCGATCTCGATCTCATCGGAACGATCGGGCCGTCCTCGGCGCTCGCGCCACGCCGCGCGCGCTATCGCGAGACGGTGAACAAGGCGCGCGACCTGCGCGCCCGCGTCACCGGCGCGCCGATCGACTGGATCGTGATATGCAACCGCCTGTGCGCGCAATATTCGCGCAACGAGCGCCAGGTACGCGAGATGATCGAGGCGATGGCCGGCGAGATCGGCTTTCGCAGCGTGCGCGGGCTTGCCGAGCGCGTCATCTACCGTGAGTTTTTTCCGGTCGGCCTGACCGCCTTCGATCCGCTCGATGAAAACGCGCTCGGGCTCAAGCCGGCGCGCGCGCATCTTGCCGCGCGCTCGGAAGTGCGCGATCTCGTGAGCGCGATCGGCCTCATCGCGCGCGACGCGGAACCGGAAACCGCCGATGAGCGCGTCGAGCGCACGGTGAACATGGTGGCGGCCATGCGCCTGCCGCCGGCGCCGCAACTCGTCGCGCGCGGGAGTGAGCGGATCGCCGCCAAGCGTTGAGGATCGCGCCAAACGCGCCGCCAAGAGCATGAGTCAGCCGGCGAGAACGCGGCGCGTGATCTCGACGAACGCGGGCGGCTCCCCGCGCCGCCCACGCGCGATCACCTCGCAGCGCAGCGCGCCGGCCACCCGCGCCATGCGGTAGAGGTTGTAGCCGGCGGGGGCCTCGGCGCCCGTGGCCGCCATCGACGCCGACGGCACCCCGAGCGCGGCGACGCGCCCGCGCGGTCCCGCGAGCCAGGTGAGCAGCGGCACGTGGTCATGGCCGTGCAACACCAGCTCGGCGCCATGACGCGCCAGCACGGCAAGGAAAGCCTTGGCGTCGCGCAGACGCTTATGCGCCGCGCGCGGCCCGGCCGGCGGATGATGCAGGAGGACGACGCGCGCGAGCCGGGAATTGCCGAGCTCGTCGAGGATGTCGCCAAGCGCGCCGAGCTGCGCCGCGCCAAGCGCGCCGGTCGCCATGAACGGCGAGGTTGCGATCGCCGACGACAGCCCGATCAGCGCCACCTCGCCGCGCCGGCGCACGAAGGGAAACGCCGCCGCGCCGTCGTCGCCGCGCATGTAGTCGCCGCAATGGCCGCGCATCGCCGCCAGCGCGCCCGGCACATAGGCGTCGTGATTGCCAGGAACCAAGGTCACGTCGCGCGGCCGGCCGAGCCGATCGAGCCAGGCACGCGCGGCGAGGAATTCGCCAGGCAGCGCGATATTGACGAGATCGCCGGTGACGGCAATGTGGTCGGGCACCTGCGCGCGTAGATCGTGCGCGAGCGCCTCGAGCACGTCGCGGCGATGGCGATGGCGGCGGTGGCGGCGCCAATTGACATAGCCGAGCGCGCGCTTGCCGGCGAGCTGGCGCCATGTCGGCTCCGGCAGCGGCGCCAGGTGGGGGTCGGAGAGGTGGGCAAGAACGAACATGCCGTGGTGGCGCGCGCGCTTCGATCACAAGCGGTAGAAGCGCGCGGCATTGTCGTGCAGCACGCGGCGCCGGTCGTCCCGCGGGTATTCCGCGAGCACCGCGCGGTAGGCGGCAAGCAGGTCGGCATAGCCGGCGTGCAGTTTCTCAAGCGGGAAATTACTGCCGAAGATGGTGCGTCCGACGCCGAATATCTGGATCGTATCGCGGATGACCTGGCGCAGTTGCGCCGGCGTCCAGCCCATGCTGAACATGCCGAGGCCGGAAATTTTCACCTGCACGTTGGGACAGGCGGCGATGGCCATCAGCGCCGCGCGCCACTGCTCGATCGCTTGCGGCGTGCGCTCGGTCAGCATGCCGGAATGCAGCAGGATGAAGCGAATGTCGGGAAATGTCCGCAGCAGTTCCACGGCATAGGGCGCCTGCGCCGCGAAGACCTGCAACTCGAAATGCAGGTCGTGCTTCTCGAGGAGGGCAAAGCCGCGCCGTAGCTCGGGCGCCGCGCATAGGTCGGGGCGGCTCGTGGATTGGCGCAGCGGATGGCTGTCCCAGTAGAGCTGGTGGCGCACGCCACGCACATTGGGAAATTGCTTGTGGGCCTTGATCCGCGTTTCAAGGTCGGGATCGGCCATGTCGGCCTGGAATACGATGCCGTGTGGAAACCCGTGCGTGTCGGCGATCGATTGCAGCCAGCGAGTTTCGTCGAGCGCGCGCGCGATGCCCCAATTGGCGGTGACGTGGACGGATTTGACCACGCCCGCCGGCGCCACGTCGTTCATCCACTCCTCGACCGGATAATCGCGGCGCAGGCCGAAATAGTCGCCAAACATTCGCGGCGGCGCCGGATCCGCGAGCCAGGGGATGTCCCGGCGCATCCAGATGTGATGGTGGGTGTCGATAACCGGTGCGGCATCGTGGTGCATGAACGTCCCCGGTCGCCAGGCTTTGCCGCCGGCGGTAAGCCAATCAAGAACTGCCGATGAGAATGCCGGCGAGGAACACCAGAACTCCGCCGACCATCACCTGGAACGCCGCCTGCAGGAACGGCGTATCCATGTAGCGGTAGCGGATCCACGAGATGACGGCGAGCTCGACCACCACGACCGCTATCGCGAGCGCAGTCGCCACGTTGAAATTGGGAATGAGATAGGGAAGCGTGTGGCCGATGCCGCCGATCGTCGTCATGATGCCGCAGACCGTGCCGCGCAGCCACGGCGTGCCGCGGCCGGTCAGCGAGCCGTCATCCGACAGTGCCTCGGCGAAGCCCATCGAAATGCCCGCCCCGACCGACGCGGCCATGCCGACGAGGAAGGTCTCCCAGGTGCTGTGGGTGGCAAAGGCGGCGGCGAACAGCGGCGCCAGCGTCGAAACCGAGCCGTCCATGAGCCCGGCGAGGCCGGGTTGAACGAATTGCAGAACGAACACGCGCCGCGCCGTCTCGTCCTCGTGCGCGCGGGCGTCGGGCGTGAGGATTTTCTCGCCCAGCCGGTTGGCCAGATCCTCGTGTTCGTCCTCGATTTCCGCGAGCCGCACCAGGAGTTCGCGCACCGATGCGTCGCGCGTCGCCTCCGCCGCCTTGCGGTAGAAGCGCGCCGCTTCATATTCCAGATCCGCGGCATATTTGCGCACCTCGTCAAGTCCGAGCGGGCGCATCAGCCATAGCGGCTTGTGCTGCACGAATCCCTTGACGTCCTGGCGGCGGATGAGCGGCAGGTATTCCCCGAATTTCTGCCGATAGAGGTCATAGAGCATGCCGCGGTGTTGCACCTCTTCGTCCGCCATTTCGTCGAAGACCTTGGCGGAAGCGGGGAATTGTTCGCGCAGCCCCTCGGCAAAGCCGCGGTAGATGCGGCTGTCGTCCTCCTCGTTGGAAATGGCGAGCGCGAGGATTTCCTGCTCGGTGAGGTCGGCAAATCGCTTCATGGACATTCCGGGAGTAGATTAGACTGATTTTAAGATAGGGCATTTATTGGCCACCGGAACCTCGGAATCCAAATAAAACGGCGCTCCTGGTGAAACCCAGATACGCCGCTCGAGCATTTTTCAGCGAAGTGGGAACCGGTTCGCCACGGAAAATGCGACAAAGTCAGAGGAATAGAGCGCTTTCCGATTCAATCGAAACGGAAAGCGCTCTCGGGCCGGGGCGGTGTGGGGGGGATGAGCCCCGGCCGCATAAAATTTCACGCTATTTCCGACCAGTAATATAAATTTTACATAAAAATCAATACATAAAAATAGCATAAAATTATGATCGAAACGGGCGTGGGTGACCTTCTGGCGGCACCGCGCTCATTCGCCGGGACTGAAGCCGGGCCGACACTCTTTTTATAAGCTTATGATTGTGTTTATCTATTCTAAGAATGTGGCAGCCTCTATGAACGCCATGCGACGTCTACTTGAACCGGCCGTCCGTCGCGTTCTGCACTTTTATTGGCGTTTCGCGCGCGGCCTTACGCTCGGCGTGCGTGCGCTCGTCGTCGATGGCGAAGCACGGGTATTCCTGGTGCGACACACCTATGTGGACGGCTGGCATCTGCCCGGCGGCGGGGTCGAGCCGGGCGAAACGCTGGCGCAGGCGTTGGCCCGCGAGCTTCTGGAGGAGGGCAACATTGAACTTGCCGCGCCGCCGCCGATGCTGGGATTTTATTACAATGCCCGCATCTCGCGGCGCGACCATGTCGCCGTCTACCTCGTGCGCGAATTTCGCCAGCGCGGTCCGCTCGCGGCCAACCGCGAGATCGCCGCCGGCGGTTTTTTCCACATCGACGGCCTGCCTCCCGACACCGGCAAGGGAACGCGCGCGCGCATCGCCGAGGCGCTCGGCGGCGCGCCCGTAAGCGCCGAATGGTAGGCTCGCGGGCGCGGTCAGCCGCGCATATTGCCAAACCGGCCACGATCGTGCGGGCGCGAGAAGTCGAGTCGCGGGCCAAGCGGAACGATCCGCGTCGGATTGATATGTGGATGGCTGGCGTAATAGTGCAACTTTATTTCCGCAATATCGACCGTCGGCGCCACGCCCGGCACCTGGTAGAGATCGCGCAGGTAATTGGACAAGTTGGGGTAATCAATGATGCGCTTGAGGTTGCATTTGAAGTGACCGAAATAGACGGCGTCGAATCGAACGAGCGTGGTGAACAGCCGCCAGTCGGCCTCTGTGATGCGCTCGCCCACGAGGTAGCGCCCGCGCGCAAGGCGCTGCTCGATATCGTCGAGCGCCGCAAAGAGCGCGCCAAACGCCTCCTCATAGGCAGCCTGCGTGCCGGCGAATCCGGCGCGGTAGACGCCGTTATTGATGTTGGCGAATACGATATCGTTGACGGCGTCGATCTCAGCGCGCAACGCTGGCGGATAATAGTCGGTGCGCTCGGGCGTGAACGCGTCGAAGGCGGAATTGAGCATGCGGATGATTTCGGAGGATTCATTGTTGACGATGGTCGCGCGCTCGCGGTCCCACAGCACGGGAACAGATACCCGGCCGGTAAAGCGCGGATCAGCCATGAGATAGACGTCCGCGAGGCGCGCCATGCCATTGACCGGGTCGGCGCGCTCCGCCGCGCCGAACTTCCAGCCGCCTTCGTCGTACATCGCCTCGACCGCCGAAAGTGAGATCACATCCTCTAGGCGCTTGAGTTTGCGCATGATCATGGTGCGATGCGCCCACGGGCAGGCGAGGCAGACGTAGAGGTGGTAACGGCCCTTTTGCGCCGCGAAGCCGCCGTCGCCCGCCGGTCCCGGACGCCCGTCCACCGTGATCCAATTACGAAATTGCGTCTGCGGACGCACGAATTGGCCCCCGCTCGCGGCCTGATCGCGTGGCTTGTCCGTCCACACGCCCTCTACCAGCATTCCCATGTTTACCTCTGCAAATTGTCGCCGCCGCGATCGTCCCGACCGCGCGATCCGCCGCGCCCGCGTCCGGGTAGGCGCCGGGCTCAGACAGAGAAATGGCCATTACCAGCCAAGCTGCCATGTTTGGCGATCGCGGGCAAAAAAACGCCGGCGCGCTGGTGCCTGCGCCAATGCCGCGGTTTACCTTGGCGCGCGCCGGTGATAAGCGGCGTGCGGGGGCACGCATGCCGGATCTCGCCGTCACCATTCTACCCGAGAGCGCCGACGACGCGTCGGCGATTGAGCTGCTGACGGCGCGCACCTTTGGTCCCGGTCGCTACGCCAAATCCGCCTATCGCCTGCGCGAATGCGTCCCGCATTTGCTCGAACTTTCGTTTACCGCGCGCGTGGGGACGCTCATGGTCGGCTGCGTGCGGCTGACCCCGATCCGTATCGCGCAGGCCGGCGCGCTGCTGCTCGGGCCGCTGACCATCGAACCGGCGTTCCGCGCCCGCGGCATCGGCCTCAAGCTGCTGCAAGCCGCGCTCGCCGCCGCCCGCGACAAGGGGCACCGTCTGGTGCTCCTGGTCGGCGATGAGCCCTATTACGGCCGGGTCGGCTTTCGCCGCGCGGCAAAGGGACAGATCGCCATGCCGGGGCCGGTCGATCCGGCGCGCGTGCTCATCGCCGAACTGGTTGAGGGCGCGGGGGCAGCGGCGCGCGGCGCCGTCACCCCCGATTGGGACGCCGCGCCGGGCGCGCATGCGTGAGCACGGTCGCAAGCATTTCCCGCGTGATGCCGCTGCCGGGTTTGCCTGGCCGCTTGGTTGCGACCGATTATCCCGCGTCGGTCTCCGGGTGCCGCCTCGCCGGGAAACGCCCTAACGCCCCTCGCGCGCCCAGGTGGCGGCAAGGCTGCCCACGAGCAGCAAGAGACCAAGCAGGCCCGCGAACATCGGCAGCACGCCGATGCCGCGCACGACGCTGACGTCGCGCATGCGCAGGCCGATCCAATCGTCGCCCTTGAACGTGTCGCCGGAGCGCACCGCGATGATGCGCGGCATGACAATTCCGCTGGTTTCGGTCAGCCGGCGCGTATCGCCGCCGGTCGCCGCCGTGAGCGCGCGCAGTGCCTGCGTCGTCGATGTCACTTCGGCGAATTCGCGCGGGTTGGCGGGGCCAACATTGATCAGCGCCGTGAGCTTGCCGTCGGTCGCGCGCCACAGGCCCAGTTCGTCGGCCACGATCACGCGCCGCCAGACGCCGGGCTCGGCCACCGCCAGGGTAAGAACGCGGGTCGTTCCCGACGGGCTCGTCAGCGACACCTCGCCGATGGTTTCCGCCATGCTCTGGCGCTGGATCGTAAGGTCGCGGCCGCGCACGTTAAGGCGCAGCGCCTCCTCCTCGAGGTCGGGCTGCTTCATGAGCCAGTGCGACAGCCGGCGCAAGAGGTCGAGATGCGGACCGCCATTCTCGTAGCGGCGCGCCCATAGCCAGATGTGATCGGACAAGAGCAGCGCGACGCGTCCCTCGCCTTCGCGCGAAAGAAGCAGCAGCGGCTTGTTGTCGGGACCGTGCATCACCGGCGTTCCGGTGATGGTGCGCGTATCGACAAGACGGAACCAGCGGCTCCAGTGCGGCGGCTCCTCGGCGGCGCCGTCAAGCCCGCGCGTCACCGGGTGGCGCTTGCCGAGCTCGCTCAGGCGGGCGTGGAACGGCTGCTCGGTCAGCCGCCCGTTCGGCTCGGCCGGCAGGATGGCGTCGAGCGGCGTGCGCCAGATGCTCGAGGGGCTGGCATAATCGGGACCGGCCGCGACCAGCACCGCGCCGCCCTCGCGCACATAGCGCGCGATATTGTCGAAATAGATGACCGGCAGCACGCCCTGGCGCGCGTAGCGGTCGAAGATGATGAGGTGGAACTCGTTGATCTTCTGCTGGAACAATTCGCGCGTCGGGAACGCGATCAGCGACAATTCGTTGATCGGCGTGCCGTCCTGCTTTTCCGGCGGACGCAGGATGGTGAAATGCACGAGATCGACATTGGCGTCGGACTTGAGCAGGTTGCGCCACGTGCGCTCGCCGGCATGCGGCTCGCCCGATACGAGCAGCACGCGCAGCTTGTCGCGCACGCCGTCGATCGAAACGACCGCGCGGTTGTTGACGTTGGTGAGTTCGCCCTCGACGGCGGCGGCCTCGATTTCCACGATATTGGGCCCGCCATGCGGGATCGGCACCTGCACGCGCACGTTCTCGCCAGCGTTGACGCTGCGCCGCTCGATTTCCTCGCCGTCGCGGCGAATGCGCACCTGCGCCGTGCCGGCGGCGATGCCATGGTCCTCGACGCGAAAGATGATGGCCTGCGACTGCCCGACGATGCCGAAGCGCGGCGCGGTGACGAGCGCGACGCGCCGGTCGCGCTCGTTGGGCACGCCGGTGATGAGGGCATGCACCGGCGCCGTGAAACCGAGCGCGCCAGCCTCCGCGGGAATGTCATGCACGCGACCGTCGGTGATGAGCACGGCGCCGGCGACGCGGTCGGCGGGAACGTCGGCGAGCGCCGCGCCAAGCGCGTTGAAGAGCCGGGTGCCGTCGGTCTCGCCATCGGCCTGACCCGCCTCGACGACGCGTATTTCGAGCCCAGCGACGCGTTGCAGCCGCTGCACCAGCGCCGCGCGC
>JACQAE010000181.1 GCA_016195095.1 Pseudomonadota bacterium
AACGCCATCGGCATCGAGCTGCCCAATCCGACGCGCGAGAAAGTGTATTTGCGCGAATTGCTCACCGGCAAGGATTACAACGAGAGCACCGCCAAGCTGCCGCTCTGCCTGGGCAAGACCATCGGCGGCGAGTCGGTGATCGTCGATCTGGCGCGCATGCCGCATCTCTTGATCGCCGGCACCACCGGCTCCGGCAAGTCGGTCGCCATCAACACCATGATCCTGTCGCTGGTTTATCGGCTGAGCCCCGACCAATGCCGGCTGATCATGGTCGACCCCAAGATGCTCGAACTTTCGGTCTATGACGGCATCCCGCATCTGCTCACCCCGGTGGTCACCGATCCGAAGAAGGCGGTGGTCGCGCTCAAATGGGCGGTGCGCGAGATGGAAAGCCGTTACAAGAAAATATCGAAGCTCGGCGTGCGCAATATCGACGGCTACAACGCGCGCGTCGCCGAGGCGAAAGCCAAAGGCGAGACGCTCACCCGCACCGTGCACACCGGCTACGACAAGGAAACCGGCGAGGCGATCTACGAGAAGGAAGCGCTCGAGCTCGATCCGTTGCCGTTCGTGGTGGTGATCGTCGACGAGATGGCCGACCTGATGATGGTCGCCGGCAAGGACATCGAGGGCGCCATCCAGCGCCTGGCGCAGATGGCACGCGCCGCCGGCATCCACGTGATCCTCGCCACCCAGCGCCCCTCGGTCGACGTGATCACCGGCACGATCAAGGCCAACTTCCCCACCCGCATCTCGTTCCAGGTCACCTCCAAGATCGACAGCCGCACCATTCTCGGCGAGCAGGGCGCCGAACAGCTGCTCGGCCAAGGCGACATGCTCTACATGGCCGGGGGCGGGCGCATCAGCCGCGTGCATGGTCCCTTCGTCTCCGACGAGGAAGTGGAAAAAGTCGTGCGCCATCTCAAGGCGCAAGGCGCGCCGCACTATCTCGAGGACGTCGTGGCCGACCTGCCCGAGGCCGGCGAGGATGGCGCGGTATTCGACGCCACCGGCATGGGCCAATCCGAAGCCGGCGACCTGTTCAGCCAGGCCGTGCAGATCGTCATGCGCGACCAGAAGGCATCCACCAGCTATATCCAGCGCCGGCTGCAGATCGGCTATAATCGCGCCGCGTCGCTGATGGAGCGCATGGAGCAGGAAGGCATCGTCGGTCAGCCCAATCACGCCGGCAAGCGCGAAATCCTGGTTGGCGGCGAGGCCAACGAGCGCTATTGAAGGCCGACCGGAAACGTGTCCGAATCAGGACGCGAAAACGCCACGATGGACGGATTACTCGGCGGGCGCGGGCGACGAGGCAATGCGGAGATGAACATGTGGCGTGCGGTCGTGACCGCGATAGCGGGCGGCTTGATGTGCAACCTGTCGCTGGCGGTGCCCGCCGCACCGGCGCAGCAGATCCCTTTGCCGGTGCCGGCGCCGGCGCCCAAGACCGGAACGCTGGCGCAGACGACGCCAACTGGCTCGGTCATCGCGCCGCCGAAATCCGCGCCGCCGCAGAGCATCGAGCAGCTTCTCGACGCCAAGCCGGCGAGCACGGCGGTGACGCGGCCGGGCGAGACCGTGGCGCTCAACGCCACCCAGCGTGATTTGGCCGATCGCGTCTCCGGCTACCTGTCGAGCGTGCAGACGCTGGTTGGCAATTTCGTCCAGGTCGGACCCGACGGACGGCGCACCGAGGGCAAATTCTCCCTCCAGAAGCCAGGACGCGTGCGCTTCGAATATGCCGCGCCAAGCCTGATCGACGTGATCGCGGATGGTCAATCGGTGGTGGTGCGCGACCGCAAACTGGCGACGCAGGACCTCTATCCGCTGTCGCAGACGCCGCTGCGCTTCCTGCTCTCCGAGCGCCTCGACCTGCTCAAGGACACCAATCTCGTCGGCGTTACCGCCGATGACGTCTTCGTTACCGTGGTGATCGAGGAAAAGCAGCCGATCATCGGCACCAACCGGCTGATGCTGATGTTCGGGGCCAAGGATTTCCAGCTCAAGCAATGGACGGTGACGGACCCGCAGGGATTCGACACCACCGTCGCGGTCTATAATCTCGACGCCGCGACCAAGCCCGATCCCGCCCTGTTCAAGATCAACTACGAGCGCGTGCTCGAATTGCAGCCGTAATATATTTTCCTTGAGACGTGGGAACCGGTTCGCCGCGGAAAAAGCGGCCACGGAACGGTCGTGTTTTTGGCAACGCGACAACCTGTCCACAGATATGACACGTCGAGCGCGTGCCGGGCGCGCTGGCCGATGTAGTATCATTCCACATGCGCCTCATCGTCACGACCTGGAACATCAATTCCGTCCGCCTGCGAATCGACCTGGTCGCCCGCTTTCTCAAGGCCGCGCGGCCGGATGTTCTTTGCCTGCAGGAAACCAAGTGTCCCGACGACGCCTTCCCGCTCAAGCGCTTCAACCGTCTTGGCTACACCCACGCCGCGCTGAGCGGGCAAAAAGGATATCACGGCGTGGCGATCCTTTCGCGCGTGCCGTTCGACTCGTTTCGCGTCGAGCGCTTCTGCGGCAAGACCGATTGCCGCCATGTCATGGCGGTTTTTGGCGAGCGCGCGGGGCTGCGCAGCGCGCTGACGCTGCATAATTTCTACGTCCCCGCCGGCGGCGATGAGCCCGACGTGGTTGCCAACGACAAGTTCGCGCATAAGCTTGCGTTTCTCGACGAAATGCGCGCGCGCGCCGAATTGCGCCCGGCGGCGGACGCGCGCGCGATTCTCGTCGGCGACCTCAACGTCGCGCCGCTCGAACACGACGTGTGGAGCCACCGCCAACTCATCAACGTCGTCTCGCATACACCGATCGAATGCGAGAAGCTCGCGGCGGCGCAAAATGCCGGCGGCTGGATCGACGCCATGCGCGAATTTGTTCCCGAGCCGGAGAAGCTCTATACGTGGTGGAGCTACCGCGCCGCCGACTGGGCGGCCGCCGACAAGGGTCGCAGGCTCGACCATGTCTGGGTCAGTCGCGCGCTCGCCGGCCGCGTGGCATCGATAAAGGTCGTGCGCGCGGCGCGCGGCTGGCCGCAGCCCTCCGACCATGTTCCGGTCACCGCGGCGATCGAATTGTAAGCCTGCAAATCAGAGCTTGCGCAGCGCCACTTCCTCGACGCGGTGCTCGACGCCCTTCTTGAGGATGAGGTCGGCGCGCTGGCGCGTCGGCAGGATGTTCTCGTTGAGATTGACCAGGTTGATCCGGTTCCAGATCGATGTCGCGGTTTCGGTCGCCTCCGAGTCCGACAGCCGAGAATAGCGATGGAAGTATGACTTGGCGTTGGCGAAGGCGGTGCCGCGCAGCGCCAGGAAGCGATCGACATACCAGCGCCGCAGCACGTCCTCGTCGGCGTCGAGATAGACGGAAAAGTCAAAGAAATCCGACACGAAGGGAATTGCCTTTCCATCCTTGGGAAAGCGGCTGGTCTGCAGCACGTTGAGCCCCTCGACAATGAGAATATCCGGACGATTGATCTCAATCCATTCGTTCGGCATCACGTCATAGACAAGATGCGAATAGATCGGCGCGCGCACCGGGCGGCGCCCGGCCTTGATGTCGGACAGAAAACGCAGCAGCGCCTGCAGGTCGTAGCTTTCCGGGAAGCCCTTGCGCTCCATCAGGTTCTCGCGCGCGAGCACCGCGTTGGAAAACAGAAATCCGTCGGTGGTCACAAGATCGACCTTGGGCACGTTCGGCCAGCGCGCCAGCAACGCCTGCAAGACGCGCGCGGTCGTCGATTTGCCGACCGCGACCGAGCCGGCGACGCCGATGATATAGGGCAGTTTCGCGTCCTCGGTGCCGAGGAAGCGCTGCTGCGCGCGGAACAGGCGCTGCGTGGCGGCGACATACATCGACAACAGCCGCGACAGCGGCAGATAGATGTCCTCGACCTCGCTGATATCAAGGCGGTCGTGCAGCGAGCGCACGCGCGCGATCTCCTCGGGAGCCAGCGTCATCGGCGTGTCTTCGCGCAGCGCCGCCCATTCCGCGCGCGAAAAGCCGCGATAGGGCGATAGGCCGTCGTCGGTGCGCTGTTCCATGGGCTCGTCCGCCGCCGTTCAGCTTTCCTTGCGCGACGCCTTTTCCGCAATGCCCGATGTACCGACGCGGCGCGCCAGCACGGCCTCGACCTCGCCCAACGCGATGTCGCGCGCCTTGAGCAAGACGAGCAGGTGATAAAGCAGGTCGGCGCTCTCCGCGATCAGCCGCCCGCGGTCCTCGCCGACCGCGGCAAGGACGGTCTCCACCGCTTCCTCGCCGAGTTTCTTGGCGCAATGCGCCACCCCGCGATCGAGCAACTGGCGCGTGTAGGAACTGGCGCCCTCGGCGCCGGCGCGTTCGTGCACGCGCCGTTCAAGGTCATGAACGGTGAAAGCGCTCATTTTTCGCTCATAGCACCTCTTGCGTGGCGAGAACATCGGCTTTTCATGCGTCAAGCCGCATCGGCAGCCCCGCCCGTGCCATATATTCCTTGGCCGCGCGCACGCTGAACTCGCCAAAGTGGAAGATCGAGGCAGCCAGAACCGCCGTGGCGTGGCCGTCGCGGATGCCGGCCACCAGATGGTCGAGATTGCCGACCCCGCCGGAGGCGATGACCGGCACCGTCACGGCATCGGCCACGGCGCGGGTGAGCGGGATGTCAAAACCCTGGCGGGTGCCGTCGCGGTCCATCGAGGTGAGCAGGATCTCGCCGGCGCCGAGCGCCACGACCTCGCGCGCGAAGTCGATGGCATCGATGCCGGTCGGGCGGCGGCCGCCATGGGTGAAGATTTCCCAGCGACCCGGCGCGCCCTCCGCCGACACTTTCTTGGCGTCGATGGCCACGACCACGCATTGGCCGCCGAATTTCTCCGCCGCTTGGCGAACGAAGGTGCGGTTATCGACCGCCGCGGTATTGATCGACACCTTGTCGGCGCCCGAGGCCAAGAGCGCGCGGATGTCCTCGATTCTGCGCACGCCGCCCCCGACGGTGAGCGGCATGAAGCAGGCCTGCGCGGTGCGCCGCACCGCGTCGAGCATGACGCCACGATTCTCGTGGCTCGCGGTAATGTCGAGGAAACACAGTTCGTCCGCCCCCGCCGCGTCATAGGCGATCGCCGCCTCGACCGGGTCGCCGGCGTCGCGCAGATCGACGAAATTGACGCCCTTGACGACGCGGCCGTCCTTCACGTCGAGACAGGGTATGACGCGGACCTTGAACATGACGCCCTCAATGCGCGCGCGCGGCGCGCACCAGGCGCAGCGCCGCGGCGGCGTCGAGGCGGCCGTCATAAAGCGCGCGTCCGGCGATGGCGCCCGCCAGGCAACTTGCGCGCGGCGCGAGCAACGCCTCCACGTCGCGCATCGAGGCAAGCCCGCCCGAGGCGATGACCGGGATCGACACCGCCTGCGCGAGCACGATCGTGGCGTCGAGGTTGAGGCCCGTGAGCAGGCCGTCGCGGGCGATGTCGGTATAGATGATCGCGGCCACGCC
>JACQAE010000177.1 GCA_016195095.1 Pseudomonadota bacterium
GCGCTGGCCCACGCGGGCCCGCCACGGCAGCCGGCGCGAGCTGCAACATCCCCGCCAGCAGCATCGCGGCAATGCGAGCCTCGCCTCCCCGGTGACGACCAATCCGTGCCATTCCTAGCGAACCCGTCAATGGTGAACGACGGCGACGATTCCCGGATCACGTTGACGTCGGATCGAATCGACGCAAAATCGCCAACGTGATCGACGTACTTAATCTTGGACCGTGATTCTTGGACTATGATGTCGCGCGAATTCCGCCTGATGGTTTTCGCCATCATGCTCTAGCGCAATTCCCCGCTAGGGGAAACCGGTCAATCATTGCCACCCGCCCGGCGGCCATGACAATACGGCCAGGCAACAAAGGACTTGCGGCGGCAATCCACGCGCGCTTGCCGCGCCGAGGCGGCCTGCGCCACCGCCCGCAGAATTCGCGGCCGCGCGTTGTCGCGCGGGGCGCGTTATGATAGGCGCGGGTAATGCCGCTGGAGTCGACAATGCTCAGTGCCATCGATTTGCTCAGAACGCGCCGCTCGGTCAAGCCCGTCGAGCTGACCGGCCCGCCGCCCAACGCCGAGGAGATCGCGGCGCTGCTCACGGTGGCGGCGCGCGTCCCCGATCATGGCAAGCTGACGCCGTGGCGGTTCATCGTGTTCGACGGAGCGGCACGACAGGCGGCCGGAGAAGCGATCGCGACGGCGTTTCGCGGAAAATATCCAGACTCCGCGCCCGAACAGGTCGCCTTCGAGCGCAACCGGCTCGCGCGCGCGCCACTGGTCGTGGCGGTCGTCAGCCGCGCCCAGCCACACGCGAAAATCCCGGAATGGGAACAGGTCTTGTCGGCCGGAGCGGCCGCGATGAATCTCGTCCTGGCCGCGCACGCGCTCGGATACGCGGCAAGCTGGATCACCGAATGGTATGCCTATGACCGCGCCGTGCTCGACGCGCTCGGCCTGGCGGCGCATGAGAAGATCGCGGGATTCGTCCATATCGGCCGCTCCGCCCAAGCGCCGCAAGATCGGCCGCGTCCCGCGCTCGCCGACATCGCCACCTGGCACGCGGGATGACGGTATGCGCGGGTCCATGGTGACCGATTTCGCCGCCGCGCGCCGGCGCATGACAGCCCTGCCCGCCCGCCGCAAGAATTCGAATGCGACGCACCGGGTCGCCAAGCACGCGCTTACGCGCCGCCGCCGCGTCAGGCCGAGCGGATGTAATCGCGCAAGGCGTCGGATTCGCGCTCCATCTCCTCGAGGCGGAATTTGACGACATCGCCGATCGAAATTATGCCGGCGAGGCTACCCTGCTCGAGGACCGGCACGTGACGGAACTTTCCGCCCGTCATGCGCTCCATGATCTCGCTGATGGTTTCACCGCTGGCGCAGGTGACCACTTTGCGCGTCATCACGTCGGCGACGGCGACCGTGAGCGCGCCAGCACCGCGTTCGGCCAGCGCGCGCACGATATCGCGCTCGGAGATGATGCCGACGACGCGATCGCCGGCGCCGGTCACCACCAGCGCGCCGATGCCATGTTGCGCCAGCAACGCCGCCGCCTGTGCGATATTGGCAGCGGGGTCGATCGTATTAACGCCGCGTCCCTTGCGCGCGAGAATGCCCTGCACGGTCATGATGCGCCTCCCTGATCGTAGCATCCACGTGCCGTCGCGACGTCGACGTGACGCGGATGTTTCCACCATCTTCGCCAGCTTGTCACAAAAACGCCAGCTTGTTTTACGAATGCCAATGCGCTCAACCGATGACGCGATCGGGAACGCGGCCGGCGCCGCCGGCGGGCTGAACCTGCACCCATCCGCGCAAACGCGACATGGTCGGCCGAAGCCGAAAGGCTGCGGCGGCAAAGCGGCGGATTTGTGGTGGGGCCGGTGGCGTCGCCGTCAATGCCGCGTTGTTGGCCGGTCGGCGGCGACCGGGTCGAATGCGGCAAATAGCAAGAGCCCAGCGAGGAAGCCGCCAATATGGGCCTGCCAGGCGACGCTCTGCTCGACGCCGGGGAAAGCGACCGCGCCGATCCCAAATATAACATTGAGCCCGAACCAGACGCCAAGAAATGTCAGAATGCGCGGGTCGCGCAGCGCCGCCACGAGCGGAACCGCCGCCACCAGAAACGCGCGCGTGTCGCCCCGCCGCCATAGTGCCAGCGGCCCGCCGGCCTGGAAGATGAAACGCACCGCCGCGGCCATCAGCCCGGAAATCGACGCGGAAGCGCCGACCATCGGGTAAAGTTCGCCACCATGCGTAACAAGATGCGCGGCCGCCCCCGCCGCCGCGGTCACCGCGAAGAACATGGCGAAGCGGATGGCGCCAAAACGCCGCGCCACCGCGCTGCCGAAGGCAAGCAGCCAGATCCCGTTGACCGTCAGATGCGTGACGTCGGCGTGAATGAAGGCATAGGTGACGAAGGTCCATAGGTCGGCGGCAACGCCGCCGGGAAATCCTGCCGACGGTAGCAGCGAGGCCTCGTAGCGCGCCGGGATGAATGCAAAATAGAGCAGGAAATCAACGTCTTGCGCGCTAGTGAGGGCATAGACGCGCAACACGTGAACGAGCGCGGTCAGCGCCAGCGTGAGCGTGACGACGCCGGGAACATTGAGGATCGGCTCGGATTTTTTGTTCACGCGATGATGTCCGTTCGCTTTCGTGCTGGCATAGCGGGCGCCGCCGACCGGGGCAAGTGATTGCCGACACGACAAAATTCACCTCGACCCGGTCGTCGCGGCGGCTCCGGGACGCGCGCCAATGGCGCATTAACGCCATTGCGGCACCGCGCCCACGCGCGCCGGCGGCTGGCACGCTCCCTGCTCCGCTCCTCGCGCGGCCGTGAAAGCCCCCACGCGGCGTCCCGTAATGGGACGCGCCGCCGCGCAGCAGGGACAGGCCGGGACAGGACCCATGAAACACGGATCTTCGCGCCGGTTGTTCGAATATTGGAATGGCATTCGCGGCCACCGGCTGGCGCCGGAACGCGGCGAGATCGAGCCCGGCGCGATCGCGCCGGTATTGGCCGATAGCTTCATCGTCGCCTACGACCCGCTCGCCGCGCACCCGCTGCGGCTGGCCGGGACGCGCCTATGCGCCCTGTTCTGCCGTGAACTTCGCGGCGAGGCCCTGCTTCGCCTGTGGGACGACGACAGCGCGGCGCGGCTCGGCGAACTCATGGGCAGCGTCGCCGACGACGCGGTCGCAATCGTGGCCGGCGCGAGCGCGCGCAACCGCGACGGCGCGACGGCGGCACTCGAGCTTCTCCTCCTGCCGCTCGCGCATCGCGGCCGCACGCATGTGCGCATGCTCGGCGTCCTCGCGCCCATCGACCCGCCCTATTGGCTTGGCGCGACGCCCGCCGACAGGCTCGCGCTTGGAACCGTCCGTTACCACGAAACCTCGCGCAGCCGCGACACGCCGCTGCGCGGCTTTGGCCGGCGCGATCAGGGGCAGCCGCGCCCCCACCTCACCCTGCATGCCGGCGGCCGGGCAACGGATGGCGATGCCGCGCCAAACGGCGAGCGGAGTGCTAAGACCTAAACCTCAACCTCGAAAAGCGCGAAGCGATCTTCGCGCGCCATCCTGTTCCAAGGCGCGAAACCCGAACATGGTCGCGCCTTCGCATCGATGTGACAAAGCATCATTTTGATCGAGACGGCGCGGACGCGGCGCGGTCATGCGCGGCGCGGCCGCTGCCTAACGTGGCATTAACCGTTCGGCGCTAGGTTTTGGGCCGGCGCGCGCGCGCGATTGCAACCACCAATCATGTCGATTCAGGCCAGACCGCAGATTCTGTCGCTCAAAGAAGAGCAGCGCCGCTTCCAACGCGTTCGCGTCAACCTGCTTGGCCGCTACATGCTGGAAGATCGCCAGGAATATCCCTGCCAGGTGGTGAACATGTCGCCCGGTGGGATGGCGCTGATCGCGCCGGTTGCCGGACGGCTGGCCGAACGCGTCGTTGCCTATATCGATCACGTCGGGCGCCTCGAAGGCGCCGTCGCGCGCGTCTTCCAGAGCGGCTTCGCCATGACCGTCGCCGCCACCGCGCGCAAGCGCGACAAGCTCGCGGCAC
>JACQAE010000020.1 GCA_016195095.1 Pseudomonadota bacterium
ACATCATGAGCGAGCGTACGCCTGGATTTTCGACATTATCCGTTCACGCCGGCGCGCGGCCCGACCCAACGACCGGGGCGCGCGCAACGCCGATTTACCAGACCACGTCCTTCGTCTTCGATGACGTCGATCACGCCGCCTCGCTGTTTGGCTTGCAGGCATTCGGTAACATCTATACGCGTATCGGCAACCCGACCAACGCCGTGCTCGAAGAGCGCGTGGCGGCGCTCGAAGGCGGGACGGCGGGGCTCGTCGTCGCATCCGGACACGCCGCGCAGGTCCTCGCCTTTCACGCGCTGATGATGCCGGGCGATGAATTCGTCGCGTCGCGCAAGCTCTATGGCGGCTCGATCAACCAGTTCACCCATTCGTTCAAGAATTTCGGCTGGAACGTGGTATGGGCCGACCCCGACGATATCGCCTCATTCGAGCGCGCGATTACACCCAAAACCAAGGCGATCTTCATCGAGTCGATCGCCAATCCCGGCGGCATCATTACCGACATCGAGGCGGTGGCCAATCTCGCGCGCCGCGCCGGCGTGCCGCTCATCGTCGATAACACGCTGGCGACGCCCTATCTCTGCCGGCCGATCGAACACGGCGCCGATGTCATCATTCATTCCATGACCAAATTTCTCGGCGGTCACGGCAATTCGATTGGCGGCGCCATTGTCGACGCAGGAACGTTCAACTGGTCGCGCGACGCGCGCTACCCGATGCTGTGCGAGCCGCGGCCGGAATACCAGGGCATCGTGCTGCACGAGACGTTCGGCAATTTCGCCTTCGCCATCGCCTGCCGCGTGCTCTCGCTGCGCGATATGGGACCGGCGCTGTCGCCGTTCAACGCATTCCTGTTCCTGACCGGGATCGAGACCCTGCCATTGCGTATGCGCAAGCATTGCGACAACGCGCAGGCGGTGGCGGAGTGGGTCGCCACGCATGGCAAGATCGCCTGGGTCAGCTATCCCGGCCTTTCCGGTGACCGCTACCACAACCTGGCCAAGAAGTACGTGCCCAAGGGCGCCGGCGCCGTGTTTACCTTCGGCCTCAGGGGCGGCTATGATTCCGGCGTCGCGCTGGTGTCGAACGTGAAGCTGTTCTCGCATTTGGCGAATATCGGCGATACGCGCTCGCTGATCATCCATCCCGCTTCGACCACGCATCGCCAATTATCCGACGCGCAAAAGGTCCAGGCGGGCGCCGGCCCCGACGTCATTCGCGTATCCATAGGGCTTGAAGATCACGAGGACATCATCGCCGACCTTGAGCAGGCGCTGGCGGCGTGCTGACGGCGGTCGCGGCATCGACGCCTTGCCGCCGGCCATGGCACGCCGGCTCGGCCAGGCGCGCGGCATGAACGACGGCGATGGCCAGCACCACCACCGCGCCGGCCTGATGCGCCAGCGCCAGGGCGATCGGCACCTGGTGCAGCAGCGCCGCGATCCCGAGCGCGGCCTGGATCGTGGCAACCGACGCCAGCGCCAATGCCCGCGTCACCACGCCGCCACGGCGCAGCATCGCGACCACGTCGCCGGCATGCACGATGACGGCAATCCACAGCGCGTAGGCGACGAGGCGGTGATTGAACTGCACCAGCAGCGCATTGTCGAAAAAATTGCGCCACGCCGGCTGCTCGAAGAAGAGCCGCGCCATATCGGGCCACATTGCGCCGTCGATCGCCGGCCAGGTATTGTAGACGAGGCCGGCATGCAGCCCCGCCACCAGCGCGCCGAGATAGATCTGCAAGAGGACAATGCCGACAATCGCGCCGGCGCCGAGGCGCAGCCGCAATGGCGCGCGAATGTCGGCGCGTGGCGCCAATTGCTCGGCACAGTGAATGATTGCCGCGAAGATCGCCGCCGCCAAGGTCAAGTGGACGGCGAGCCGATATTGCGAGACCGAGACGCGCTCGCTCAACCCCGAATAGACCATCCACCAGCCGACTACCCCCTGCAGCGCGCCGAGCGCGAATATCCCCCACAGGCGCCGGCCGACGCCGCGTTCGATATGGCCGCGCCAGAGGAACCACAGCAACGGGACGACGAAAACGAGACCGACCGCGCGCGCGAGCAATCTGTGAACCCATTCCCACCAGTAGATCTTCTGGAATTGCGCCAACGTCATGTCGCGATTGAGCTGCTTGAATTGCGGAATGGTCTTGTATTTCTCGAACTCCGTCTGCCAGCCATGCTGGTCGAGGGGCGGGACCACGCCGACCAACGGTTTCCACTCCACGATCGACAACCCCGATCCGGTGAGGCGCGTCGCGCCGCCAACGATCACCAGGGCCGCGACGATGGCGGCGACGAGCATGAGCCAGATGCGCACCGCGCGCCGCGCGCGGTCCGGAATTGCGTGTTGTGTCATCGTCCTGCCGAGATTTCCAATGGCGAATCCCTTTTCGCGGTGGCGTCAATCCCTACCGCCGCTGCCCTCCGATCGATTCCCGCGGGGGCGGCAATTCCACCGCGGCGCCCGCGTCAACGCTCGAGCGCGGGGTCGATGGGCACGCGATAGCCGTTGGCCAGGCGGTTGGTCTCATTGGCCATGCCGACCACCGCCATTAGCTCGCCGAACATCGCCTCGCTCATGCCCGCCCTGCGCGCCGCCGCCGTGTGGCTGGCGGTACAATAGCCGCAGCCATTGGTGACGCTCACGGCAAGATAGATCATCTCCTTGACCAACACATCAAGGCTTCCCGGCGCCATGATCTCCTTGACGCCCTGCCAAGTGCGCGCCAGCGTCGGTGGGTCGGCCGCCAGGTATTTCCAGAAATTATTGACGTCATCGACCTTGCGTGTCGCCTTGATGTCGTCGAACACGGCGCGCACCGCCGGCGAGGCGTCGCGATACTCGATGGGCTTGCTTGCGGTCATTGCCGATCCCCTCCTGGGTTAGCTTGGCTGTTGCCGGGCGACACGCCAGTTGACCAGAAATACCCCCGCCACGCATAGCGTCATGCCGACCAGCGCCAGTGCCGGCAACTTCTAGCCGAACAGCGTGAATGCGATCAACGCCGTAATCGGCGGCGTCAGGTAGAACAGGCTCGCCACGCGCGCGGCGGCGGAACGCTTGATGAGAAAATAGAGAAGCCATACCGTGCCGAGCGAGAGCACGAGCACGAGCCAGCCAAGCGCGAAGACGAAGGCGCCGCTCCAGCGCACGGTCATGCTCTCGAACGCCAGCGCGCCGGCGACAAACAGCGCGCCAGCCGACGCGTATTGGATGAAAAAGGCCGTGCGCCAATCGATGCCGCCGCCGAAGCGCTTCTGATAGATCGTCCCGCTAGTGATGCTCAGAAGAGCCACGACGGATGCCGTCCAGCCAAGCAGTCCGGCGCTGCCGGCGGTGCGGTCGCCAACCACGAGCGCGACGCCGGCGAGCCCGATCAGCAGTCCGAGCCACTGCCGCCGCACCACCCGCTCGCCCAGCCAGCGGTTGGCGAGCGTCACCATCAGCAACGGCTGCAGGCTCACGACCAGGGCCGTGATCCCGGCGGGAAGCCCGTCGCCGATAGCGATGAAAACGCCGCCAAGATAGGCGCCGTGCACGAGCAGGCCGGTCACGGCGCTGTGGGCGGCGGCGCGCGCGCCGGGCCAGCGTGGACGGGTGGCGACAATAATGCAGGCAAGTAGCGCAACGACCGCGATCATGCGCAGCGCGAGAAAGGTCAACGGCTCGGCGTAGGGCAAGCCCATGCGCGCGCCGATGAAGCCCGACGCCCAGAAGAGGACGAAGATGGCGGGCGCCACGAGCGTGGACACGATGTCGCGATTGGCTGGCATTTCGATCCGTCAGCCGACGCTTCGGCAGGAGGCGGTGCGCCGGCGCCGAACTCATAGCATCGCGGCGGCGCAATTGCGCGCGCGTCGCCCCGCGCGACACGCATGGGCCGGCCGCGCCGGGCGTATCGAGAAAAGGCGGGCGCTGGCTCAGAAGCGATAGCGCTTGCCAACCGCCGTCGGCGCCAGCACCGTGTCGCCAAAGGCTGCGGCGAGCGCCGCCATGGCGCGCCAGCCGGTGCAGTGTCCGGCGGCGATGGTGGCGAGGCCGAAGGTGCGCAGACCCTCGACGGTCGGCGCGATGACGCGCTCATTCGTTCCTGAAAGATGCAGTCCGCCGAGGACGCCGTGCAGCGGCCGATGCGGGAAAAGTTCGCGTGCGTGGCTGAGCACGTTGATGATGCCGGCATGCGAGCAGGCGCTGATGACGACCAGCCCCTTGCCGGCGACGTCGAGCGCGAGAAACCGCTCGTCGAGCAGCAATTCGTCCGGCTCCCAGCCTGTTCCATCCTCGCGGCGCCGCACCTGGCCGGGATAGCCGACCTCGAAGCCGCTGACGCGCGGGATTTCGCCGCTGAGATAGAACATGGAATCGAGCAAGACCTGCGGCGTCGTCGTATTGACCACCTGCGCACCGAACGCGGTAAGGTCGTGGATCCCCGGAACGTCCTCGAGCTGGCGCAACGTTCCATCGGCCTGCCTGACGGCGCGCGTGCGGAACATTCCCGGATGCGCGTAATAGGGCACGTCGCGTCCGCCATTGCGGGCGCGGATCATGCCGAGCGCGAGGAGCATCGCGCCGGCATGGTCCCAGTGGCCATGCGACAGCGCGATGGCCTCGACACTTCCAAGATCGACGCCAAGCCGCGTGACGTTGCGCTCGAAGGCATAGTCCTCCGGCCCCGAATCAAACAGCATGACGTGGCACAGGTCGCCGCGCCAGGCGGTGACCAGGCAGGCAAGGCCATGCGCGGCGCAGCACAGACATTTCCCGCCCATCACGCGCACGCCGCGGCGCATCAATCCGGCGCCCTCCGTTTCGACATGCGCCGGCGTGCTGGAAAGCATGTCGGTCGCGTTATCGACGAGAACGTGGATTTCGAGGCGATCAACGGCAACAAGTTCAGTCATCGCCAGCCTCTCGCCCGCTTGTCCGATGGCGCCATAGAGCCGGGCGGCTCCGGCGGCGCGCGTCGGTCATGATCGACGCATTTCCACTGCCTGTTGTTTCGATTTGCCGCAACCGCGCCGGCGGACTCTTTGCGCGGGCCCAAACAAGATTTGACACGCGTTGGCGACGCCCCGAGCGGCCGCGCGCGCGCCGCCATTGCCGCGTCATCCAGGGTTGCCGCGCCGCCGGACGTAAGGCCATTATTCGCTACGCCCGGCAACGCGCCATGCCCGCCTCTGCGCCTACTTGGCGGCCTTGGATTGCGCCAATTCCTTTTCCAATTGCTCGATGCGCGCCTGCATGCCGGCGAGCCTGCCATTCAACAGGCCGACGTTGAAATAGGTGACCTTTTCCGCGGGCGCATCCAGCGTATTGCCGTAACCCAGCCAGGACGAATCGTAGACCTTGACGTTTTTGAAACCGAGGTCGCGCAGCACGATCGCGGTTTCCGACGCCCGCACCCCGCTTTGGCAGTAAACGACGGTCTCCTTGGTCGGGTCGAGCTTGGCGTAGAGCGCTTTGAGCTGATCCTTGGACTTGAGGCTCATGCCGTCCTTGTTGCTCACCGCCTTGCGTGCCAGCTTCGCGGGCGTGTCGGCATCGACCCAATTTTGTTCATAGGGAATATTCACGGCATTGGGGATATGGCCACCGCGAATGGCGCGAATATCCTCGCCGCCGTACTCCTTCGCCGTGCGCACGTCGAGGATCTGGACGTTGGCATTATTGACGTGCTTGAGCACGTCGCGCGTCGACACCGTGACGGAAGGATCGACCGTAAGCTTGAGCGCCACCGGGGGGAGCGTGGTCGCCTCGGTCGCGAGCGGCCGGCCGGCGGCCTTCCAGTCGTCAATGCCGCCGTGATAGACAGCAGCGTTCTTGCCGCTGAAATGCTGTACGGTCACCAGCCCGAAATAGACGAACGGGTCACCTTTGTTGCCGTATACGATGATTTCCTTGGCCGGATCGATGCCCGCCCCTCCCAGCAGCGTCTCGATCTTGTCGGTGGCGATATAATCTTCGGAATTAGGGTCGCGCAGGACGCTGCCGACGAAATCGATATTGACCGCGCCCGGGATATGGCCGCGGACATAGTCGGCGCGGCTGCGCACGTCCCAGACGATAGCGCCGCGCTTGGCCGCATCGGCCACGAACGTTGTATCGACGATGGCGGATTTTTCCGCCGCCAGACCTGGCGTCGACATCGCCGTGACCAGGACGGCCGTGACCAGGACGGCCGCGACCGGGATGGTCGCGAACAGGAACGTCGCGCAAAGCGCGGTCAACACATTGCCAACAAGACGGTACATGAATTTCTCCCGTTGCCCTGCCGAACGCGCGGCGACGCTGGCACTGCCTGCCGGCACGGGCCGTTGTGACAACCGCCGCAGCGTGGTTTCGTGCGATGGACGCATGCGCGCCAGGCACTGAGCATAGCGCCACCGTGGCCGGTCGCAACAAGGTTCCGGCGACTTTTTTCACGCGCACGGCAGGGTTGCTGGCGCCGCCGGTCGGCTCACAGCGGCAGGTTATCGTGCTTGCGCGCCGGCATCTCGACCGTCTTCGTGCGCAGCATGGCGAGCGAGCGCGCCACGCGCCGGCGCGTGGCGTGCGGCATGATCACGTCGTCGATATAGCCGCGCTCGGCGGCGACGAAAGGCGAGAGAAAACGGTCCTCGTATTCCTTGGTGCGGCGGGCGATTTTTTCCGCCTCGCCGGTGTCGGCGCGAAAGATGATCTCGACCGCGCCCTTGGCGCCCATGACCGCGATCTGCGCCGTCGGCCAGGCATAATTGACGTCGCCGCCGACATGTTTCGACGCCATGACGTCATAGGCGCCGCCGAACGCCTTGCGCGTGATTACGGTCACCAGCGGCACGCTGCACTGGCTATAGGCGAACAGGAGCTTGGCGCCGTGCTTGATCAGCCCGCCATATTCCTGCGCCGTTCCGGGCAGGAAACCCGGCACGTCCACGAAGGTGACGATGGCGATGCCGAAGGCGTCGCAGAAGCGCACAAAACGCGCGGCCTTGCGGCTGGCGTCGCTGTCGAGCACGCCGGCAAGCACCATCGGCTGATTGGCGACGAAGCCGACCGTGCGCCCGCCAATGCGGCCGAAGCCGGTGACGATATTGCGCGCGAAGGTTGCTCCGATCTCGAAGAAGTCGCCCTCGTCGGCGACCTTGAGAATGAGTTCCTTGATGTCATAGGGCTTGTTGGGATTGTCGGGAATAAGCGTATCGAGCGAGCGGTCCTCGCGCCCGATATCGTCGAATGACGGCCATTCCGGCACGCCGGCGGCGTAGTTCGCGGGCAGAAAATCGACGAGCCGGCGCATTTGCAGCAAGCACTCAACGTCGTTGTCATAGGCGCCGTCGGCGATCGAGGAGCGGGTCGCGTGCACCGAGGCGCCGCCGAGCTCCTCGGCACTGACCACTTCGTTGGTCACCGTCTTGACCACGTCCGGCCCGGTGACGAACATGTAGCTCGTGTCCTTGACCATGAAGATGAAGTCGGTCATGGCCGGCGAATAGACGTCGCCGCCGGCGCAGGGCCCCATGATCACGGAAATCTGCGGGATGACGCCCGAGGCGATGACGTTGCGCTTGAACACGTCGCCATAACCGCCGAGTGCAGCAACGCCTTCCTGGATGCGCGCGCCGCCGGCGTCGAACAGGCCGATGATCGGCGCGCGCGCCTTCATCGCCATGTCCTGGATCTTGGTGATCTTCTGCGCGTGCGTCTCGGAGAGCGAGCCGCCGAACACGGTGAAATCCTTGGCGAACACGAATATCGCGCGGCCGTTGACGGTGCCCCAGCCGGTGATCACGCCGTCGCCGGGGATTTTCGTCTTCTCCATGCCGAACTCATTCGAGCGGTGCTCGACGAACATGTCGAATTCCTCGAACGAGCCCTTGTCCATGAGCAGATCGACGCGCTCGCGCGCGGTCAGTTTGCCGCGCTTGTGCTGCGCGGCGACGCGCGCAACGCCGCCACCGCCGCGCGCGTCGGCGCGGCGCTTTTCGAGCCGTTCGAGAATATGCTTCATCGGCTCCCCGAGCGTGCGCGCGATTACGTCGCCAGCGCCGCGTTCACGTGCGTCGCGGCATCGTAATCAAATCAACCCGATTTCGCGATGCCCGTCGAGGAACAAACGCGGCCGGGCCAATCACGGATCGGGACTACTTCTTTTTGGTCTTGTCAGGCGTCACCGTCGGTGACGGCGGGGGCGCCGAGGGCTTGACGCGCACCTTGGGCTTGTAATCGGACACCGGCTGGCCGACCGGGCTCGGCTTTGGCTTGGGATCGGCCTTCACCGCGCCGTCGGCCGGCAGCGTGCTTTGGATGCGATTGCGCGCCTTGTCCATGTTCGATTGGGCCAAGGCCACGCTGGTTGCCGCGACAAACGCCAGCGCGCCGGCGCTCGCGATTAATCCAGATCTCCGCATATGTCCTCCTCAGCCTGACGATCGATTGGCGCGCGTACCTTAGAGCGCTTTGCGTTTCAATTGAATCGGAAATCGCTCGATTTTCTTTGACTTTGTCGCGTTTTCTGCGGCGAACCGGTTCCCACTTCGCCGGAAAATGCTCCGGCGCGCAATCGAGCGTTGGCGCTACGCAATTTCATGCCGGGACACAGCCGCAAGCGCTGGAAAAGCGGCAATCGGAATGTTTTGGCGGCGTCCGTGCACCCGCCCGCAGGCGCGTCGCCGGCTCACCGCGGCGCCGCGACACGCAGAATGAAGGTGAGCACCTCCGCGACGGCGCGGTAAAGCTCCAGCGGAATTTCCGCGCCAATATCGATATCGGACAATGCCGCCGCGAGCGCCGGATTTTCCTCGATCGGGACGCCATGGGCGCGCGCTGTCGCGACGATCTTGGCACCAAGCTCGCCGCGTCCGGCCGCCACGACGCGCGGCGCGGCGCCGTCATTGCGTGCATATTCAAGCGCGACCGCGAGCGGGATTTCGGCGCGCAGGTTCATGACGCCCGATCCACGAATCGCCCTGCCGCCACGCGCGACGGCGCCGCGGGACGCGGCGGGACGCCCTCGCGCACGCTCACCTCGCCGGGCTCGAGGTCGGCCGCATGCAGCGCCTGCGTCAGTAGGCCGGCATTGGCGCGCAGCAGCATCGCCGAGCGGCTGCGTTCCGCCCATAGCGTCACCCCCGCCCGCCCGTTTGACAGCGTAATGCTGGCGTGCACCGGCCCCACCGGTTCGACGTCAAGCGAGAAGCGCACCCGCCAGGCCGATCTCGCGCCCTCCGCGACAGCCGAACGCCCGTCGCGGGCGATTTCGAAGTGCGCCACGGCCACGCCCTGCGGCGTTGCCAGTGGAATCTCGAAATTCCAGCGCGGGCCGACGCTATCGGCGCGCGCGGCCTGCACGTCACCCTGATCGAGCGATGCGGCCTGCAGCAGCGTCAATCGCGCCAGCGCAGCATCGCTGCCGACAAGAAGCCGCTCGGCAAGTTCACCCGGAACAGCCGGTCCCGCGCTTGGCGCCTGCGCGGCCTGGGGGAAAAGCGGCCCGCCGCGATAGGGCGGCGGCGGCGCGGCGGCGCGCTCGGGCGTTGCCTGCGTGGCCGGCTGGCCGGCCGTGCCCGCGCGCTGATCGGCTCCCGTGGCCGCGCCCGCTGGCGGCGAAACCGCGTCCGCCTGCGGCGGTGGCGCGCCGTCGAGCCAGGTTTTCGCCACCTGCCTCAGCGCCAGCAACACCGACTTGAGGTCGAAATTAGCAACCGCCGCGCCGGCGGCGCTGTCCGCAGCCGTGGCGGTCGTGCTCAACTGCGCATATTTTGCTTCGAGCAGCAGGCCGGAGTGCGCGAGCGCGTTTCGCACGTCCTCGGCCGAAATTTTCGCGCCTTGTCCGATCGCGTTGACATCAAAGGGCAAACGCAGTGTCAGCAACGTCTGCGCCAGGCCGCGCAACGGCGCCGGCAGATCGGGCAGGCCGGCCGCGATTTCGGCGTTGGCGATAACCGCGCCAAGGCCGTTCTGGCGCGCCGCCGCCAAGCGCACGGCGGCATCAATCACGGCGCCATCCTGCGCCACGCCCGGCGCGGCGCGTGCCGGGGAAGCCGACGCCGCTGGCGGCGCATTGGACTGGGCAACATCGTTGACGACAATGCGGTCGGCGGCGCGCGCGTCGGGCGCCGCCGGCGCGAGAGGCGGCGATTGCACCTGCGGCGCAAGCGCGGCCGTCGACCGGGTTGCCCCTTGCCCGCTCGCGGGCGCCCCACCGCCACGCGCGGCACCAGGATCGACCAGCACCAGTTGCACGCCCTGCGGCGTTTCCCTGACCGCCAAGCGCACAGTCGTGCCGGGGCTGAGCGCAACCTGCGTCGCGACCTCGATCAGCGTATTGGCGACCGCGAGCCGCACGCGGCCATCGGCGAGCACCGCCAGTACCTTGGCGTCAAGGACGTCGCCTGGCGCCAGCGGCGTCTGCGACGCGCCTGCCTGGGTGTTGAAAAAGACCGTCTGCGGCGAAATGACGATGTCCACTTGGCTATCCTGGCGAAGGTGGACGCAGATGCCAGCCTAGTGCGCGCGCGTAAACCGAGCGTTAACCGCATCGGGATGCCGCCCACACGCATTGCCGGCAAATTCCTCCGCAATCGCGCAACCGACCGCCCTCGTCACCATCCTCCAGCACGCGCACCCAGCCCCGTTGGTGCGATTTTCAGCCGCGTGCTCAAGGGGTCGCACTGATCTTCTCATCATCGCCATCAAGCCTCGGTCGGGCCGACGACGAGCGATCGGAAAAAGATAACGGCAGCGACAAAATTGTCGCGGCCGCAAGAAACTCAGCATGGCTGACGTCGCGCGCCGCGATCGCCGAGGCGTCGCGGCCCCAAGTTTCCATATTCCAGTCGTCATCGACATGGGCGGCCGCCCAGGCACGCGCGGGCGACAATTCGCCCTCCGCCAGCGCCAGCGCGATGAGTGTCGATCCACACAGCGTCGTTGCAGCGTGAATGGCACCAAGCCGCCAGCGATCGCTTGGTAGCTGCGCGAGCACGACCGACAGCGCCGGCCGCGGTTGCGCCGCAAAGCCAATTCCCTGGGCAACCGTGAACCGCGCGCCGTAATTGGCAAGGCACCAATGCAGAATTGGGTCCCAATGCGCTTTCTGCCGCGCAACAAGCGCATCCGGCGCCTGCGCGCGATAAAAGATGAGATCGCAGGCAAGATATTTCCCAATCTCCGCCGCGTGCGCGCGGCCGGCGTCGGCGGCGCCGTCGATGATCCTGGCGGCGAGCCTGGTGAGCGGCATGGCGGCGAAGTCGATGACGTCGCGTTGCGCCTGCCATTCCGCGGTGATCATCTCGGCGAGCTCGCGCGCTGGCAGCAGCATCACGTTGCGCGCGGGGGTGCGCGCGGGACGCTGGTCGAGAAGAACGCGGAATCCGTTGCCGTCGCGCGCGACGGCGACGTGCTCGTAGAAGCGCTTGGCGAGCCGCGGCCGCATGCTACGCCGTACCGCGGCGGTCGGATCGATCGGCTCGTTTGCAAGGATTTCGCTGAATATGTCGCGCAATGACGTGTGCTCCCGCGGCATCCTACCCCCGTCGCGTTCGCGAGGCGAAAGCGCAATCGCGTCGCGGCGGTAAATTTCTTGCGTTATCGTTTGCATCTGCGCACGCATCGCGGCGGCGCCGGCGACTGCGGTGCGCACCGGGCGCCCCCTATCGCGCTACCGGCGCGAATCGCCTAGGGCCGCGGGCGCGGCGCACCTCGCGCACCGTAAAATCGCCTTGCGACTTTGTGTTCAAAAGCGGCGCGATCGTCCAAGATCGCGACCTGGAAGCTAAAACATGTTGCGTTGCAATACCATATTCCGGCGCGGTCACCAGCATATGACCAAGGTGGCGCTGGAAATCCGGTGGTGTGGTGCCTAAAATAGATGAGCGTATGTGGAAAAATCCAACCGGACCAACCGGGAACGACCGGCGCCCCCCGGTCTGCGCTCGTCCCGCGCAACTCGCGTCGCGGGCGCGCACGAGGAGTCGATGAAGCCTACCGACATTGCTGCGCCTGACTACTTTCACAAGGTCGTGGATTGCCAGTGGGCGTGCCCGGCACACACGCCGGTTCCCGAATATATTCGCATGATCGCCGCCGGGCGTTATGGCGACGCCTACATGGTCAACTGGAAATCCAACGTTTTTCCTGGCGTCCTGGGGCGGACCTGTGACCGGCCATGCGAGCCGGCCTGCCGGCGCGGGCGCGTCGAGAAGGATCCCGTCGCCATTTGCCGGCTCAAGCGCGTGGCGGCCGACTTCAAGGAGGACATCCGCGCCCGCCTGCCGCGGCCGCCGAGCGTCGGCAATGGCAAGCGCATCGCCTTTGTCGGTGGCGGCCCAGCGTCGCTCACCGTGGCGCGCGACCTTGCTCCGCTCGGTTATCACTGCGTCGTCTTCGACCAGGACGCGCGCGCCGGCGGAATGATGCGCACGCAGATACCCAAGTTCCGCCTGCCGGAAAGCGTGCTCGACGAGGAATGCGGCTATATCCTCGATCTCGGCATCGAATTTCGCGGCGGCGTGCGCGTCGACAGCATGAAGGCGTTGCTGGCGCAGGGCTTCGACGCGATCTTTGTCGGTTCCGGCGCGCCGCGTGGGCGCGATCTCGATATTCCCGGCCGCAAGGAAACCGCCGCCAACGTTCATATCGGCATCGATTGGCTCTCCAGCATCGCCTTTGGCCATACCACCCGCGTCGGCAAACGCGTTGTCGTCCTTGGCGGCGGCAATACCGCCATGGATTGCTGCCGCTCGGCGCGCCGGCTTGGCGGCGAGGATGTCAAGGTCGTCGTGCGTTCCGGCTTCGAGGAGATGAAGGCGTCCCCTTGGGAAAAGGAGGACGCCATGCACGAGGACATCCCGGTCTTCAATTACATGGTCCCCAAGCAATTCACCCATGCCGACGGCAAGCTCGCCGGAATCGTGTTCGAGAAGGTCAAGGCGGTGCATGACGGCGATGGGCGCCGCCAGCTCGTGGCGGCGGGCGAGCCCAACCAGCATTTCCCCTGCGACGACGTTCTGGTCGCCGTCGGCCAGGAGAATTCCTTCCCCTGGATCGAACGCGATATCGGCATCGCGTTCGACAAATGGGGCATGCCAGTGGTCGATGTGCGCACCATGGCCTCGAGCCTGCCCAACGTCTTTTTCGGCGGCGACGCGGCGTTCGGTCCCAAGAACATCATCTGGGCGGTGGCGCATGGCCA
>JACQAE010000178.1 GCA_016195095.1 Pseudomonadota bacterium
GGGCCGGCGCCTGCGGCTTGCGCGCCCCGGCCGGCTTTTTCGCGATTGGCCGGACGGCGGCCTTGCCGATCGCGGGCTTCGTGCCGCGATCCGGCGGCGTTTGAATTCCCGAGGGGTCCACACGCCGCACCCAGTAGTCCCACGCACGCTGCATGGGAAAATCACGGGTATTATGCGCCTCCGCCAGTGCCGCCTCGCCGGGTGTGAGGCGCTGGACATGGCCATGGCCATGCGCGAGCGTCTGGTACTCGGCATTGCGGCATGTATAGATCGAGCGGAACACCACCTCGCGCAGCGAGCGGCCGGCCACGGTCGCACCGTGCCGGCGCATGATCACCGTCCAGTTGGGCCCAAGTGCACGCGCGAGCGCTCGCCCTTCCTCGACCTTCACGACGAGCAGGCTGGTATCGCTGAATTCGTCCTGCTGGTCCCAGCAGGGAACCTTCGGCCCCATCGTGGCGCCAAGATGGAAAATCGGCACGAGCTCCATGCCTGAGACGGCATAGGGCATGATCGCGGGCGCATGATGATGGCACACGGCGTTAACGTCGGGCCTTGCCTCGTAGATGGCACCGTGAATGACGCGCTCGCTGTAGCCGCGCACGGTCATGGGTTCCGCCGGCTCGCCTTGCAGATTGAACTGGTAGATGTCCGCGGGTACGACCAGTTCCGGCGCGCGGTGGCGCGAGAGCATGAAGCGGCTAGGGTCGCTTGGGTGGCGCATGCTGACATGGCCGAATGCGTCGAGTACGCCCTCGTTAGCCAGTATGCGGTTGGCGAGCGCAAGCTCTTCGCGCTGATCGGCAAGGGAAAGCGGCACGGTCGGCTCCTTCGGTGGGTCGTCGTCCTCCGGCACCTGAGAGAGGCATGTCCGAAAAGCCGCCGACTTCAGGCAGGATATCACGCCTGCGTTGAAAACGACGAAGCGGCAACGGGCGGCGGGACGACCGCGCGTTGGCTTATCGAGCCGGCGTATGCCCTCCCACTAGGGGACCGATCCGAAGGGCCCGCGCGCCCCGCAGGTGGAGGTGCAGCAGTTCGACGTCCTGTCTCGTCGATCCCACCCAACCGCCCCATCGCAAAGGCACGCGCCCCGAATCCGATCGCACCATCGCAAATATTGTGATGAATCGTTTCGCATTCGATCATAAAATATGGATGTTGCCCAAGAGAGCGGACGCTACCGTCCGCAACATCAGCATAAATATCAAGGTAGGGAGATGGCGGAAGGCAGCGTGGAGAACCGTCGCGCCGAGCGGCCCCGCATCGCCAGGCTAGGCCCTTACTCACGTTGGGCAAAAGGAGGTCGCGCCAAACGGCAGCAATCCATCCTTGGGCACAATACTACCTGATCTTGTCGAGCAAAGCGGGCGCCGTCACGAGGTCACGGACGCCATGGCCGTGATCCTCTTGGAACGCGTTCTTCTCGCACCACTTGTGCACGGAATTGATATCGATCTTGGCGCATGCAGGCCGCACGCTCCAGGTCACCTGCAGCGGCGAACATTTCTGCTCGGTGTAGCTCGGACCGGTCGTGGAGCCGCGAAAAACGACCGGCGTTCCGGTTCTTGCCGGCAACGATTTTGGCTGATGCAAGCCGCGTATGGGAGCGCCGGTATAATCAAAATCGGCAAAATTCCGCGCCGCCTTGCTGTTCACCACGAGAAACACCTGCGTTTCCACCCGCAGCGTTGGGTTGCCGCATTGCGGAGATAGGCAGGCTCCAAGCCCACTGCCGGGAGCGACATCGCAAGACGAGTAAACCCAGTGGACTTCAATTGTATCGCCAGGCTTGAGGCCCTTGCACGCGCCGCCGTCGGGAGCCTTGAGTTCAGCCTGCGTCAATTTCGGCGTTTGGTTGCACTTCCACCCACCATGTTCGCCCTTGCCGGCGAATACCGCGAACCCTGGCCCTTTGTGTTCGGCGTTGACGTGGTAATGAATATTGCAGAGGTTCATGGTTTTGGGCGCGGCCGCGAACGGGAATGCTCGCGCATTGGTGCCCGCCTTGCTGCTGATGTCCCTCGGCGTCTGTGGGCCGAATTTTTGGCAATACTCTTGCGCTTGCGCCAAACCGCCAAGCAGCGGGCTAACAGCGAGCATCGCAGCGGTAACGAATATGCCAATTTTCATTCGACATCTCCTCTGAGCATGTTGACCGTCGCGGCTCCTCCGCAGAGCAGGTCTACCAGGCACACGCAACAATGGGACGCGATTCGCTGCTAAATACCACGGTTGGCAGGAAAGTGGCTCGATAAAGCTGTTGCTCGATTTCGGGAAATTTCTGATTCTCGATCCTGACCAACTGTTGACGTTGGGGAAGCGCCGTCTCAATTTCTCGTCCCGTCCGTCGGGATTGCGAGTTCAGTACAATCTGGCTGACGCGAGTTGAGTGGCGACCGAACAGACGACGCCGCTGCGACAGTGCACGATCGGCGATATGGCGATACGCGCACGGTGCGCCATGGCGGCAGGCATCTCGCGTTCCAAACAAGATGGCACCGCAGCCTCAAACTCGACAAACAGCACCCGTCGCCGTCAACGTTGCCGACCAACCTCCATGGCTGCGGATTGCGGCCCGCAGTATCGTGCGATCAGGTTCCCAAGACTCCCCCAGCGACGCCGGAGGTATCCTCACGGCACGGCGCCGTGGATAAATCATTATTGCACAACGGCGCATTGCCGCCAGGCGCCGGTTGGGCGATGCTTGGTGCCCTGCAACCCGGAGCAGAATCATGGACAAAGCCTTATACGACAAGGGTCTTGCCGTGCGCCGCGCGGTACTCGGCGACGAATATGTCGACAGCGCGTTGAAGAACGTCGATGATTTCAACCGTCCGATGCAGGACATGCTCAATGAGTATTGCTGGGGTTCGGTTTGGGGGCGCGAGGGCCTGCCACGTAAATCGCGCAGTATGCTCAACCTGGCGATGATCTCGATTCTCAACCGCCCGCATGAACTGCGCGCGCATATCCGTGGCGCCCTCACCAATGGCGTGACTAAGGCGGAGATCAGCGAAATATTCCTCCAGGTGGCGATTTATGCCGGCGTCCCAGCGGCGGTCGATTCCTTCCGTATCGCGCGCGAGCTGTTCAAGGAGATGGACGCCAAGGAGAAATAAGCCCCGAACATCGTGGGCCGACAGGCGCTCGGCGTTCGCACCGACATTTTGCGGCGCCAGGCAATCGGAGAAATCGATGGTCGTCGGCGCCCGCGTCGGCAGCCCGTGTCGCCCGCGACGGCGGAATTGCAGGATGAGTAACGATACCCACGAAATTTATGCCATTCGCTACGGCCACCATGCGCGCAAGGCGGCGGAGAACTATATTGGTGGCGACCCGCATGACGTGATGGAGCCACTCGACTATTTCGTCTGGGTGATCGTGGGCGCGAACGAAGCGATTATCGTCGATACCGGCTTTGACGCGACCATCGCCGCGCAGCGCGGGCGCCAGATCCTGCGCCCGGTGCGCGATGGCCTCGACGCACTTGGCATTGCACCGGACAAGGTCGCCAACGTTATCGTCAGCCACCTGCACTATGACCATTGCGGTAATGACGACCTCTTCGCGCACGCACGCTACCATCTGCAAGATCGCGAGATGGAGCACGCGACGGGCCGCTGCATGTGCGACTCGCATTTGCGCCAGCCCTACGAGTGCGACTACGTCGTCGCCATGGTGCGTAGGCTGTATGGCGGGCGCGTCGTCTTCCACGACGGCGATAGCGAAATCGCGCCGGGAATTTCGCTGCACCATGTTGGCGGGCATGCCAGAGGGCTGCAATGCGTGCGCGTCAAGACGCGGCTGGGCCATGTCGTGCTGGCGTCCGACGCCACTCACCTCTACCGGCACATGGCGGAAGGCCTCGTATTCCCGATCACTTACGATGTCGGCGCGGTGCTCGAAGGCTACGCCAAGCTCAAGAAGCTCGCCTGCGCGCCGAGGCACGTAGTGCCCGGCCACGATCCGCTGGTTCTGACGCGCTACCCGGCCGCGCGTGCGGGCTTGGAGGATTGGATCGTGCGCCTCGACGTCGAGCCGACGTTGGAGTGAACGGCGCAAACGCCATCGATCCGCGAACCGACTTGACTAACCTTGGTCACCGGCAAAGTGCGCGCCAGCTCCTTGCGCCGAAGCCGGAAAGCAAACGGCCGGCGATCCTCGCTTACGCGGATCACCGGCCGCAAGGTAAATCCGCCGTCTCAGGGCTTGACGTAGCTCCAGCCCTGCTCCTGCAACTCGATCAAGCGGACGACGCCAGATTCCACCGACTTCGCGCTATGCACGAGCGGAATGTCCATGGCCTTCTTGCCTTCCGCGCGCGCCATGTTGGTGCGTGTGTTTTCGCAGGCGGAAAACGTCACGTTCGGCATGCTCTCGGAAAAGGATTTCAGGCGACCCTGCACCTGCGCAGGCGAGGTGTCGGAGCGCAACATGTGCAAACCCGGGCCGTAGGCGACGATTTCGATTTCAACCTCCTCGCCCTTGTCGGTAAAGTGCTTGCTGACATTGGCGGCGTTGTTGAGGGCAAGATTCATTTTCTGCGCGTCGTTGTCGTCAACGTGAATCGCCAGGCGATGCGCTTTCTTGTCCTTGGCCGCGGTCGGGCTTTGAGCCGAGGCCAGGGATAACGCCGATGCCAACGAGCCGATGGCCACCGCGGTGGCGGCGAACACGCGGCGGCGGCTGAGCGATGACAAATTCATAGACAGTTCTCCCTATTCCGATCTGGATGGCTTGCGTGCAAGCCGGACTGAGCCTTCTATGTTCCAGCCACCTACGTTCCAGGCATGGTGACACAGATGCGCCTCGGGACCTTGGCGATTGGCAACCGTGATCTGTTTCTCGTGCGTTCCGAAACTAGCACGAATTTACGCCTATTTTCCAATAACAGACACGTGACAATAGGGTCGCGACGCGCATTCCCGCTACCCATAATTTCCCGCTGATGCTGGCGCTTTTTTGGGCGCCGCCAATGTCAGCTTGCCATTAACCCGCCGCGCGATCGCCAGGGTCGCGCTATCTTCAGGGTACGGAACGCCCACGCATGGCGACCAGCGTCTCACGCAGGTCATTCACCGTCGTCGCCGGCAGCGAGCAAACCTGCCCGACACAGACATAGGCCGTCGCGCGCCCGCCCTCCTGATCCTTGAACCTGGCCGGATGCGACTGCGGCAAAACGGCGCCGGGCGCGATGACCTGCAGGACGCGGCCGGGCAGCGACGTGTGCCAAGCCGTGGCAAGCAGCGTCTGCGTGTCCGCCTGCGCGCGATCACCGACGATGACGATCTGCATGGCCGCCATCAGTGTATCCGCGGCATTGAGAATGCCACTCGATTGCAGCGGGTCGCCCTCGGCGGCACCAAAGAACGCGCCAACCGCGCGTTCGGCGCGCGTGCGCAACAAGGGCTCGCCGGTCAGGTGATACACACGCATCACGACGTCGGCCATCACGGCGTTGCCGGCGGGAAGCGCGGTGTCGACAGCGACCTTCGCCAGCGGCAGCTGCGGCAGGTCCGGCCGGGCGGCGAGAAAATATCCGCCTGGACCATCGTCCCATAATGGCTCGGCCGCCGCAATCCATGCCCGCGCCGCGGCAAGGTATTCGTCCTTTCCGGTCGCTTCGAACAGGATGACGGCCGCCCGCGCCATCTGGGCAAAATCGTCAAGCGTCGCAGGAAGGCCCGACCGCGCGGCGCTCCAGGAATGGCGCAACCCAGCTGGACCGTCGAGATTGGTCCGCACAAAGGCGAACGCTGCTTGCGCAGCGGTAAGCCAGACGGGCTCGCCGAAGGCGGCGCCAGCTTCCGCCAGCGCCGCGATCATCGCGCCGTTCCAGTCCGCCAGCACCTTGTCGTCGCGGCGTGGGCGCGGGCGCGTATCGCGAACCGCCCGCAGCCGCGCGCGCGCCGAAACAAGACGGCTTGCGAGCTCGCCTTCCGCTGCGCCGAACCGTTCGCGCAGCGCGGCCATGGAGGGCTCGGCAAGATAAAGTACGGACATTCCCTCCCAATTGCCCTCGGCGGTGACGCCGTAAACGCGCTTGAACAGGGTCGCATCCTTACCGAGTGCGCGGTCGATCTGCGCGTCGGTCCACACATAAAACGCTCCCTCGCGCCCTTCGCTGTCGGCGTCGATGGCCGTGGCAAACCCTCCGCCAGGCAGGCGCATTTCGCCGAGCACGAATGCAACGCTCTCGCGCAGTCGCTCCGCCAGCAATGGCGAGCGTGTTTCGCGCCACACGTCGGTCATCAGAGTGATAAATTGCGCGTTGACGTCGAGCATCTTCTCGAAATGCGGAATGCGCCATTCCGGGTCGGTCGTATAGCGGGAAAAGCCGCCGCCAAGGTGGTCGTAGAGGCCACCTCGCGACATCGCGTCGAGGGCATGCGAAACAGCTTCGCGCAATGGCGGCGAGTTCTTGCGCAAATATCCCCGCCACAGCGACTCGATCGCGGTGAGGCGGGGAAATTTGGGGGCGGCGCCAAATCCGCCATTGAACACGTCGACATTCCGGTTGAGCTCGGCGACCGCCCGCTCCAGCGCCGCGCGCGAGGGTTCGCCGGGCTCCGGCTTGAGCCGCTCGCGCAGCGCGCCACCGAGTGCCGCGCTGATGGCGGCGACCTCACCATGCTGCTCGCGATAAGTTTCCGCTACGACGCCGAGCGCCTCGGTGAAGGGTGGCAATCCCTGGCGCCGTTCGGGCGGCAAATAGCCGACCGCGAAAAATGGCACGCCGTCCGGCGCGAGAAATACGTTGAGTGGCCATCCCGTCTGCGAACCAAGGAGCGAAGCCGCGCGCTGATAGATGTCGTCAATCTCAGGCCGCTCCTCGCGATCGACCAGGACCGGGATGAAATTTTCGTTGATCATCCGGCCAATGGTGGCATTGGCGAAGCTCTCCGATTGCAGGACGTGGCACCAATGGCATGCGAGATATCCGATCGAGAGCAAGATCGGCTTTTGCGTTCGCTTGGCCTCGGCCAACGCCTCAAGGCCCCATGGCCACCAGTCAACGGCATCGCCGCGATGCGATTGTAGGTAGGGGCTCGCCTCCCCGGCAAGGCGGGGCGCGGCTGTTGCGGCGCCAATGGACGACACGGCGACAAGCACCGTCGCAAGCGCGGCAAGCCATCCGCGCCAGCCTGACATAACCGGCGCGCCATCGGCAAAGGCGGAATCCGATTTTGCATCCGAGTGTATCTTGTCCACGTATCGTGGCCGCGACTTTCGACGGATAGCCAATTTCCACGGCGTTGAAGCGTGCCGCAATCCTCGCTGCAACCGCCACCCGGACACGTCCATCTGCCGCTGCTCCCGCCGTGACCCAACCCTGTAAACCACGAGAGCAGATTCTGGCGCAGTGGCAGCGGGTTCGCCACAAAAAACGCACCGAACACGAGGAGTTGAGCGCTCTTGGACTCGTAAACCGCAATTGTGGGGTATGCCAATTTTCGCGACACTTGGCGTCGCGCACGCAACCCATTCATCTTATGGCTACTTGAACGTTCCGCTGGTCATCGGAAACTCCAGCACCCCATAGGGCGGCAACGTCGGACGCTCATGCCGCAGCTCGGTGCCGCTCAACGATTCAAGGAACGATACGAGGTCGGCTTTCTCCTGCCCGGAGAGGCGCAACGGCGTGATGAGGTCAGACTTCGTGCCGAACGAATCGGCGTCGCCGCCGCGATCGTAGAAGTCGACGACTTCCTCAAGCGTGAAAAACACGCCGTTATGCATATAGGGCGCGGTATAGGTCAGATAGCGCAAGGGCGGGGTGCGGAACTTCCCCAGGTCCTCGTCTTTCTTGGTTTCAAGATAGCGGCCCGGGTCGCGATCGAACTTGAGATAGACCTGTTCGGGAATTCCCTTGCCGCGAATGCGCTCGCGCATGGCGATCTGGCGTTGCGGATTTGTGACAAATTCCGGATTGGGGGGAACGCCGATATTGTAGTGCTGCTCATCGGTAAGAAGCGCGCCGTTATGACAAGCAATGCAGCCGGCCTTGGTTTCAAACAGCGTGCGGCCTCGCTGCTGGCCGGCCGTCATCGCGGTACGGTCACCGCGCACGAACCGGTCGAAGGGCGCGTCGTTGGAGGTGACCTTGCGCTCATAGGCGGCGATCGCCAGCATGGCCTTTTCCCAGGACGGCTTCTCACCGTAGACGCGCTGGAACAGATCGACATAGACCGCGATCTGCTTCATGCGCTCCTCGCCGAGCCTAGGCTGGATATTTCCGGCAAGCGCGCCGGTGGCGGCTGAATGCGCCTGGGCTTCCAGCGTCGATGATCCGCTGCCCCAGAAAAAATTCTTCAGATAGGCGGAATTCACCACGGTTTGCGAGTTGCGCCAATGCATCGTACCTGGATATCCGCGCGACAGCGCATTGCCGTCGCCCCAGCCCTTCTTGGGATCGTGACAATCCACGCAGCCGATCGAGCCGTCGCCGGACAAGCGCGGATCGAAGAACAGCAGTTCTCCAAGCTTGACGCGATCCGCGGTCAACGGCTGGTCAGGCGGCACCGGTACCGCGGGCAGCGCGGCAAGCGGCGCTGGCTGCTTCTGCGCGTGAACGCTGCGCATTGGCCCGGCCAACAGCACGGCTACAATGCCGACCGTGAAAAGAGCAAAGACTGCTGATCGTGGATTCATGTTCTTGTCCGATCGCTATGCGCCAAAGGAGATCGTCGCCGCTGCCCTCGCCTTGGACGCGACTTTTGCGCGCGTGCTCATGCTCCCCAGTCCGGGGTGCCAAGCCACCAGTTCAAATTCGCCAGCGGGAACGTCGTCGATCGCGAATCGCCCCGCTGAATCCGTGACCGCGACGTAGGGGTGATCGGAGGTGACGATCCAGGCCGACATCCAGTTATGCGCGTCGCAATCGATCTCGATGATGCTGCCGCGCGTGAGCGCGACCTTGTGCCGATCGACCTGGTTGGCCTGCGGCTGCGCGATATTGAACAGGGTGCGGCGCGCGCGGCCGATGATTTCATAGGCATGAATGTTGTGCAGCACCGGGTCCTTGTTAAGGATGCTGAGTTCGAAGCTCCTGGGCGCGAACTGAATGTAGGGATGGAAGACGCATTTTTCCTGCACGATGTCGAACCGCTCGCGCTTGGCCCAGGGCTTGCCGCGCGCGATGTCCTTAATCATGACGACCGCGTTCTTGAGGCCGCGCTCATCCGATAGCGTCACCGGGTCGGGCGTCGCATGGCCTTCGCCGCAGATATGATTGTCCTTGCCGATGATGATCTGCTCCGCCGCAGAGAGATTGTCGCCGACGCGCACGATGCCGTCGATGCCGCCGCCGATTACCGCACCCGGCACATAGGAACTCGCTTGCGCCAATGCCGCGCCCGCAAGCGCGAGGCTGCCGCCGCAGGCTGCAAAGCCCATGGACGCGCCAATCATGTCTCGTCTGCTCAGCATCTTTGCCTCAACATATTTCCGCGCCGCGAACCCTATTTGGAAGTTCGCCCACCCTTCGGCCGGGTAACGCCCTGCCGAAGGGAGGGAATTGCGCACGAGGCGGAAGCCGACCTCGGCGCATGATCGGTTCAACGCTTGGCGAGCGAGCGCACATAGTGAACCACGGCCCAGATTTCGTCGGGCTTGGCCTGGCTGGCATAGGAAGGCATCGGCGTGCCATCGAGGCCGGTGGCGATGCGCGCATAAAGCGCCTTCGCGTCGTCGCCGCTCTTGAAGACACCGGTGGTAAGGTCGGGCGCCCAGATGCGTCCCTTGGCATCGTCTTTAAGCGTCAGCGAGGACGCGCCATCGCCGGTTCCGGTGTCGCCGTGACAGGTCTGGCACTTGAGCGCCGTGTAAACGGTTTTGCCTTTTTCCAAAAGCGCCGCCGAGACTTCGGGCGCGGCCGGGATCGCGATCGGACGCGGCGCCGTCTTGATATCGGCGAACTGCCTGACCACGCCGACCAGCGCCCGCCGGTCGGCCTCGGGCAGTTCTCGAAACGACGGCATGGCGGAATGGGCGATGCCCTGCGTGATCGTGCGCAACAGGTCGTCGTCAGTCGGCGGCTGACCGCTTGGCGTCGTGCGCAGCTTGAACACGCCGAGGATGAAATTGCGCGGCTTGGGGTTGACGATGTGCGCCCCAGGGCCCTCGCCGTCACCCTTGACGCCATGGCAGGCGGCGCATTCGCGCGCGTAGATTTCCTTGCCCTTGGCGAGCGAGGCCTGTGCTCGGCCCGGCCGCTCCGCCGCCGGCGCGGACAAGGCGCTGGCGCCAAGGAGCGCGGACGCGAGCAAGAGCATGCCGGCAGCGGATCGATGCGATATCATGTCCGCCTCCCTAACCGATGCTGCGCGGAACAAACGACATGCCGCCTTCGAGCTTCTTCAGCGGCGTCTCGCCGATCTTGGCCACCCTGCCCTTGCCGAGCTTGTAGTTGTAAACGCCGGTGACCGGGTCGGTGATCGCCGGGACGACGTTGTTGGCGTTCTGCCCGGGATAGAAGGTGTAAGTATAGGCAACGCCCGGCGCGACTTCGTCGGTGACATAGGCGACGAGCGAGATCGCCCCCTTGGTCGCCTCACCCAGAATATTGACGACGAAATCGTTCTCGACGCTGACCAGATCGCCGCTCTCGATGCCGCGTGGCATCGCGTCGGCGGCATTGATGAAGAGAAAATTCGACGGATAGCGCCGCTTGACGGCGGCCTTGCGCAGATCGTCATACATCGTCTGCCACAATTCGTTGATGCGGCCATTGGTGATCCACAGCTCGCCGTCGCGTGGCGAAAAGCGCTCGCGCACCGGCTTGACGCTGCGCCAATCGCCCTTCATCAGGATCGCCTTGCCGCTCGCCGTGTTGAACTGCTTGACGATCTTGTTGGCGTCCTTGTCGGCGGGAAAAGTCTGGTCGTGCAGGCGATCCGTACCCACCAGTTTGCCGGCCTCGATGCGGGCCGGAAGCTGGATGCCGGTCGTGCTGAGTTCGGTCAGCAGGTCATGGGCGCGCTTGCCCGTTCTTTTCGCTAGTTCGACGACGGCGGTCGCGTCATAGGCGCCGCCCTTGGACTTCGTGACCGCTTCCTCAAATACGTCGTTGGAAGTCTTCCACGCGTAGCCGCTATAGCCCATCTTCTTGGCGACTTCGGCCACGATCCACCAGTCGGGCTTGGCCTCGCCTGGCGCGTCATAGAATTTCGAGTAGATGCGCAAGCGGCGCTCGCCCTGCGCGCGCGCGAAATTTTCCTCGCCCCAACCCGCCGCCGGCAGAACGAGGTCGGCATATTCGGTGAGATCGTTCTGGTAGATGTCCTGCTGAATGAGCACCATGCCGCCATTGTCGACGCGCTGCTTGAGCGTCGCGATGGCTTGGTCCTTGTCGAAGGAGCTGACCTGCGCGGCGTGCTGGCGGGTAAGCGCGGCAATCTTGTCGCGCAGTGATTGCCCCGCCGACAGCGCGGTCACCCAGGTCGTTCCGATGGCCCAGGTCAGCCGCGTCTTGCCTTCGAACACGGCGAGATCGGTATTGAGCGGTATCTTGCCGCCGCTCGGATCGCCCGGCTTGACGTCATGATAGACCGCGTTTGACTTCGCCAGCGGATAGCCGGCGGCTTTCATCATTCCGCGCTGGTGCCCGCCGGCGCGTGACATGACTTGGCCCGGTCGGCCACCCGCGCCGCAAACGAGACCAAGCGCGGAGAGCGATGCGCTGTTGGGAAAGTTGAACGACCAGTAATTTCCCTTTTCCAGGAGGAATGACGCTTTCGGGCGGACCTGGCCGCGCGGGCGCGCGATGAGCTCGGCGGCGCGAAGAATTTTTTGCGCCGGAACGCCGGTGACCTTCGCGACATTGTCGAGCCGGTATTCGTCGTCGGCGATGAGCCAGGCCTTGTACTCGTCAAAGCTCAGACCGAAACGCGCGCGCCGCCAGTTGGACTTCTCCTGCGCGATCTCCGCCCGTCCGGCGATGACCTTACCGATCCACGCGCGATCCTCCCAGCTATTTTCAAGAATGACGCGCGCGATGCCGTTGTTGAGAATGGAATCCGTGCCCGGCAGCAATTGCAGATGGACGCCATCGGTGCGCTCGGCATAGGCCGCGGTCGGGCTCTTGCGCGGATTGACGAACACGATCTTGGCGCCGCCGGGCGCGATCCATTCGGTGAATAGGATCGTCTGGTTCTCGTAGGGGTCGTTGCCGCTGATGTAGATGACGTCGGCTTCTTTCCAATCCTTGTAGGCGGCCGAGAAACCGTCGACGCCGCAATCGTCGAGGCCGGTGGCGTCGTTTTCCGCGGTTGGCTTGTCGTGCTCGGCGGCGTTCGGCGTGCCGACCGAGGCGAAGGCAAGCTTGGTGATCGCGTAGGTGTTCTCCCAGAAGTGATACGAAAAAAAGCGCGTCGCCCACGACGCCTCGCCATGCCTGGCGATGACGTGCTTTGACACCTCGGCGACGATGCTGGTCGCCGCGTCCCATGAGATGGGCAGCAACATGCCGCGCACGCGCAGCAGCGGCGTTTGCAGGCGATCGGCCGTCGGCCGCGTCGGATTATAGAGTTTTTGCGCCAAAGCACCGCCGCGCACGCTGTGATTGCCCTGGCGGTTGACCGCGTTCTCCCCGTCAGGAACGATGACCACGTGGTGCAGCTTGCCGTTGCGCTTGACGACATTGTGCATGCTGGGGCTGATCCAGGCGCCCGTCGCCGGGGCGACCGGGAAGTCGGCGCGCAATGCATTGCGCGCGGCTTTCGACCCGCCCTCCTCGTCATGCGGCCACACATAGGCCTTGTAACCGCAGCCGACGATGCAGTATTCGCACGCCGTCGGAAAAACCTCTGCATTCGCCGGCGGCACGGGCACCTGGTCAACGGGTATTTCGTAGGTCGCGAAATCAATGCTCGGGGTGCGCGCGGCGAACAGGTCGCGGCGGCTAAATTTGCGCTGCATCATCGCCTCCTGTTCAACCGCGCATTGTGGGTGTCTTCGCACCCTCGGCGAGCGAGCCGTCCTTCAGATTGTGGCGGTAGCCGTAAATCAGCCCAGCAACCCGCACCGCGAACACGTCGTCGCCAGCAATTTCGAGCACCACCTGCGGCAAGCTCTGGGTGGCGCTCGCATGCACCGCAACGCCGCCCCTCGTGAGATCAAAGGTCGAGAAATGAAATGGACATGGACCAACCGCCTTGAGATCATGGCGGTAGCGGCCGCGCAGATTGCCGCCCATATGCGTGCACAGTGAGCTGAACGCGACGATGTCGTGATCGGGTCCGACGCCGCCTTGCGCGGGAGCGCCGAGTTTGACGATGAAATTCGGCTGCGCTTGGAGCGGATAGGTGAATGCCAGCGGCACGCCGTCGTGCAACTCGCCGATACGCACAACGCGCTTGCGCGGATAGGCGACACCCTCGCTCGCGCGCTGCGCGCTGGCGGCGCCGATGGGCGCGACCATGCCGGCGATTATGCCACCACCACCCGCCAACAACGCATCGCGACGCGTCAGGCAAGCAGCATGATCGCAGGCGGTTTCCTTTTCGGCGCTCATCACCACACTCCCTTCATGAAAACAGGCTAGCGGACCGCGCAGGGACAGGTCGCATCTGGCTGCGATTGGGTGATGGCGTAGGCGCCCACCATGGCAATTGCGCGCGATCGCAGCACGCGCGTATCGTGGCCCTGACCCCAGCTCCGCCGCAGGTCGGTCGCGGCGCGCAGCAGCAGCGTTCGCGGCAGATCCGCCACCAGCGCGAAAGCGAGCGTGCCTTCGCGCCAAATCAAGCTGGTGTAGCCCTTGTGCTCGCGCACGGAGACGTTCCAATCGTCGATACGCTCGTCGCCGGCACTGGGAATTTCCAGCGACTCGCCCGACATGACGTAGAGCGACACGACATTTTCGCCCTTTTGGTACATCAGCGCCGACAGACGCCGATTGAGGAAGTAGCAGAGCCGCGCGCCAACCAGCCGATAGCCGTCAATGCGCGCCGCCGGCGCCGGCGGATGAAAATCGAGCTTGTCCGCCCACCAGTCCGCGACCAGGCGCGGACTTTCGCTCGCCAAGTCGAGCGGCCGGTGGCTGGCGCGGTAGGTAATCAGGTCGTTGATCGGCTCGCGCACGAGCGCGGTCATTTGCCCCTCAGCGCGCCGCGCGAACGGGTCCGCCAATACGATCGCGACGATCAACAGCGCGGCGGCGGCGAGGCCGATCGCGGCGCGTGCGGCAAGCGGGCGAGCGATCGCCGCAAGCAGGGCAAGGCCGTTCGCGCTGCGCGTCCTCGACGGTGACGTTGCCATGGCGCGCCGCAGCTCGTCGGCGTCGAGCGCATTGGCAACGTGCTGCCACAGCAGGTCGGGCGCCGCGTCACTCACATGCGCCGCGCGCAGGTTGCCGTCGAGCCGGGAAATGGCGGCGGCCGCGTCGCGGCAGGATTCGCAGGAGCAGACGTGCCAATCGATTCCCGCTGGCAGCGGTTCACCAGGAAGCGCCGCGCGCAGATGCTCTCTCGCACGCGCGCAGGAAACGAGCGGCATGACATTAATCATCGCGGCCTCCGGCGAGCGCGGCGTGCGTGGATTGCGGCAGGGGCTTCACACTTTCCGGCGGTGCGAAATCCACCAGCGCCGCCTGCAGCAATTGACGCCCGCGGCTCAGCCGCGAGCGCACCGTACCAATTGGCGTTGCGAGAATGTCAGCGATCTCATCGTAACGGCACTCCTCGAGAATGGCGAGCACCACGACCGCGCGGATGTCCGGCGACAAGTCGTCGATCGCGCGCAGGAGGTGTTCATAGAACGCGCGGCCATGCGCGCCGGTCTCCGGGTCGGCACCGGACGCGGCGTGCAAAAGGTGCAACGCCTCGCCGTCATCGTCGGCGGATTTCGCGCACTCGTGCTCGAAAATCACATTGGTGGCCCTGCGCCGCACATTGTCGATATGGGCGTTCATCATGATCCGCAGCAGCCAACCCTTGCCGTTCGCAACCTCGCCGGCGGCGGCGAAGGCGCGGAATGCTTTAAGACAGGTATCCTGCACCAGGTCTTCCGCCGCCTCGCGTTGGCGGGTCATGCGCAGCGCCGTGCGGTAAAGCGCGCCGAGATGCGGCCGCGCCATCGCCTCGAACGCCTCGCGATGCCCGCAATCAACCAAAACTTTTGCTCCCCACAAGCGCGCCGACTGCACGGTCGGCGGCGCGCCAATTTTCCGGTTGGCATCGAGCCGCTATCGCGGCCGCGCGGGCTCTCAGCCACGGCTGCCGCATTCGGTCGCCACGGCATTGTCGCCGTTGACATATGGGGAAATAGACGCAGCCGCGGGAAATTAGTTCCCTCGCAATGCGCATCGCGGCGCATGCAGGCGTCGATATCGGTCACGATCGGGTGAGCGGCATGTGACCGGGGCATTTTCCCGCGAAACGGGAACCGGTTCGCCGCGGAAATTGCGCCAAAGTCAAAGAAAATGGAGCGCTTTCCAATTCAATTGAAACGGAAAGCGCTCATAGGTGCAGGTCAACCGGCATACGGTGCCGACACCTGAAATATGACAACGCTCAGGCCGCATTGGCGGCCCGCACACCGGGCAAAACGCGCGTTTCGCGGCCGCGCGCGGCTTGACGGCCATCCGGGAACGCAATGCATCAGTGTCGGCGAGAAATACCGGGGCGATCACGATCATAGCCGAGGCCGCTATGGTGGCGCCGCCGGCACGTCATTTGCCACCCGCCGTCCGGGGGCGAACCGAAAAACATGAACCGGACATCCGAGGCTCGAATATTGCGACCCATTGGGGAAATGCCGTTATCCCCGCGTCGGCGGCGTCCGAATAGGCGACTTTCTCGCCTGTTACGACCCTTTGCGCGAGCGGACGCCCCCCCGGCCGGCCGTTTCAGGCGGCGGCCGGTCGCGGGCACGGATAAGCAATCCTGCTGGAACGGAATGCGATAAAACGCTAAACCTTTGCCCACCAACGCTTGCTCGACAAAACTCAGGAAGCCTAAAATCCATCAATCGCCGGCGCCGGGCTCTTGCAAGGACAAGAATGCCCGCCGGCGTCATGCCGCTGGCGACGAACGGGCGCCAAGATGCGGTCCGTGGAGAATCTCGCGGGAAAAAATGAGACTGATCAATCAACGCGAATATCCGCTCGCGACTGGCGCGCGTGTCGCTGCTATTCTTATCGGCGCTCCGACATGGACGTCGCCGCTGCGCGAATGTCGGTACGCCGGAATAACCTCGGAACAACGTTGAGGGGCTTGCCGCATGATGAGTGATGACATTATCCTCAGCACGGAGAACCTCACCAAGGAGTTTGCCGGCTTCACCGCAGTCAATGGCATCGACCTGAAGGTGCGCCGCGGTACCATTCATGCACTCATCGGGCCCAACGGCGCCGGCAAGACCACCTTTTTTAACCTGCTCTCCAAATTCCTCAGCCCCACCCGCGGGCGCATCATGTTCAAGGGACGCGACATTACCGCGATGGCGCCGGCGGATGTCGCGCGGCGCGGGCTGGTGCGTTCGTTCCAAATCTCCGCCGTATTTCCGCATATGAGCGTGCTGGAGAACGTGCGCATCGCCTTGCAGCGCAGCCGCGGCAGCTCGTTCGATTTCTGGCGCTCGGCCTCGGCCTTGAACCGCTTCAACGCGCGGGCGATGCAATTGATCGACGATGTCGGCCTGACGTCCTTTGCCGACTGCGCGGCGGTGGAGTTGCCCTATGGACGCAAGCGCGCGCTTGAAATCGCCACCACCTTGGCGCTCGAACCGGAAATGCTGCTGCTCGACGAGCCGACCGCTGGCATGGGGCATGAGGACATCGAGCGCATCGCGCAATTGATCAAGCGCGTCGCCGTCGAGCGCACCGTGCTGATGGTCGAACACAATTTATCAGTGGTCGCCGATCTCTCCGATCACATTACGGTCCTCACGCGCGGGCAGGTGCTGGCCGAGGGCGATTACGCGGCGGTGTCCAACAACGCGGACGTGCGCGAGGCCTATATGGGAGTGGGACATGATTGAGGCCCCCACACCATTGCTCGCGGTCAATGCGTTGCAAGCTTGGTACGGCGAGTCGCACATCCTGCATGACGTAAATTTCGACGTTCGCGAAGGCGAAGTGGCGACGCTGCTCGGGCGCAACGGCGCCGGCAAGACCACGACGCTGAAATCCATCATGGGCATTGTCGGCCGTCGTACTGGCTCGGTGCGCTTCGAGGGTCAGGAGCTAATCAATCGCCCGTCGGACCAGATCGCCCGTGCCGGTATCGCATTCTGCCCCGAGGAGCGCGGAATCTTCGCCAGCCTCGGCGTCGAGGAGAACCTATTGCTGCCGCCCGTGGTCCGGCCCGGCGGGCTCTCGCTCGAGCGCATTTTCGAGCTGTTCCCCAACCTCAAGGAACGGCTCGGCTCAAGTCAGGGCACCAAACTCTCCGGCGGCGAACAACAGATGCTGGCAATCGGGCGAATCCTGCGCACCGGCGCACGCCTTCTGCTGCTCGACGAGCCGACCGAAGGACTTGCCCCGGTCATTATTCAGCAGATCGGCAAGACCATTCGCGCGCTCAAGGAACAGGGGTTTACCATCCTCCTGGTGGAACAGAATTTCCGCTTCGCCGCGACCGTCGCTGATCGCTATTATGTCATCGAACATGGGCGTATCATCGACCAGTTCGTCAATGCCGAATTGGAAGCCAATGTCGAGAAACTGCATGACTATCTTGGTGTTTGATTAGCGTATTCGACGACAACAGGGGGACTCCTTCCATGCGAAAGATTCTAGGTCTGGCGACGCTCGTCGTCGCATCGGCTTGCGGTGGCGCCAACGCCCAGCAGGTTACCGTGAAGGTCGGCGTGCTCAGCGACATGTCGAGCCTTTATTCCGACATTGGCGGGGCGGGCTCGGTTGCCGCGGCCAAGCTGGCGATCGCCGATTTCACCAAGGCCAATCCCAACGTCAAGGTCGAGCTCATTTCCGGCGACCATCAGAACAAGCCCGACATTGGTTTGCAGCTCGCCAACCAATGGTATGACGTCGAAAAGGTCGATTTGATTATCGATACGCCCAATTCCGGCGTTGCGCTGGCCGTGAGCCAGACATCGAATGCCAAGAACAAGGTGTTCGTTGTTTCTGGCGCAGCGGCTTCCGACCTTACCGGACCGAAGTGCAACGCTAATACCGTGCATTGGACCTACGACACCTGGATGCTCGCCAACGGCACCGGCAAGGCGCTGGTGAAGACGGGCGGCGATACCTGGTTCTTCCTGACCTCCGATTATGCCTTCGGTCACGCGCTTGAGCGCGACACCATGGCGGCGGTCGAGAAGAACGGCGGCAAGGTGCTGGGCAAGGTTCGCCATCCGCTCAATACCAACGACTTCTCGTCGTTCCTGCTGCAGGCACAAGCCTCGAAAGCCAAGATTATCGGACTGGCTAACGCCGGCGGCGATACCATCAACGCCATCAAGGCGGGGGCCGAATTCGGTATCGTCAAGGGCGGGCAGAAATTCGCCGGATTGCTTGTGTTTGCGAGCGACGTGAATGCGCTCGGGCTGCAGACCGCGCAGGGCCTGACCCTGACGGAAACCTGGTATTGGGACATGAACGACGCCAACCGCGCCTGGACCAAGCGCTGGCAGGCGGAACGTGGAGCGCCTGGCAAGTTCCCGACAATGGTGCAGGCCGGCGTGTATTCGGGCCTCACGCACTATCTCAAATCGGTGGTCGCGCTCAAGAGCGCAACTGACGGCAAAGCCGTCGTTGCGCAGATGAAGAAGACCCCCACAGACGATGCGCTGTTCGGTAAGGGCAGCATTCGCGTCGATGGCCGCAAGTTGCATCCGGCCTATCTGCTCGAAGTGAAGGCGCCGTCGGAATCGAAATATCCCGGCGATTTCTACAAGTTGCGCGCCACGATCCCGGCGGACGAGGCATTCCGTCCGCTCAAGGACGGCAATTGTCCGATGGCGACCGGCTGAGCTTCGCGCGCAGCCCTTTCGCGCTCGGGGGCGCGCCACGCGTGACGCGCTTCTCGACACGCGTGGCTGCCATCGCGACCTCATGCTTCGCGGCGGCGGTGCCGCCGCCGCGGGATGCACGCCAGTATCGTGGATTCGCGGATGTTTGAAATCCTCGGCATTCCCTCGTCGGCGCTTTTTGGCCAGCTCTTGATCGGGCTGATCAATGGCTCGTTCTACGCGCTGTTGAGCCTGGGACTGGCGGTGATATTTGGCATGCTCAACATCATCAATTTCAGCCATGGCGCCCAGTACATGCTGGGCGCGTTCGCCGCCTATCTGCTCCTGCAATATTCCGGTCTCGGCTATTGGCCGGCGCTGGTCATCGCCCCCTTGTTGGTCGGCGCCACCGGTGTGATCGTCGAGCGGCTATTTCTGCAATGGCTCTACAAGCTCGACCACCTTTATGGTCTGCTTTTGACATTCGGCTTGGCGCTGATCATCGAGGGCGTGGCGCGCAACTATTTCGGCTCCGCCGGCCTGCCCTATATCGTGCCGGAATCGCTGCAAGGCGGGCGCAATCTCGGTTTCATGTTTCTCCCCAACTATCGCGCCTGGGTGATCGTGGCCTCGCTCACGATCTGCATCAGCACCTGGTTCGTGATCGAACGCACGCGCCTCGGCGCGTATTTGCGCGCCGCGACGGAAAATCCGACCCTGGTGCGCGCCTTCGGCATCAATGTGCCGCGCATGATCACGCTCACCTACGGCTTCGGCGTCGCGCTTGCCGCGTTCGCCGGGGTGATGGCGGCGCCGATCTACAACGTCTCGCCGCAGATGGGCTCCGAGTTGATCATTGTGGTTTTCGCGGTGGTGGTCATCGGCGGCATGGGCTCTATTCTCGGCGCCATTGTCACCGGCTTCGGTCTCGGCGTGATCGAGGGCATGACCAAGGTGTTCTTTCCCGAAGCCTCCAATACCGTGATCTTCGTCATCATGGCGATCGTGTTGCTGGTGCGGCCGGCCGGCTTGTTCGGGCGGAGAGGTTGATGGAACAGCGCTTGTCCGATCCTGCCGCCGACCCACACGCATTGCAGCGATCCACACTGCGCGGCAACGCCGAATCCATCGGATTCGCGATCATGGTGGCGGCGCTCGTCGTGACGCCGTTCTTTACCTATCCGTTGTTCCTGATGCAGGCGATGTGTTTTGCGTTGTTCGCTTGCGCCTTCAACCTGCTGATTGGGTATGTCGGATTGCTGTCGTTCGGCCATGCGCTGTATTTCGGCTGGGCGAGCTATCTTTCGGCCTATGCGGCGAAAGCTTGGGGTTTCACGCCCGAACTCGCGATCCTCACGGGCACCGCGACCGCCGCGCTTTGCGGCTTGGTTGCCGGCCTGCTCGCCATCCGCCGCCAGGGCATCTATTTCGCGATGATTACGCTGGCGTTGGCGCAGATGATGTACTTCTTCGCGCTGCAGGCCAAGTTTACCGGCGGCGAGGACGGCATACAGGCGGTGCCGCGCGGGCATTTATTCGGCGTCATCGACCTGCGCAACGAGGCGGCGATGTACGTCGTCGTGCTGGTAATATTTCTTGCCGGCTTTCTGTTCATCCATCGTGTCGTCAATTCGCCGTTCGGCGAGGTGCTCAAGGCGATCCGTGAGAATGAGACGCGCGCGATTTCGCTCGGATATAGAACCGACCGTTACAAGCTGATCGCCTTCGTGCTCTCGGCAACGCTTGCCGGGGTCGCCGGCGCCACCAAGGCGATCGTGCTGCAGCTCGCCTCGCTCACCGACGTGAATTGGCCGATGTCCGGCGAAGTCGTACTGATGACGCTGGTCGGCGGACTGGGAACGATTTTCGGCCCCGTGGTCGGCTCGTTCGTGATCCTGGTCATGCAATTCAAGCTGGCGGCCATGGGCGAATGGGTGCTGGTCATTCAGGGGGTGATTTTCGTCGCCTGCGTGCTGTTGTTCCGCCGCGGCGTTATTGGCGAAATCGCCAATTGGCTACGTATCCGCCTGTAAATCTAGCTGTGGGCAGACTGGCAAGTTGCAACCGGGTGGCCGCCATCGCGCAGATAGCGGCGACCGGTGGCGGCGTCGTTTCATTCCTGGAATGATTGCCGCGGCGGAGTCGCGGCAGGGAAATCGCGGCAGGGAAATCGTGTCTGGAAGGGAACCAAAATGGTGGGAACCGGTGTTCGGAAATGGGCATGATCGGAGAAATTTTGGGCCGGGCGCCGATGCAACCAGAATCGATCAGATTCTCATAGTGGATTTCAGCGTCGTGGCGGAGAGGGAGGGATTCGAACCCCCGATACGGTTACCCGTATGCCGCATTTCGAGTGCGGTGCTTTCAACCACTCAGCCACCTCTCCAGCGGCGCAGGACGTCGGCGACTTTGTAGTCAAGAGAGCGACGCGAGACAAGGGCGGAACGGACAAGCATTGGCGCGGCAACGGTCGCCCGCGCCGGCCTATTTCGACGTTACCGCCGTCGTGATGCCAAAGCGTACGACGCTCACCTTCTCGGTATTGCCAAGCCGTTCCTCGTCGTTTTCTCCGGCGAGCCGCGGGCTCTTTTCGCGCAGGCCGCGCAGCATGATCGAGATCGTTCCAAGCCGACGCGCCAGCGCGAGCGTCTCCGCGCGCCGCGGCGTGAGTTCGAGCGTCGCGATCTTGCCAACAACGACCTTCTGCCCGTTCTTCTCCTCCACCGTCTGATCGATGGCGAGGACACGCACGTCGGACAGAATGGTCTCGCTCGAAAAAACCTCCTGGTTGTTCACGGTTCTCTCGGAACGCGTGAGCAGAACGTCGACATGATCGTTGGGCAGCACGAAACCGCCAACGCCGGTTTCCGGCGAAATCTCGATGGCAATGGCGCGCTTGCCCGGCTGCACGATTGCCGCCATGTAACCCGATCCGTCGGCGCGGATGACCTTGGATTCGCGGATTGGCTCGCCGCTTGCAAACGACACGCGCGCGATCGCGCCGGCGACTTTGTCGGCCGCATTTGGATCGTCGGATCTCTTCATGAACTGCGAATTAAGCGAGGTTTTCGGCCAAGTCTGCCATTGCACGTCCGCCGCTTGCAGCGTGTGCCCAATGCCAATGTCGTTCTTGGCGACCAGCACATCGCTGGTCTCGATGTTGGCCACCTTGACCGCCGGCAAAGGCGCCTCGGAGCGTCCCATCAAAACCATCGCGCCGCCGCCCGCGGCAACCGCCGTGAGCAGAACAATGATTTGCGCCGGCCGCATCGGTTACTCCTGACCAGAACCCGAGCCTTGGCTGATTACCGCCAGAGAATGATCAATACATCGTTAAGCAATGACGTTCGCCGAAACGCGATCGGACGCCGCCAGCGCGCGATTTCCGTCCCAATTATATGCGAAAGTGCCCAGTTCCACTTGGCATTGTCGTGCTTTCCAGCGCGAACCGGTTCCCGCTTCGCCGCAAGATACTCCGGCCACAAGCCGGCACGGCTAACAAAGGGTTAATCCGGCGATCCCTCGCGCCCGTGCCACGCCGACTTAGCGCGCGTCACATACCCGCCCACATGCGGCCGGGGCCGAGTATGCCGGCCGGATCGAAGCTTTCCTTCACGCGCAAACTCAACTCCGCCAACGCCGTGTCTTGCGACAACACGCCAGCGATCGCCGCGCGCGCGGCGGCAGGCGCGCGCACGAGGGCGGCGTGCCCGCCGCTGGTGACGATCGCCCGCCGCACCAGCGCGGCACCGGCCAGCGCGTCCGGCGCCAAGGCTACCCACACCAGACCGCCAGCCCAGTCGAGGAAGATTTCGGCGTCGGCATGACGCGCGATATGGCGGCTGAGCGCCGCACCCTCGGTCGGCGCGGTCGAAATCCGCCATACGTGGCGTTCGCCGGCTGGACCACGCGCCGCGAACGGCTCGACATCGCGCACGGCGCGCCACAGCGCGCGCGAGTCCTTATTGCCAAGGGCGGCCATGACGCCGTAGGGCTTGAGCATGGCGCGCAGGGAACGCATCCGGTGCACGACCGACGGCTCGACGCCCTCGATGCGCAACGCCGTCACCGCGCTGCGCGCCGGCAGCGCAGTCGAGGCGCGCGCCGTCACCACCGGCGGCAGATGCGCCGCGGCGGAAACATCGAGCGGGGAACCCATCGCGGTCGCCATCGCCTTGACCGCCGCCGCATCGTCGAGCCCGACGATCAGCGCCGTGCCTTCGGTCTCCGCCCGCGGCATGACCTTGATCGTCACCTCGGTCATCGCGGCCAGCGTTCCCCACGAGCCCGCCAATAGCTTGCACAGGTCGTAGCCGGTGACATTCTTCACGACGCGTCCGCCCGACTTGAACGTCTCGGCATGCCCCGACACCGCGGTAACACCGAGAAAATGGTCGCGCGCGGCGCCGGCCTTGATGCGGCGCGGTCCCGAAAGATTCGCCGCCAGCATCCCGCCGACCGTTCCCCGGCTCTCCGGCCAGCCGAGGAGCGCGCCGTAATCCATGGGCTCGAACGCAAGTTCTTGTTTGTTGGCCGCGACCAGCGCCTCGATATCCGCGCGCGGCGTACCGGCCATCGCGGTCAATACGAGTTCCTGCGGCTCGTAGAGCGTGACGCCGGCGAGCGCGGACATGTCGAGGGTGAGGTCGTACTGCGCCGGCCGGCCGAGCGTGCGCTTGGTGCCGCGCCCGATGATCTCGAGCGAGCGCGCGCCGGCGCGCGCCGCCTGCACGGCGGTCTCGACGTCCTTATGGTCGCGCGGCTTGAGAATGTCGGTCATGCCCGTCAACGCTGCTTGGCTTGCGGCGTCAGAAACGCGGCAGGTCGGCGAATGCCAGCCGGCCGGCATGCACGTGCACGCGACCGAGCTCGGCGCAGCGATGCAGCGTCGGAAACACCTTGCCCGGATTGAGCAGGCCCTTTTCGTCGAACGCGCACTTGAGCCGCTGTTGCTGGTCGAGGTCGGCCGTGGAAAACATTTCCGGCATCAGGTCGCGCTTCTCGACGCCGACGCCGTGTTCGCCGGTGATGACGCCGCCGACCTCGACGCAGAGCCGCAAGATGTCGGCGCCGAAAGCTTCGCAGCGATCGAGCTCGCCCGGCTTGTTGGCGTCGTAGAGAATCAGCGGATGCAAGTTGCCGTCGCCGGCATGGAAAACGTTGGCCACCCGCAATCCATATTTCTCCGACAGCGCGCGCACGCGCGCAAGAACGCGCGGTAGCTGCGCGCGCGGAATGGTTCCATCCATGCACATGTAGTCGGGCGAAATGCGCCCGACCGCGGGGAACGCCGCCTTGCGGCCGGCCCAGAACAGGAGCCGTTCCTCTTCCGAATTGGAAATGCGCAAGGTCGCGGCGCGTACGCCGCGCGCGATGGCGCTCACGCGGCCGATGAGGTGGTCGACTTCCGCCTGCGGACCATCAAGCTCGATGATCAGCAGCGCCTCAACGTCAAGCGGATAGCCGGCATGCACGAATTCCTCGACCGCGTGTATGGCCGTGCGATCCATCATCTCCATGCCGCCGGGGATAATTCCCGCGCCGATGATGCGGCTGACGCATTCGCCGGCGTCCTCCGCCGAGGCAAAGCCGACGAGGAGCGCGCGCGGTCTCGGGGCTGCGCAGGATGCGCACGGTGATCTCGGTCACGACGCCGAGCAGACCTTCCGAGCCAGTCACGACGCCGATGAGGTCGTAGCCGTCGGCGTCGAGATGCTTGCCGCCGAGGCGCAAAACTTCGCCGGTCATGAGCACGAGTTCGACGCCCAAGATGTTGTTCGTCGTCATGCCGTATTTGAGGCAGTGCACGCCACCGGAATTTTCCGCGACATTGCCGCCGATGGTGCAGGCGATCTGCGACGACGGGTCGGGGGCGTAGTAGAAGCCCTTGTGTTCAACTGCCGCGGTGATGGCGAGATTGGTGACGCCCGGTTCGACCACGGCGACGCGATTGTCGAAATCGACCTCGCGGATGCGGTTGAACTTGGCCATGCCGAGCAGCACGCCGTCGGCGAGCGGCAGCGCGCCGCCCGACAGCGATGTGCCGGCGCCACGCGGGACGACCTTGATGCCCTCGGCGTGACAGTGGCGCAGCACCTGTGCGACCTGCGCGGTCGTCTCGGGCAGGACGACGACCATTGGCAGCTGGCGATAGGCCGTCAGGCCATCCGACTCGTAGGGCCGCATCTCGCGTTCGCCCTCGATGACGCCTTCGCCGGGAACGATCGCGCGCAGGGCACGCACGATTTCCGCGCGCCGCGCCAGCACGTCGGCGTCGGGTACGGGCATCATCACGGACATCGCTGGCCTCCCTGCTCGGGCACATTATAGCGTGGTATCGCGCGCACACGCCAACGCCCGCCATTTTCGCGCGTGACGCCAGCGCCACGGGGCGCGCGGCGTTGACGGCACGCGCGTCCAATTTGCGCCCGATCAAAGGCGCAAGCCTAGTCGGGTATAGTATGAGGACAGCACGATACCGCAATTTCGGTGCCATATTGGAGAAAATCATGATCAGGGATGCTGTTGTCGGTCTGTCGGCGGGCGTCGAGCGCGATCCGGCGATGGACTATGCGATTTCAATTGCCTCTGCCTTTAATGCCCACATTGCCGGCCTCGCATTTTCCTATACGCCAGTGATCGCGCCTGCGCTGATGGGCGGCCTGCCCGCCGATATCATCGACGCCCAGCGCGTGGAGGCGGCGCGGCAGGCGCAAGCGGCAATAGAACGCTTCGAGGCCGCCGCCAAGCGCGCCGGGCTGTCATGCGCGCATCGCCTGATAGACGCCACGCTCGGCGGCGCGGTCGACATGTTCGCGCGGCTGGCGCGCCGCCATGACATATCCATCGTCGGCCAGTCCAGCCCCGACCAGTCCACGCCGCAGCAGCTTCTGATCGAGGCCGCCCTGTTCGAATCCGGTCGCCCCGTGATTGTCTCGCGCAGCATCTCGCCCGCCATGGTCTGAGGGTCGAGGTCAAACGAATCACGGCGACGGACGTCGATGTTCCCAACACCGTGCTCTCATACGCCGCCGATATTTCCGCCGACTTCATCGTCATGGGTGGATACGGCCATTCGCGCCTGCGCGAATTCATTCTTGGCGGGGCGACGCGCGGCATTCTGGAGTCAATGACGGTGCCGACGCTGATGTCGCATTGACGCGCGCCAGATCGCGCGGCGCGGCGCCCAAATGAATTCTTGTATTTGCCATAATCACGAATCGGCGGCCTCATAACAGCCCGATTCCACAAGCCTTTTTGCATCCGTGGATGGGTGGAGTGCGCAGCAGCGACAACGCAATGCACATATGGGGTGGATCATGTCCGACGACTACATATTCGCGATCGAGGAGGAGTATGTCCTGGTCGAGGCCGCTACCGGAATCGTCAACAGCGAAAAATTCGCCACGTTTAACGACGCCGCGCGCGTGGCGATCGGCGAAAGGGTCAACGCCAACGCGCGGCAATCGCGCGTTGGGATTGCAACCGCGATGCATGCCGGCATGGCGGGCGCGCGACCGGAGCTCGCGGCGCTGCGCCAGCATGTCGCCACGATCGCAGGCCAGCACGGGCTCTTGATGCTGGCGGCGGCGACACCGGAGACCATGCGCGACGCGCCAGCTGGTAGCTGCGCCGGAATTGGGATGTCCGCGCACGATGACAATGCCAGCCGCAAGCTCCTTTGCGGTCTCAACGTGGCCGTGGAACTGCCGGACGCCGACGATCGTGTCGACATCATGTACCGCATGCTGCCCTACCTTCCGCTGTTCGTCGCGCTGACGACGTCCGCGCCGTTCTGGCGCGTGCAAACGAGCGAGCACAAGCGCATGCGGCGCACGTCCTGCGATGAAACCATCGCAACCGGCGTGCCTGAATTATTCCGCCGGCAGGAGGATTTCGACGCCTATGTCGCGGCGCTGACGCGCGCCGGCGTGATGGCCGACTCGCGTTATGTGTCCTGGGCCCTGCGCCCCGCGCATGACGGCTCGACCCTTGACTTGCGCGCGCCCGATTGCTGCGCGCGCATTGCCGACTCAGTCGCCATCGCCGCGCTCTACCGGTCGCTGGCGCGCCACCTCTACCGCAACCCGTGGGCCAACTGGGACATTTCGCCGGTGACGCGCGCGATCATCATCGAAAACAAATGGCGGGCGCAACGCCATGGCATGCACGCGACCTTTATCAGCGCGCATGGCGCCGGCGTGATCGGCGCCAGCGAGATGCTTGAACAGACGCTTGATGAGGCACGCCCGCACGCCGAAGCGCTCGACTGCCTGGCCGAAATCGAGCATTGCCGCGCCATTGCCGGCGATAGCGCCATGACAGGCGAAGCCAATTCGGTTCCGACCGCCGTCGTTGCGGAAGATGAAAGCGTGGCCGCGGAGCGCACAGATGCGCCCGCCGCCGTAACCGGCGGCCGCGCCGAAGCTGCCTTGCAATAGGGGTCGCAGGCGTCATTCACAGGCGTCATTCATACGTGCGGCGCCCGCGCGTCGCCGCACCGGCACCCTCGGATTAGGCAGCGCGGCTGGACGGTCCGCCGGCGCCGCGCAGGATCGCCAGCCGCTCGTAATTGCGGCAGAACGCCGGCGCTTCGCCTGCCCCGTCCGCGCATTCAAACAGCCAGTCGCGGCAAGCGTCGCCAACGTCGCAATATTGGCAAGCCCGGACCGTCGCGGCAAAGACCCCCGCCAGCGCGGGTTGGCCCGCCACTGCCGGGTCGATCGATAGCCGGTCAAACATCTCGTGCAAAGTCGCCAATTGCCGATCGCAGTTCCGATAGAGGTTCATACGGCGCCTCCATGCTTTCCATGCAAATGACCATCGTCACGCGATGATCGCGGCGGCGCCCGGCACGGGCATTGATATGGCGCAAACCCACCGCCGCGCCCCGGTGGTGGCGCGGGCGCTCAGGCCGCGTCGATGTCCCCAGGCCAATCGGTTTGCACCACCAGGCCACGGGCGCGTGCGTCAACGACGCCGAGCGCACGCAACGCAAGGAGCGTGAACATGTACACCACCTCCCGCGGCCGCTCCGCCGCGGCGCGTGCGGACGGGCTCGTTGGCCCGACAAGGCCGCCGAGGAGCGCGCCGACGATGGCCGCGGCGGCGAACGCGGCGTCCTGCTCCGGCAGGTGCCCGGCGGCGACGGCGGCGCGAACGCGCGTTTCGAATTCCGCACATAGCGCCCGCCGGCTGGATATTTGCAGGGCGTCAATTTCGGCATCCACGGGTTCTGCGAGCAGCGCCCAGGTCAGCCGCCGCGCGCGTAGCGCGCGCGCCCCGACCGTCGCAAGCGTGGCCGTGAGTGCCGATAATGGGCCTGGCGCCGCCTGCCCGGCGCGGCGCGCGGCGGCGATCTCGACCTCGGTCATGGCACCGATCAGTGCGCTGACAAGGTCGTTCTTGGCGCGGAAATAGCGATAGACGGTGCCGGCGGCGACGCCGGCGCGCGCGGCGACGGGGACGATCTGCACGCCGGCCATGCCCTCCTCGGCCGCGATCGAGCGCGCCGCATTGAGGATGGCGGCGCGCCGCGCGGCGAGACGCTTGAGCACGCCCTCGGTGCGCCGGTAGGCCATTGGCGAATCAACCCCGTTACGGGCAAAAAGCGAATCATGATTCAACTTGACGTACAAGCGAATGCGGCGAGCGGCGCCGGCGCCCGCCCAAGGCCTTCGCGCGAGGACCGACCGTCAGCCGGGTTTGGCGGCCAATCCCTTGGCGTCAAGCGCCTTGGCGCGGATGGCGTCGAGCGTCAGCGATGGCGTGATCGCGTTGGTGTCGATGCGCAGGTGAATAATAGCCGGCAGCCGCGACGCCACCGCGGCCCGGTAGGCGGCGGCGAATTCCGCGGACTGCGCGACGCCAACGCCAAACCCGCCATACGCCTTTGCCAAAGCGACAAAATCCGGGTTGCGCAACTGCGTCGCCGACACCCGGCCGGGATATTCGCGCTCCTGGTGCATGCGGATGGTGCCATAGCTGCCATTGTCGGCGATGACGGTCACGAATGGCAGTTCGTATTGCACGGCAGTCGCCAATTCCTGGCCGTTCATGAGAAAGTCGCCGTCGCCTGCGATGCAGACCACCTCCCGCGCTGGGAAAATCCGTTTCATCGCAACCGCGGCCGGAACGCCATAGCCCATGGAGCCCGATGTCGGCGCGATGTGCTGGGCGAAACGGCGGAAGCGGAAGAATCGGTGTATCCAGCCGGCAAAATTTCCCGCGCAGTTGCAGATGATCGCGTCGTCGGGAAGGTTTTCACGCAGCCATATCATGACCTCGCCGAGATTGACGCCGCCCGGCTGCGCCGTCGCGCTCTGCGTCCATGCAAGATAATCGGCATGGGTCATCGCTGTATCCTCGCGCCAGGGCAGCGCCGGCGGCGGCGGCAAGGCCGCGAGCGATGCCGCGAACGCGGTCGGGGACGCGTGGATAGCAAGATGCGGCCGGTAGACGCGACCGAGTTCCTCGGCGCCTGGATGGACGTGCACCAGCCGGGTCTGCGGGGCAGGAATATCGAACAGCGAATAGCTCTGTGAGGGCAATTCACCAAGCCGACCTCCGACGAGGAGGACGAGATCGGCATCCTTGACGCGCGCCAGCAGTTTGGGGTTGGGACCGATGCCGAGATCGCCCGCGTAGCACGGGTGCAGTGCGTCAAACAGCGACCCGCGCCGGAACGTGGTCGCCACCGGCAACGCAAACCGCTGCGCGAATTGAGCAAATTCCGTACAACCCGCCTGCGACCAGCGGCTGCCGCCGATAAGCGCGATGGGCCGCCTCGCCTGCGCCAGCAGCGCATGCAGGGCGGCAAGCTCGCGCGCGCCCGGCCACGTCTCCACCGGCTCGCAGGGCGGCGCGTCGCCGATGGCGAGACGCTGCGTGAGCATGTCCTCGGGCAGCGCGATTACCACTGGGCCTGGCCGCCCGCTCGTCGCCACGTAAAACGCGCGCGACACCAGTTCCGGCACCCGCGCCGGGTCGTCGATCTCGGTCACCCACTTGGCCATCGAGCCGAACACGGCGCGGTAGTCGAGTTCCTGGAACGCCTCGCGTCCGCGCATGTCGCGCGCCACCTGGCCCACAAACACGATGAGCGGCGTCGAATCCTGGTGCGCGATATGGATGCCGGCGGACGCATTGGTCGCGCCCGGCCCGCGCGTGACGAAACAAATTCCCGCGCGGCCCGTCGCCTTGCCGACCGCCTCCGCCATCATGGCGGCGCCGCCTTCCTGCCGGCACACCGTCACCGACAGGTCGCGGTCATGGAAGGCGTCAAGCACGGCGAGGTAGCTTTCGCCGGGAACGCAGAAGACATGGCACACACCGTTGACGATCAACTGATCGACCAGCACTTCGGCTGCACTGCGCTGATTATGCGTGGCGCGCATGCGGCGCTCCCAATGTGTCATCGGCGACGCGGACAGGCCCGCGCCGCAGCTTTGTAAACATTTTTCCAGCGTTGGCGACACCGGCACGCCGCCCAAATCGCAAAATTTCGCACGCGCCGCCTGCCCTTGCCCCGACACCATTGTTTGACCGCGCGGACCCGCCAGGAGGACGTGACGAGGTTCCAGCCGTCACGGCATTCATGCTATCCAGTGCCGACGTCAAAAAGGGGCGCCGGGGGAAGCCATGCGCAATGTCACCTGTATCGAGGACCTGCGCACCATCGCCAAGCGCCGCGTGCCGAAGGCTTTCTTCGACTACACCGACGCCGGCTCCTACGCCCAGGACACGCTACGCGCCAACCGCGCCGACCTCGAACGCATCAAGCTGCGCCAGCGCATCCTCGTCGATGTCTCGCAGCGAAGCACGGCGACGACGATATTGGGCGAAAAGGCGGCCATGCCGATCATGCTTGCCCCGATCGGGCTGTGCGGCATGCAGCATGGCGACGGCGAGATCCTCTCCTGCCGCGCTGCGCAGCAGGCCGGGGTCCCGTTCACGTTGAGCACCATGTCGGTGTGCTCGATCGAGGACGTGGCGGAGGCGGTCGAGCACCCGTTCTGGTTTCAGCTCTACGTCATGCGCGACCGCGGCTTTGTGCGCGCGCTTATCGAGCGCGCCGCCGCCGCGAAATGCGGCGCGCTGGTATTGACGCTCGACCTGCAAGTGCTCGGCCAGCGCCATTGCGACATCAAGAACGGCCTCACCGTGCCGCCGCAAATCCGGCTGCGCAACATCGTGGACATCGCGACCAAGCCATCCTGGGCGCTCAGCATCCTGCGCGCCAAGCGCCGCACCTTCGGCAACCTCGCCGGACACGTCAAGGGAATGGAAAACGTCAATTCGCTCGCGCAATGGACGGCGAACCAGTTCGATCCGGCGCTCAGCTGGCAGGACGTCGATTGGGTGCGCGGCCTGTGGCCGGGCAAGCTGGTCCTCAAAGGCATCATGGATGTCGACGACGCGCGCCTGGCGGCCAAGGCCGGCGCCGACGCGTTGGTCGTGTCCAATCATGGCGGCCGCCAGCTCGACGGCGCGCCGTCATCGATATCGGCGCTGGCGCGCATCGCGGATGCCGTCGGCACGCAAACCGAGGTGCATTTTGACGGCGGCATACGCTCGGGGCAGGACCTCTTGCGCGCGCTCGCGCTTGGCGCGCGCGCGTGCATGGTCGGGCGTTCTTATATCTATGGTCTTGGCGCCGGCGGGCAGGCGGGCGTCGCCAAGGCACTCTCTATCCTGCGCGCGGAACTCGACGTGAGCATGGCGTTGACCGGCGTCAAGAGCGTCGCCGAAATCAATCGCGACATCCTGATGCCCGCATGACAATTCTCGCCGCAACGCCGTCATGCGTCCGCGCGCAGATTCCGCGACTGCCGCAATTGCGCTGCGTTATCGCCACGCGAACGCGATAGCAGGCGCCATGCGCGTGCACCCACGATTCGCACTCGGCCTAGCGCTGGCGGCAAGCGCTTGCGCGGGAGAATTCGGAGCAGGCTCGCTGCTCGTCGCGCCCGGCAAATACGCCTATTACAAGTGCCCCGATATCGCGGTGGCGACTGCGTCGTGGACGGTGCGCGAGAAGGAAATGGCCGACGCCGACCAGAAGGCAAAGCGAAGCGCCGGCGGCAGCGCGATCGGCGCTTTGGTCTATGGACCCGAAATCGCCACGGCGCGCGAGGAACTGCGGCAACTGCGCGAAGCCACCGCAGCTAAGAACTGCGCGACGCCAACAGCGCGGCCAATTTCCGTCGTGCCCGCCGCCCGTCCGCCGCAGCGCTAGTGCGCTTGCCGATTCAATTGAATCGGCAAGCGCTCAATTTTCTTTGCCTTTGTCGCATTTTCTGCGGCGAACCGGTTTCCACTTCGCCGGAAAATGCTCCATGTTCTTTGCCTTTGTCACATTTTCTGCGGCCATCCGGTTCCCACTTCGCCATAAAATACTCTAACGATCGCGGCTGAGCAGGAATACCGCCTGCTCGCCAAACAGGTTCCAGAACCACCATGGTGCGTTGAGCCGCAATGGCTTGCCCCAGGCATTGAGCGCCACCGCCCGCTCCATGCGCACGCCGATCATGTTGCACAACATGCGGAAGTCCTTGATCGTGCAGAAATGAATATTGGGCGTGTCGTACCAGGATTCGGGCAAATTATCGGTGCGCGGCATTTGACCCGTGAAACTCAGCGCGAGGCGGATGCGCCAGTGGCCGAAATTGGGAAACGAGACGATTGCATGCCGGCCGATGCGCAGCATGTGCTCGAGAACGACGCGCGGATGGCGCGTCGCCTGCAACGTCTGCGATAGAATGACAAAGTCGAACGCGTCGTCTGGGTAGGCAGCCATGTCGGTGTCGGCGTCGCCCTGGATGACAGCCAATCCCTTGGCGACACTGTCATTGACGCCCTCGCGCGAGAGCTCGATGCCGCGCCCATCAACGCCGCGCGTCTCCAAGAGCTTGAGCAGTTCGCCATCGCCGCAGCCGACGTCGAGCACGCGCGAACCCGGCTCCACCATCGCCGCCACGACAAGATGGTCGACGCGCGATCCGCCCGGCGTGCGCGCCGAACCGGCCATGGTCGGGTCCAGCGTCCGGCGCATCAGCATGGCTAGCTCCGCAGCGGTCCGAGACCGCGCGCTTTGGCGGCGGAGTCGAGGAATCCGCGCACAATTGCAATCAGCTCGGGCTCCTCCAGTAGGAACGCGTCGTGTCCCTTGTCGGTCACGATTTCAGCGAAAGATACGCGCGCTCCGCCGGCATTGAGCGCATGCACGATCGCGCGTGAATCAGACGTCGGGAAAAGCCAATCCGACGTAAACGAAACCACGCAGAAACGCGCCGGCGTGCCCTTGAACGCGTTGGCCAAGACGCCGCCATAATCCGCCGCAAGATCGAAATAGTCCATCGCGCGCGTCAGGTAGAGGTAGCTGTTGGCGTCGAAGCGTTCGACGAACGAGATACCCTGATGGCGCAAATAACTTTCCACCTCGAAATCGGCGTCGAAGGAAAATGTCGGATTGTCGCGATCCTGGAATTTGCGCCCAAATTTTCGGTGCAGCGCGGCGTCGGACAGGTAGGTGATATGCGCGCCCATGCGCGCGACGGCCAATCCGCGCCGTGGCGTCGTCCCCTCGATCAGGTAGCGCCCCTGGCGCCATTCCGGGTCGGCCATCACCGCCTGGCGCCCGACCTCGTGGAAGGCAATGTTCTGCGCCGAATGGCGCGTCGCGCAGGCGATCGGCAAGGCCGCAAAGACGCGCTCGGGATAGCTCGCCGCCCATTGCAGCACCTGCATGCCGCCCATCGAGCCGCCGGCGACGGCGAACAGCGAATCGATGCCGAGGTAGTCGAGCAGCTTCGCTTGCGCGCGCACGATGTCGCGAATGGTTACGACGGGAAATTCGAGCCCCCAGGGCCGGTCGGTCGCGGGATTGATCGACGCCGGCCCGGTCGTGCCCATGCAGGCGCCCACGACATTCGCACAGATGACGAAATAGCGTCCGGTATCGATGGGACGGCCCGGCCCCACCATCGTCTCCCACCAACCGGACTTGCCGGTGACCGGATGCCGGTTGGCGACATGCTGGTCGCCGGTGAGCGCATGGCAGATCAGCACGGCATTCGAGCGCTCGGCGTTGAGCGTGCCGTATGTCTGGTAGGCGATTTGGAACGGGACCAGGTTGACGTTGGCGTCCAGTTTGAGCGGATCGCTCACATCGAAGCGCACGCAATGCGAACGCGGATGCTCCGCCTCGCGAACACGGTCGCTGATCGCCTCGTCGATTGTCAAACCCGTATCGGCCATCGCTGCGCCTTGCGCCCTCGCGGCTGAAATCGTGGATCGACGCCAGACTAGCAGACATCGGGTGTGGCGTAGATAGGCGGCGACGCCGCGGTGTCAATGTTTTCTTTGCTTTCGGCCCACGCCCCACCTAACAATGGGCCTCCGCGAAGCGCGGGCATACGACTTCGCACCGCGAACAAACGACGTGCAGCATGGTTAATCCGAGCCCCGCCAACGAGCCATCGCTCACCGACCTGCGCGCCGAGATCGACCGCATCGACGCGGCCATGCACGCGCTTTTGATCGAGCGCGGGGACATTATCGACCGACTTATCGGCATCAAGCGCACCAGCGAGAGCGGCTCGGCCTTTCGTCCCGCGCGCGAGGCCGACATGATGCGCCGCCTGGTCGAGCGCCATCGCGGCATCCTGCCGCTGGACACCGCCGAAAGCATCTGGCGGGTCATTATCGCCACGTTCACCTATGTGCAGGCCCCATTCGCCGTTCACGCGGATTTTTCCATCGGCGAGGCCGCGATGCGCGATTGCGCGCGCTTTCATTTCGGCTTCACCGTGCCGCTTAACGCCCATATCGGCGCCGCCGGCGTGGTCGCGGCGGTGGCGGCTTCGCGCGGCGATCTCGGCCTCGTTCCGGCGACGGCGACCCGCGTCGCCTGGTGGTCGGCGCTAGAGGGCGAGGCAACGCCGAAGATCATCGCGCGGCTGCCCTTTGTCGAGCGCGCGGACCATCCGGCCGGGCTGCCGGTTTTCGCCATCGCGCGCCCGCATGCCGATGCCGTGGTCGCCGATGTCGCCATGTGGAGCCTCAAGGTCTCGGGCTGGAGCGCCGCTGCGGCGCGCGCCACCGCGGCGGCGGCCGAATTGATCGCGGTGCCGGAGGGCGCCTTCGACGCCGCCGCGCTCCTGGTGTCGCTACCCGACGGACGTGCAATTGGCGAAATCCTTGCCGTTCTTACCCGCGCCGGCGCCACGGTGCGCGTGCAGGCCCTCGTCGGCGGCCACGCGACACGCTATACGGTCGCCGAACACAAGGCGCAGCCGGTCTCGGCGGCGCGCTGACGACCAATTGGAGCGAACGATGTCCGCGTTGCCGCGCCCGCAACCGCGCCCCGGCGTTCTTGCGATCGACCCCTATGTGCCGGGAAAAAGCGCCGCGCCGGGCGTGGCGCGGGCATACAAGCTCTCGTCCAATGAGTCCCCGCTCGGCGCGAGCCCGCATGCGCTTGCCGCCTACCGCGCTGCCGCCGCGCACTTGCACGACTATCCCGACGGTACGGCGGGCGAATTGCGCGCCGCGATCGCGCGCGCCTATGGGCTCGATCCCAACCGTATCGTGTGCGGTGCGGGCTCCGACGACCTCCTCAACCTGATCGCGCGCGCCTATCTCGGCGATCAGGACGAGGCTATTCATACGACGCATGGATTCCTCGTCTATCCGATCGCGACACTCGGCTGCGGCGCCCGCCCGGTGGTCGCGCCCGAGAAGGATTTTATCGCCGACGTGGACGCCATTCTTGCCGCGGTGAGCGCGCGCACGAAAATCGTCTTTCTGGCCAACCCCAACAACCCGACCGGCACCTATATCGCCTTCGACGAGGTGCGGCGGCTGCACCGCGCGCTCGCCCCGCACGTCCTTTTCGTGATCGACGCGGCCTACGCCGAATATGTCAGTCGCAACGACTACGAGGCCGGCATTGAGCTTGTGGCCACCAGCGACAACGTGGTCATGTGCCGCACATTCTCAAAGATTCATGGGCTCGCGGCGTTGCGGCTCGGCTGGATGTATGGGCCAGCGCACGTCATTGATGCCATCAATCGCATTCGCGGGCCGTTCAACGTCAGCGCGCCTGCGATCGCCGCCGGCGTCGCCGCCGTCGCCGACACCGCGCATGTCGAGCGCTCGCGCGTGCATAACGAGCAATGGCTCGGCTGGCTGACGCAGGAAATCCGCGCGCTTGGAATCGACGTAACGCCGAGCGTCGGCAATTTCCTGCTCATGCATTTTCCGCGCGCCGCCGGCCGCACCGCCGCCGAGGCCGACGCGTTCCTCGCCCGCCGCGGCCTCATCGTGCGCCGCCTCGACGCCTACAAGCTGCCGCACGCGCTGCGCATGAGCGTCGGCAGCGAGGAAGCAAACCGCCTTGCCGTCGCGGCACTGGCGGAGTTCATGGGGCAGAAAACGTGAATTCGCCGCCGGCCATCGATCGCCTGGCATTGCTTGGGACGGGCCTCATCGGCTCCTCGATCGCGCGCGCGGCGCGCGCGTTTGGCGCCGCCCGCAGCATCGTCGCCACAGCGCGTTCCGAGGCGACACGCGCGCGCGTCGTCGAGCTCGGTCTCGCCGATCACGTGGCCGGCAGCAACGCAGCCGCGGTCGCCGGAGCGGATCTCGTCATCGTCTGCGTGCCGGTCGGCGCGAGTGGCGCGGTGGCGCGGTGGCGGCGGAAATCGGGCCGCATCTCAAGGATGGCGCGATCGTGTCCGACGTCGGCTCGGTCAAGGCCGCGGTCGCGCGCGACATGCGCCCGCACCTGCCGAAAGGCGTGCATTTCATTCCCGCGCATCCGGTCGCCGGTACCGAGCATTCCGGGCCGGACGCGGGCTTCCCCGAACTGTTCATCAACCGCTGGTGCATCCTGACGCCGCTGGAGGACGCCAACCCCACGGCGGTCGAACGGTTGAGCACATTTTGGCGGATGCTCGGGGCCAATGTCGAATGCATGACGGCGGAGCACCATGATCTCGTGCTCGCGGTCACTAGCCACTTGCCGCATCTCATCGCCTATACGATTGTCGGCACCGCCGACGAGCTTTCCGCGGTGACGCGCTCGGAAGTGCTCAATTTCTCCGCCGGCGGCTTTCGTGATTTCACCCGCATCGCCGCCTCCGACCCGACCATGTGGCGCGACGTGTTCCTTGCCAACAAGGACGCCGTGCTCGAAATGCTCGGAACCTTCAACGAGGACCTGTCCAAGCTCACCCGCGCCATCCGGCGCGGCGACGGCGATACGCTATTTGCGCAGTTTTCGCGCACCCGCGCCATCCGGCGTGGCATCGTCACGATCGGCCAGGATTCCGCCACGCCCGATTTCGGGCGCCGCCACGCCGAGCCGCCGCGGCCCATGCCGCGTCCCTATGCCAGCGACGAATGACCTGCCCGCCCCTTCACATCCGCCGCGGCGCAAGCGCGCCCGCGATGACCTTGCGGATGTCGTCAAGCGACGAGGGCTTGGTGATGACCGCGTGCACGAGCGCCTGCAAGCCATGCGCGCGCTCGCGCTGGTCGGCATAACCGGTCATCAGAACGATCGTCATGTCGGGATGATCGCGCGCAGCGGCGAGCGCGAGGGCGATGCCATCCATCACCGGCATGCGCAGATCGGTGAGCAGGAGGTCTGGTTTCGGCTTCGCGCGCCCGAGCATGTCGAGGGCCTCGGCGCCGTCGGCGGCGGTGAGGATATCGTGGCCGTCCTCGGTCAATGCGTGCGCGATGAGCGCGCGCGTGGGCTCTTCATCTTCGGCGATGAGAATGCGCGCCATGGCGTGCCACCTCAGTTCAGTCCGGCGGCAAGGTCGCGACGGTGAAAGAACCGCACCATCACGTCGCGACCATTGGCCGGGGGCGAGGCAAGGCGGGTGCGAAAATCGAACCCTTCGCCGGGACCGAGAACGGTGCGGGTCGGCAGCAGCGTCCAGGCATAGAGTTCGCCGCCGCCGGCGGTGCGAACGGAAAACCGCATGCGCGGCACCTGCAGCGGCCGATCGACCGCATTGACCACGCGCCCCTCGACGACGAGCACCGGCACGCCGTCGATCGTGTCGGGTAGGCTCTTGACGTCGGCGAAACTCAGGCCGCGCAGGTTGACCGGAAGGCCGATCAGCGCATAGAGCGAGCCCGTCTGCGGCAGCACGCGCACGATGCCGGCGCGCCAGGAGACGAGCGCGGCATGGATGGCGACCAGTACCAGGATGGCAACGGCCAGGCCGTGCGGGCCGAGGGCAAGTCGCCAGCGCCCGGCGCGGTTCGATTCACGGCGGCGGGTGACGCTCTCGATGTCGGCAGGCTCGGCCGGCACGGCCCTGGCGATAGCGGCTTCGATGGTGACGTCGATATGGCGCTCGCCGTCGTCGCCCGGTGCGAGCGGGGGCGCATGATCGACAACCTGTTCGCCGGCGGCTGATTCCGCCTGCTCAAGTCCATCCGGCGCGGGGTCATGCGTGGCGTTGCCGGTGGCTGTCGTCTCCATGGCGAATTCGCCGGCGGCGGCCTCAGGCGTTGCTTCCACCAGCGCGGGGGCGCTGGCGACCCAGATGTTGCGACAACGAACGCAACGCACGGAACGGCCGCGCTCGCCCAGCGAGGCGGCGGACACATCGTAGGCGGTCGAACAATTGGGGCAGACGATTTGCATCGCTCAATGCCTTTGGCGCGGACCCCTGGCGTGGGCCGCGCTTAACCATCGGATAACCATGGCGGCGAGTCGCCGGCCGATACCCAACCTGCCCGATCGTTCGTTAATGCTCCATTAACTTTGCCGCGTTTCCCGCCCGGCCCGACCGGACAGGGGCGCAAGTGTGATTTCCAGCTGCGCGATACGTGTTCGAGAACATTTTCCGGCGAAGTGGGAACCGGTTCGCCGCAGAAAATGGGATAAAGTCAAAGAAAATAAAGCGATTTCCGATTCAATTGAATCGGAAAACGCTCTAATGCCGAATCAGACTGTCCTGGCGCTACGTTGGCGCCGGCCAGATGCTGGCGATGCATGCAACCGGAGACAGGATTGGTCCGCTTCGAGAATGTAGGATTGCGCTACGGGCTCGGGCCCGAGGTCCTGCGCGACCTGACGTTCCATATCGAGCCGCGCTCGTTCCAGTTCTTGACCGGACCCTCGGGCGCCGGCAAGAGCACGTTCCTGCGCCTGCTGTTCCTGGCGCTGCGGCCGACCCGCGGGCTGATCACGCTGTTCGGCGAGGACGTTTCCACCCTGAGCAAGGACGCGATCGCCAGCCTGCGCCGCCAGGTCGGCGTCGTATTCCAGGATTTCCGCCTCCTCGATCACATGACGACCTTTGAAAACGTCGCGCTGCCGTTCCGTATTCTCGGACGGCGCCAGGCGAGCTACCGCCAGGAAGTCGTGGAACTCCTGCAATGGGTCGGGCTTGGCGAGCGGATGTGGGCGCTGCCGCCGGTCCTCTCGGGCGGGGAAAAGCAGCGCGCCGCGATCGCGCGCGCCGTCATCGCGCGCCCGCAACTCCTGCTCGCCGACGAGCCGACCGGCAATGTCGATCCATCGCTAGCGCAGCGGCTGCTGCGGTTGTTCGTCGAGCTGAACAAATCCGGCACCTCCGTCGTCATCGCCACGCACGACATCGCGCTGATGGATCAATTCGACGCGCGCCGGCTCGTGCTGCATGATGGCCGGCTACACATCTATCATTGAGGTCGAGGCATGACGGCAGAGCGTCCGGCGCCGGCTTCCGAGAGCAGCGAAACGCGCTGGATGGAAGCGAGGCCGCGCGAAGAAACCCCGATTGTGCCGCCCGACACGATTTCTGGCCGCTCGTTCACGGCGGTGGTGGCCATCATGACGCTGCTCGCCGCGCTGACCAGCGGCTGCGCCATGCTCGTGCTGGCGGCGGCGGACGATTGGCGCGCCGACGTCACCCGCGAGGTGACCATTCAGATCAAGCCGAATGCTGGAAAGGATATCGAGGCGGAGATGTACCGCGCGGCCGAACTGGCGCGCGCACTGCCGGGCATCGCCGAAGCGCGGCCCTATTCGCGCCAGGAATCCGCGCGGCTGCTCGAGCCGTGGCTTGGCACGCTGGCCTCCATCGATCTGCCGTTGCCGCGCATCATTGCCGTGCGCGTCGCCGAGGGGCAATCCCCCGATCTTGCCGCGCTTAAGGCGGCGCTGGCGCGACAGGTGCCGGACGCCATCCTCGACGATCACCGCCGATTTGCCGCGCGCATGCAGGCGATGGCCGGCAGCACGATCGCGGCGGCGATCGGCGTGTTGGCGCTTGTCCTCGGCGCCACCATCCTCATGGTCGGATTCGCGACGCGCGGCGCCATGGCCACGAATCGCCCGATCATCGAGGTATTGCACGTGATCGGCGCCAGCGAGCACTATATCGCGCGCCAATTCCAGCGCCGGTTCCTCATTCTTGGCCTGCGCGGCGGCGTGATCGGCGGCGGCGGCGCGGCCGCGCTGTTCCTGCTCGCCAGCCTTATGGTGAGCCGCCTCGCCGGCAGCGCCGGTGCCGATCAGATGGCGCCGCTGTTCGGATCGTTTTCCATCGGCGCCGCCGGCTACGCCGGAATTGGCGTGCAAATCTTGCTCATCGCCGCCGTCGCCGCGGCAACGTCGCGCCATGTCGTGCGCTCAACACTATCGGCTGTCCAATAAGGTGTCTTCGCCCGAGGGAGGTTCGAGCAATTGCGCTATGATATGCTGGGCCGGGCGGTCCACGCGGCATCGGACACGCGCCGCCACCTTGGTGGGCGGCGGCGCGGCGCCGGCGGGCAAAAAACGGGTCGCGGGCGATGAGGGATGGTGACACCGACGCTGCGCGCGACGCCGCAAGGCCGGCGGCGGAAGCGTCGACGCGCGCGCCCGCGCGACGCCTTTACCGCGCAGCCACGCTCGCGCTTGCGATAGCGGGCGCGGCGCTGGCGGTGGGATTTCTTGCCTTCGTCACCCGCGTTCCCGACGCCGAGATCGTTCTCGATCGCACCGCCGACGGCATCGTCGCGCTCACCGGCGGGGCCTCGCGCATTAGCGACGCCATCGAATTGCTGGCGGCGCGGCGCGGTCAGCGCCTGCTGATCACTGGCGTCAATCGCGCGACCAGCCCGGATCGGATTTCGCGGCTGACCGCGCCTTATGAGCGCTTGTTCGCGTGCTGCATCGACCTTGATCATTCGGCGATGAATACGGTCGGCAATGCCGTCGCCACGCGCAAATGGGCACGCGCGCGCGGATTTCGCTCGCTCATTGTGGTGACCTCGAACTATCACCTGCCGCGCGCGATGATGGAATTGGCGCACCAATTGCCCGACGTCGCGCTCATCGCCTATCCCGTGGTCACGGAAAAGCGCCGCCAGGTGTCGTGGTGGACGGACGCCGAGGTGGCGCGGCTTATCGTGGCGGAATATTTCAAATACCTGTACGCGATGGTGCGCAATGGGCTTGACCTGACAACCGACCCAACCGGCGTGGCGCGGCGTGACATCCAAACCGCGAGCTGACGCGCGAGATCGGCCTTCGGCCGGGGCGGGGGTTGCAATCGCACCCGATGCACCGCGCGCGCACCACGCCGGCGCGGCGCTGGTCGTGCACTCGATTCTGTTCAACGTGCTGTGCTATGGCCTATTGATCGTGCTGTTGCTCGCGGCCATCCCGACCCTGGTGATGCCGCGCTGGGGCATTATCAGGCTCGCCCGCTTCTGGGGTCGTTGCAACCTTTGGCTCCTTCGCCGCATCTGCGATATCCACGTCGAATGGCGCGGGCGGGAGAATATTCCGGCCGGCGCGCTGATCGTCGCCGCCAAGCACCAATCGATGTGGGAAACCTTCGCTTTGCTCACGGTGTTCCCCGATCCGGCATTCGTCGTCAAACGCGAACTGATGTGGATTCCCTTCTTTGGCTGGTATGCGTGGAAGGGCGGCATGATCGCCGTCGCGCGCGGCGGCGCCAAGGCGGCCACCGCCGCGATGTCGGAACGCGCGCGCGCGGTGCTCGCGCACGGACGCCAGATCGTCATTTTCCCGGAGGGAACGCGGCGCTCGCCTGGCGCGCCGGCGGCGTACAAATATGGCACCGTGCGTCTCTACGCCGAAACCGGGGCGACGTGCCTGCCGATCGCGCTTAATTCCGGCATGTTCTGGCCGCGGCGGCAGTTCTTGCGCCGGCCCGGAACCATTCGTGTCGCGTTCCTTCGCCCCATCGCGCCTGGGCTTGAGGCGGCCGCCTTCTTCGAGCGGCTCCAGGCTGATATCGAGGCGGCAACCGACGACCTCATCGCCGAGGCCGAACGCGAACAAATCTGACCATGCCAACGCGAAATCCGTGGCGGCCGGGTCAGCCGGGCACCTTGCCCGTGCCCGGCGCGTTCGCTTGCAGCCGCCCTGCCAGAGCGTGCAGCCGCGCGTCGCGAATGCCGAGAAACTCCAACGCCGCGACGGTCTCGATCACATAGTCAGGGTTGCGCCCCGATTGCCCGACTCCCTGGCAGACGAGGCGCAATTGCTCCGCCAACGTGAGCCGGCCGGCATATTGCGGATGACGACGATCGACAACGTATGCCAAGGCTTCGACGCACAGCCGGCTGCCGTCAAGCAGCATGATGCGCCGCGTCGCCTCGCGGTAGACGCTCGTCGCCTGTTCGCGCTCGCGCAGGTAGGCGATGGTCGCCGCCCGCGCATTGGGCGCGACGCGATAGGCGATCCCGTGGCAGGCGCCGCCATGATCGAGGCCGAGCACGAGGCCCGGCCGTTCGGGGGTGCCGCGATGGACAAAGGAATAGACGCACAGCGACCGGTGCAGCCCGGTGAGCCGCGCCGGCACACGATCGCGGAAGGCAAAACCGGGCCGCCAAATGAGCGAGCCATAGCCGAATACCCAAAGGTCGCCGGCGGCGGCGTGATGAACCGTTGAATTCATTGCACAGCTATTGCACGGCCATTATGCGGCTCTTGGCGCCCGCGTCGATTGCGTTCCCGGTTCCCCCGCTTAGAGCATTTTCCGGCGAAGTGGGAACCGGTTCGCCGCAGAAAATGCAACAAAGTCAAAGAACATGGAGCGCTTCCCATTGCAACTGCAACGGGAAGCGCTCTGGAGCCAGATCGTTTGGTCCGCAATCGCCGTTGCAACCCTAGGCATCGTTTTCGAGCTTGATCCCGTGCGAAACCGCGGCTTTCGCACGGGACCATACGCGGCCGCAGCCTCACCATCAGCGCCTTTGCCGGCGCCACACGAGGCTGACCACTCCAGGATATGCCAAAAGACGGAATAATCGGACGTTTTGGCGCGTCGGACACCGCGCCGCCACGAAAAAAATGCGATAAAACATCTAAGGTACCGATGCGCCGTTCGAATCCAGCGGGAGGCTTGGCGCGCCCGTGCAACGGTGGAAGATATCGTGCGCTTTGACCAATTTGAACATGCCCCACCCGCGCGCCGGCGATCGCTGACCATCGCCATCCCGGCTATCATTGTCGGCCTGTTGGCACTGGTCTGGTCTGGCCTGTGGTATTTTGCCGCCGGCCAGACCGCCGAAGTCATCGCCGGCTGGCGCGCGCGCGAGGCGCATGCCGGGCGCATCCATGTCTGCGGGCGCGAGGACATCGGCGGTTTTCCGTTCCGCATCGAGGTGCGTTGCGCCGACGCGCGCGTCGACATTCGCGACGCGGTAACGCCGCTGACCGTCACCCTCAGGAACGTTGTGGTCGCCGCCCAGGTCTATGACCCGACCCACCTGATTGGCGAGTTCACCGGACCTCTGAGCGTGGCCGAGCGCGACCAACAGCCGGGTTTCACACTCGATTGGGCGCAGGCCCAGGCGAG
>JACQAE010000179.1 GCA_016195095.1 Pseudomonadota bacterium
TCGCCCTCGCCTTTCGCGGACTGCAAGGCGAGCGCCTCGTTCAAGACATGTTCACGCTGCTTCCCGGCGGCACCGTCGGCGCCATCTGGTTCTTGATGTTTATAATCTTCTTTCTTGGATTTTTCATTGAATGGATCGAAATTTCCTATATCGCCGTGCCGCTGTTCCTACCGGTTTTCGCGGCGGCCGGCGTCGATATGGTGTGGCTTGCGATACTCATTTGTGTCAATCTCCAGACATCTTTCTTGACGCCGCCGTTCGGCTGGGCATTGTTTTTCCTGCGCGGCGTCGCGCCGCCGGACATCACCACCGGCGACATTTATCGCGGCGTTGTTCCCTTTGTCGGGCTACAGGTTGCGACGCTGGTGTTGATATTTTTTTATCCCGGCATCGCGACGTGGTTGCCAAAGGCAATCGGATGGTGAGTGGCGCCGGATTGCGCGTTAACTTCCATCGCGCGATCTTGCGGTGAACCGGTTCCCACTTCGCCGGAAAATGCTCTAGGTCCTGTGGACTCTTGCGATTCGCAAATCAGCCGAAACCTGATTCAGGGCTGTTTTTTCGAAGGCGGCTTTGGGCATCGTGGACTTCATGGAATCCCTGCGCCAGGTCTCCAATGACATCGCCCACGATCTGCGCACACCGCTGGCGCGCTTGCGCCAACGCCTGGAGGCGATGCGCGACCATCCCCCGACGCCGGCGATCGGGCGCGCCGCGATCGAAATCGCCATCGCCGAGACCGACGGCATTCTCGATACTTTCAGCGCGTTGCTGCGCATCGCGCAGATTGAGGCCGGCGCGCGCAAATCCGGATTCGGCGATGTCGATATGAGCGCCGTCTTTGAGACGGTCATCGATGCTGTTGCGCCAGCGGCGGAGGATGCCGGTAAGCAATTCGTCGGCCGCGTCGACATGGGGATCGTGGTCCGTGGCGACCGTGACCTGCTCACGCAGATGCTGGCCAATCTCGTCGACAACGCGATCCGGCACACGCCGCGCGGCGCGCGCATCGATGTCGGCTTGACGTTGGGCGATGACGGAGCGGTTGGCGTCGTCGCTGACGACGGGGACGGCGTGCCGCGGCCCGAACGTGAGCGGATATTCCGGCGATTCCATCGGCTTGAACGCAGCCGATCGACACCGGGAAGCGGACTTGGCCTCAGTCTGGTCGCGGCGATCGCCGCGTTGCACGCCATCGATATCGACGTCATGGACAACAGCCCGGGCTTGCGCGTCGCCTTGAAGCTGCCGGCGGCGCGGGCGGCGAAAAGCGCGGAAGGCTAAGCTTCGAATATTGTGGGGCCTTGCGCCCTTCGGTTCCGGGACCACGAATGTCGACAATGACCATGGAAAACATGAACTAACGATCATTCCTGCGGTTAAATGCGACCGACGCTGATTCGGCATTCGTGGTCGTGATCGACCGCCTGGTGGCGACCGGAAGTGGCCCATTGACGCTTGTCGTCGCGGCGGCGCCGTGGATTTGGTGCGACCGGTCGCGGCGCTGCGCTAGGCGCAGTCGGTTTACGAGAGCGCTTCGCGTTTCTTGCGAAACGGAAAGCGTTCGATATTCTTTCGCTTTGCCGCCTTTTTCCACGGCGAGGCGGTTCCGGCGTCGCTGGAAAATTGCTCTTGAGCATGACGCCGCGATGAGGTCCCCGCTTTGCGGGATCCCGCGCCGGCGCGAAGCGGATCGCGCCGGCCCGCAGGAATATTTGGGGATGGCCGGTGTCGCAGGGTGGATCAGGGCCGATCGCGGTTTGGCGCCGGATACCGCGTGGCGTCTGGGTGCTCGGATGCGTCTCGCTGGCGATGGACATGTCCTCGGAGATGATCCACGCGCTGCTGCCGGTCTATCTTGTCGTCGTGCTCGGCACGTCGGCGCTGACGGTGGGGATCATCGAGGGCGTCGCCGAATCCACCGCCGCGATGGTCAAGGTATTTTCCGGCGCGCTCAGCGATCGGCTGGGCCGGCGCAGGTGGCTGGCGGCGTTCGGCTACGGATTGGCGGCCGCCAGCAAGCCGATTTTTCCCTTGGCGACATCCATTGAATGGTTGATCGCCGCGCGCTTCATCGACCGCATCGGCAAGGGCATTCGCGGCGCGCCGCGCGACGCGCTCGTCGCCGACCTCAGTCCGGCGCATTTGCGCGGCGCGAGCTTTGGGTTGCGCCAGTCGCTCGACACGGTGGGCGCGTTCCTGGGGCCGTTGCTGGCCGTCGGGCTCATGTGGCTCACCTCGGATAACTTCACCGCGATATTCTGGTTCGCGGTCATTCCCGCGTTTTTGGCCTTCGCGCTCATGGTGGTGGCCGTCAAGGAGCCGGCGCGCGCGCCGCATGCGCGCGCCGTGCGCTTTCCACTCAATCGCCGCCAATTCGCGACGCTGGGCGCGCGCTACTGGTGGGTGCTCGCCGTCGGCGCGATCTTCACCTTGGCGCGCTTTAGCGAGGCGTTCCTCGTGCTGCGGGCGCAGTCGATCGGCATGGCGCTGGCGCTCGTTCCGATCGTGCTCGTCGCCATGAACGTGGCCTATGCCGTGGCCGCCTACCCTGCCGGTATCGTGTCGGATCGCGGCGGCCGCGTCTCGGTTCTCATCGTCGGCATTCTCGTGCTGGTGGTGGCCGACCTCGTTCTTGCCACCGCAACGCAAACGTTCGGCGTCATGCTGGGGGTCATGCTATGGGGCCTGCATATGGGCCTCACGCAGGGGATTTTCGCGTCCCTGGTGGCGGATGCGGTAGCGGCGGAGCGGCGCGGCACCGCCTATGGCGTGTTCAATCTGGTGACCGGCATGGCGCTGCTTGTTGCCAGCATGATCGCCGGATTGCTTTGGGACATCGCCGGACCAGGCGGTGCCTTTCTCGCCGGCGCGGTCTTTGCCGCCCTGGCCTGCGCCGGGCTGCTGGCGATGCGCCGGCATTTTGCAAGTCAAGACCTGCGGACGTCGTAGCCGCGCCGTCCGCGCGCTCAGTCCACCTTGTGGTGATCCGGCATTTGCGAAACCGCCTCCGACAATCCGGGATCGTCCTCCACGATGGATGGAAAGGCGTCGGGACCTTCGAGGCCGCCGGCATCCGGGTCGAACGCCATCAGGAAGGCGACTTCGTCGCCCGTATAGGCCGGATCCCAATGCGTGTTTTCCGGGACGTGGCAATGTCCGTAGTGACCCGACTTGGTGTCCCAGTTCTGCGCGTTGCGGTTATGGCCGCCCGGATCGTGGCCATTGTTCGCCGGCCTTGGCGGGCCGTTCGGCCAGGTTTTGGCGATCGCATGCGTTTGCTCGAGCCAGCGGCATAAACGCGCAACGTTGCGCAGCGTCGGCTTGGTCTTGGGGCGATGCGCAAATCCGACGACCTCGATCTGGATGGCCGAGTCCCGGTTGGTCTCCACGCCGCCGGGGGCATTGCGCAATGCGCGTGCGCCAAGGCCGGTGTCGATATGCTGAAAGATTGCCGTGGCGTCCACGGTGAAATGCGGGTCGGATCGGTTCGCGGAGAAGGCATTGAAGGCGCCCTGTGCCGTGCCTCCTTCCGTCGTGTGATGAACGATCTTGAACGGGCCGCCGGTAAAGGGTCCGGACGGGCCGCTGATGATTTTTTGAATCGCGAACGGACAGATTGCCAATGTCGCCTCCCGTGTCATGCGGCCGGATTGTCGGCGCGCCGATCCCGCTCCAATGCCGCCGCGCGCGTCGCGTGCGACGATGCAGGTGGCGCGCGGCTATTCCCTTCGTGTGCGATTGGCACGACGGAGCGGCCCGTCGCTGCACGATGCGTTAAACGACCGGTATCGCGCGCAAACCGTCCTCGAACAGTTTTGCCTCCTGGTTGCGTCGGGCCTGCAATCCCGGGACCTCCGGCCACAGCCGCCGCATGGCGCGTAGTTCGCCGGGGATGCGGGCGAATTCCTTCGCCGCCATGTGCTCGCGTATGGCGCGCATTTCGCGGTAGCGATCGCCGTCCTTGGTGAACGAGGCGCCACGATTGTAGGTCAGCGACACCAGCGCGCCGAGGCAATCGGCCCCGATCCTTGCGGTATTGCCGAGCGAGCGCTCCACCAGGGACACCCAGCGCGGGATCACGCGCCGCCGATGCACCGCGCTCGCGGCTTGCCATGGCACGTCGACGCTGGCGCCCAAGGCCGCCGCCAGCGGCCGCGCCGCTTCGCCGGTCACGCCGATCGCCGCCTCGAGCGCGCGGATCATTGCATCCGGAATCGATTGCGCCCAGTCGTCGCGAAGCTGCACCCGATTGGCATAACCCACGTCATAGCCGATGCCGATGGTCACGCCGGAGGCGCCCTTGGGCCAGATCGGCATGCGGTACTTCTGCGTATAGAGCGCCTCGCTCGTGACCTCGAAAAAGACGATCATGTCGAAGGCGCGCTGCGAGATTTCGGTACTCGACGGCGGCAGCGGCGGCGGTGGCGTCTCGAGAGCGGAGCGGGCAAGCCTTGCTTCGGCCCACCAGAGCAATCCCTCGCGATACTCCCGCGCCTGTTCCAGCGCCGCCTCGTCAAGCACGTGTTCCGGCGTCTCCTCGATTTTCCCGCTCATTGTCCGTGCTCCTGTGCAATCGCCATTCGTGACATGGGCGGCGCGAATGCCGGGGAGATTCCACGCCGCGTCTTCGCTCCGCCGCTGCAAACAAGGGCGCGCCCTGTCGCTTGGTCAGCCAAGGTCGGGCAGGCCTCGAACGTAGCTTGTCGCGTGGCTTGCAAGCTTCTTTTCGATCGCGCCGCGAACGGCCGCCAGGACCGTGGCGTTGATCGTCACCTTTCCCGATGAATGCTTGAGCTCCACCTCGTTCGTGCGGAACTTGAAGAACAGCACCTGCGTCAGCGTCGCGCTGGCGCTGAGGCCGAAGGCCATCAGCGTCACCATGAATTCGCCCGCCTCGTTCTGGTCGGCGAGGCTCACCTGGAATCGCGCGCTCTTGGCGTGCTGGCTCTCGCGGTTGAAGATCGTGATCCACGGGCTGTTCGTGCTCATCGATTTGAGCGCGTCGAGCGTGGCCTTGACGATCTGCAGCGCCGCCGTGCCGGACCGAGCAGGCTCGCCGCCACCGTCATGATGGCCTCATGCGCTTCGAAATTGTCGGCCCGCTCGTGATGCGTCACGAATTGCCGCGACTGCGTGACCCAGCCGATATTTTCCAGCGCGTCGAAATAGACCTTGTACCACTCGAGGATCTTCGTCGCGTCGGGAACGCGCTTCTTGGCGACGAGCTGGGCAAGCAGGGCGGAATTGACGATGTCGCGCCGCCGCTCCTCGGTGACGCCCTTGACGAAGGAAACGATTTCCGAGCCGACGACCAGCGCCTGCGCCTTGGCCTTGTCGAAGTCGAAGGCGCCGGGCGCCTCGAGCGCCGCCTCGAGGCCGGCCGCCGGCGGCGACGGCAACTGCGCCGCCTTGACGAATTCAAGCGCGCTTGTCGCGGTGGTAATTGTCATGTCCATTTCCTCCAATTTCGGTTCGCCCATTGCCGCCAGTAATGCTGGCACGCCATCCGGTCACACTCCGCCAGCGCGCCCGCGTCATCGCCGTGTTACGCGCTTGCGCCGCGCGCCGCCGCGCGCCGCCGTTTCCGCGCCGCGCACGGTGTCATATTGATCTGCCGCGCGAATTGACGCGCCGAACGTGACCCCTGTCAGCGCCTCGATATCGGCGATCGGATGCATGACCGGGGCGAAATTCCCTGGCACGACGAACTCGAACTGGACGTCGTCGAGGTCCTGCTCCAAGACGAAGCCGTAGGCCGCGATGCCGTCGGCAACGCGCGCGACGATCACCTTCCAGAAGCGCGACGGTATCTTGGCGCGCAAGGTCGTGTTGGCGTCGCCCACGCCGAAGAACACCGCGTCGGCGGGGTCGAGCACCGGGCCGGCGAGGACGCAGAGCCGTTCGCTCGCCGCCTGCGCCAGGACGTGGTTTTCAAGGTCGCCCCAATTGTCCTCGCCGCGGCTCGACTGGTTGAAGCCGGCCACCTGCGGCGAGCAATTGGTGACGTGGTAGGTGTCGCCATTGGCGCGGCGCACCAGCGCGTAGGTGGCGCCCCAGGCGACATCCTCGCGGCGCACGATATGGCCCTTGTCGAAGGCCTGGCGATCCTTGGTCAAGAACACGTCCGGGACTTGGAATTTCTTGTCGAGGCGCGGATCGAGAAACCAGCGCTCCTGATCGTTCTTGCCGAGACCGGTCAAGCCCTTGCGCGTATAATCCTCGTTCGGCTCCGGCCGGCGCAACGCCGGCGCCTGGGTGACGTTCGACGCGGTGACCAGCGCCAGGCGGCGCTTGGCGTGCATCCTGATGGAAAAGTTCTGATAGTGCAGAATGTCGTCGCCGCCGCGCGTCCGGGCCAGGACGTGCGGGTCGGAGGCCTGCGGCATCGCCACATGCACCGGGGTGTGCGCGCCGTTGCGGTCGGGATCGTCGAGAAAGGCCGGGTCGTAACCGGTTCGCGACGTATATTCCTCATCGTGGCGCGGCTCGCGCAGCGCCTCGAGCCCGAAATCGGCGACCGATTCCACGGTCCGCGCCGCGCCGCTGCCGTCGCCAACGCTTGCGGCGCCGAAGGAGATCGCGACGCGCAAGGGGATATTCACGATCACCGTTGCGCCGCCGCCCGGCGCCGCCGCCACGCTGGCCGAGCCTGGCGACGCGGGCGCGGACGCGGCCACCGCCGCCGATGCCGGCGCCGATGCGGCGGAGGTGGCGTCGGACGCGGTTTCCGTCGCGTCGGCGCGTTGCCACCACGCGTTCCAATCGTTGGGACCGCCGTCGGGCGTGGCGGCGAACACGATGCCGGTGTCGATGACGCGGCTGTCGCGCGCCAGTTCGGATGCCGGGACGCAGAAATTCTGCTGCTGATATTGGCCGCCGAAATGCAGCCCGAGCACCTGGCCGGTTTCAAGATCGATCACGGCCGAGCCGGAATTGCCGCCGAGCGTCGAGCAGTCATGCGTCGCGGCGCGGACCAGCTTTCCAAAACTCGCCGCCTGCGTGCCGCCCTGCAGCTCGCCCGGCTGCAGGCGCTTGACGCCGAACCGGCCGTTGAAAAGATTCTGCTGCACGTCGGTTGGGTTGCGCGGGTCGAAGGCGGGGTAGCCGACGACGAAAATATCGCGGCCCGCGAGGTCGCGCGCGTCCTGCAGCGCGAGCTTCAGCGGCGCGCGCGTGGCCGGCAGTCCGTCGACCGCGAGCAGCGCCATATCCCAATAGGGATGGATCATCACCACCTTGCGCACCATGAGCGTGGTGCCGGTCGGCTGGCCAAACTCGCGCAGGAAATCGATGCCGGCCTTGGCTCCGTCGATGAAGGCGAGCCTGCGGTCGCCAAGGCCGGTGGCGAACAATTCTGCGACGTGGCGGTTGGTCATGATCAGGCCGTCGCCGACCACGAAACCGGTTCCGCCATAGGGATAGCGGGTGCTGCCGGGAAGCTCGACGCGGCCGATGGACGGTATCGCGGCCTCGATGCGGCCACGGATCGCGGCATCGTCCGAGAGCCGCTTCCACAGCGGATGCGTGACGGTGAATGTGCCGCCCGCGATATCGACCGCGGGCCGCAGCTCGGCGTTGATGATCGCCTCCAAGCCAAGATATTCGGCGTTGGTCGGCTCGCGGCCGAGCGCGAGCGATTCCATGCCGCGCCGCGCCAGCTCGGCCGGTCCGGGCAACGGCGACGCGCTCTCCAGTCCGCCCGCCATCGTCGTGGCGGGTCGCTCCGCGAGCGCCGCGATCTGGCCCTCGATTCCCCCACTCTTGCGGGTGATCATCGCGAGAAAATGCTTGAGGCGCTCGACGTCGCGTCCTGCCATGTGTTCCCTCCAACGCCACCGCTTCCAAAACGCCCATCGACGCGCGTCGGCGCGCGGCGGCAGGGCGCGGAATTCTCCGTCGGACGTCTATGGACGACCTCGCGTATAAGTTGCATATGTTCGCGGCGTAACACAACCTAATGCATGGCGCGTGACTCGGTTCCCGGCAGCGCCAGGACGTGCGGGCGGGCGCTGCCGCGCGCGTGAAATCGCCCGCCGAGGATTGTTGCGCGCGCATTCGGGCCTGCCACTCATTGCGCGCTCGCGGGAAGATCCAGCCAAAGTTCGATGACGCCGGGAAAGTTGCGCGCGCCACGCTTGGCGGTGAGGTCGATATCCTTGGTCGCCGCCATGGTGGGATAGCGCTCGCGCAGCGCCGCCGAGGTGTCGCGCGCCAATTTCGCGGCGGCCTCCTTATCGTCAGGATAATAGAATCGCACTTCATTGAGGCTTTTGGCCAGGTCGGTTGCCTCGACGCCGGGAATGCGATAGCCGCGCTGTTGCAGCGTCTGGGAAAATTGTTGCGCGCTCGCCGCCGGCGCGCTCGCGTATTGAAAATAGACGACCGGCTGCGGCGATCGCTCGACTTGAACCTTGAGCCAGTATTGCTTGCCGGTCGGCCGGCTGTACGGTTCCTCCGCGGCCGCCACCGCGGTCACCAGCGTGCCCTCGGGAATGACGCCAAGGCTGTCCGTCGATATATACCGCTCCCGGTCGGGCGCGCCGGCGCGGAACACCAGATTCTTGATGACGCGATAGGCGGTGTTGGCGACGACATCCTTTGGCGTCACCGGCGCATTGGTCGCCGGGTTTCGCAGGTTGCTCTTGCCCTCCGCGTCCGAGCCGATCCAGATGAATCCCTCCTGATGCTCGGGCCGGGAAATTTCGATGCCGCGCGTGGCGAGCTTGACGAACTGTGCCGCGTTGCGCGAAATCGCCTCGGTTGACGCGCTGTCTTCCACGAGGCTTACCCGACTGACCAGCAGTTGCCTTTGCAATCCCTCGATGCGCTTCTGCAGGTCACCGACGACGTCCTTGGCCAATTTGAGATCGGCGTTCTGCTGGTTTACGACCTGCTTTGTGACGATCACTGCGTATTCGGCATCCTTTTTCTCCTCGACGACTTTCTGCTTTTCCTCGACGACTTTCTGCCGTTCTTGGCGCACCTTGTCCTGTTCGCCCCGGAAATCGCCGTAGAGCTGCCAGACATAGGCGCCGACGATGACCGCCGACGCCGCCGCCACGATGAGGTTGATAGCGCGATTGCGCCATTCGCGGCGGATGGCGGCCTCGCTCGCCGCGCACAGGGCTTCGATATCCTTGTCGGAACCTCTAAATCGCGCCGCTTCAGCAAGGGCCTCGCCCTTGAGCAGGTAGCCCTGCGCCTTTTCGGAATCGTTCCACAGGCGTGCCGCCGCGGCGACTTGAATCTGCTTGCGTGCGTCGCGCCGCCGCCGCGCGGCCTCGGCTTCCGAAATCGGTGCGTCCGCGCCGGCCGCCTGCAAGGTCGTCGGGTCGAATTCCACGAGCTTCGCCGGCGCCCACTCCTTTTCGTCGATCTTGGAGGTGCTGATGATCTCCGCGCTCCAGTAGTCGAGCATGTTCTGCGCCACGTGGCGCTCGGCGTCGCGTTCGAGAATGGCGCCGGTATTGGTTGCCTTGGCCACGAAGGCGCGCACCAGCGTGGCGTCGGCGTCGTCTCCGATACTGGAGCGCCGGTCGCGTTCCAATTCGCGCATCAGGTCGGTATGGGCCTGCCGCAGCTGGGCAAACGAGGCATATCGCGCCTGCCCGGTTTCGGCGCTGTGCGATTCATTCGTCATCGCCGAGCTCCCTCAACAGCGACCGCAACGGGTCGCCCAATCTGATCAACATGCCGCACTCGCGTTTGAGCGCGTTATCGACCGCGAAGAATCGAAAGCGTACTTCGCTGCGATATTCATTGAAGCGCCGGCCGAGATTCTTCATCGGCTCCTCGCCCGCGGCGTCGTCGGCGCCGGGTGCGGTGGCGGCGCGGGCGAGTTCGTCATCGATATTGTCGGAATATTTGCGAACATTGCGCGACCACGCCGCGTCGGGATTGAGACTGGCGAGCGCGCCCACGGTCAGCTTCGTCTCCGGCCATACCGCGTTGAAATCCTCGACCAGGGTGATGGATTCCACGAACGCCTTGTCCAGGGGCCAAAGATAATCGTCATCGACCTTTTGCCACATGTCATGCTCGGCGACGCGGCTGCGCAGGTTGGCGCGCAGGCTGGCCAGGGACGCGTCGGCATTGGCGATCTCACCGGCGTCGTTGCCGAGCGCCTCGCTCACCTTGCGCAGCGCCGCGGAGAGTTCCGCGAGCGGCAACGCCTTGGCGGTCTCGAATATGCGCTCGTTGAGCCGCTTGGGATCGTATTCCAGCAGGCGCCAGAAGCGGTAAATCGCCACCGACGCCGCCGACGTGTCGCGCGCGTCGAGCGATTGCTGGTACTTGTTCGACACGTCCTCGAGCTTGCTGATCCATCGTTCCTCGACCGAGCGCAGGGCCGGCTCGTCGGCCAGGCGGTCGAGCATCGACTTCGCCGTTTCCACCGAGATGCGCACCTGGTCCTGATATTCGCGCAGATTATCCACCAGGATCGGGATTCTCCTCATGTTGCGCGCGGCCGCGAGCAGGGCCGGAAACGGCCGCATTTGGATGCGGTGCAGGCTGTCATGCAGGTTCTTGTAGATGTCGAGGAGCGAAATTCCCTTGATGACGAATTCCAGCCGGTCGCGGGATTCGCCAATGGCGCTTTTCGTCCTTGGGTCGGCGATGCTCTGGCGCGTGCGCTCGAGCGCCGCGAGCACACCCTCCACCTGCGCCTTGATTTCCGGCAGCACTTCGAGCGCCGCGGGAAGTGCCTGCGCCACCAGCGCGCGCAGATCGTCATCGCCGGGCCGCGAAAAAATCACGTGCGCGAGGAATATCTTTTCGTAACCCTCGCGTTCCACAGCCACCAGGCATTCGCGCGCGATGATGCGGGGCGGCTGCGTCTCCGACGCGATCTCATTGATCTTGCGATCCGAGAAGCACTTGTAAAGAATGATGTCGAGTTCGCGAAAGCCGAAGCGGTCGCCGATGGCGTTGCCGAGCGGCTCGACGAGGGCGGCGGAAATGGGCATCGCGACCATGGACCCCCGATCAGGCGGCGTTGGCGCCAAGCGCGGCGGTCTGGCCGCGCTCGACAAGGCGCTGGCGAATGAGCTCGATTGGAATTCCCTGATTATAGACCGGATCCTGCCATGCCGGGTCGCCATAATGGTGCAGGGCGACCAGGTCCCAGTCCATCGAAAAGCATGGCGAGCCCGACGAGCCGGGGTCGGTATTCGTCGTGTAGCGGATGCGGGTACCGCCGGAGTTGCGGCCGATAACGGCATTGGTGTCGAGCGCCAGCTTCATCGGCGCGCCGTCGGGATGCTGCACGATCAGCAGCGGCGCGCCGCTATCGAGCGGCGCGGGCGCGGCCGGCATGTCGATCCAGCCGCGCCGTTTGCCGTCGATCACCGCGTCGCCCGCCGGTTGCGCCAGCCGCAGCAGCGCATAGTCGAGTTCATCGGATCTGGGTGGCGGGCTGTCGGGCGTATTGGTTTTTTCGGCGGCGCTGTAGGGCGTCGAATCGAGGCAGCCGTCGGCGTGCAGGCCAACCGCAATCCCCGGCTGGCGCGTGTCGTCGGCGAGGCGCAGATAGTCGAAGCGGCAGGCCAATTCGCCAAGCGTGCTGGTGGTCTTGGCGGTCTCGACGACGTGCCAGTTGGTGAGCACGGTGTCGGGACCGACCAGAAATCCCGTTCCCGCCGCGTTACCCTTGTATTCCACGCGGCACACGCGCCGCTCGATCTGCGCCAGCTTTTCGAGCCAGATGCGCACGTCGAGCTTGGCGAGGTGCGGGCGCACGTTCTTTTGCAGGCCGGGCGCGAAGGCCTGCGCGGGAGCGTCGGCCTGCGCGCTGCCGGCGCGCTGGAGCGAAAGGCCGGCGCCGCCACCCGGCGGACTGGCGGCGCCCGGAAATAGCTGCGCGATCCTGGCGCGTATCTCGGGCCGCTGCGGGCTGCGCTCATAGACGGCGGCAAGAAACAGCTCCGTGTAGCCCTCGCGCTCGAGCGCATGCAGCAGATCCTCGATGGTCGGGCGCAACGGTTTTCCCGGCGCCACATAGGCGTCGTAGAGTTGGTCGCCGGTGCTGGAATAAACGATCGTGGCAAGCTGATGCAGGTTGAGGCGCGTCGTCAGGAGCTTGCTCAGGCTCTCGATATCGTCGCCGGTCAATCTTGGCATTGCGCAGCCCCGCCAGAACTCAATGCATTCGGCAATTCAGTCCGCAAGCCGACCTCGACGAAATAGGCGCTCGCCCGGCGTCGGGCGCGCCCGCCGCGCGTTGCGCGCGCCGGGCCAGAGTGCGGTCGCGGTTCGATGGAGAATGGAAACGGAAACAGCGCAGCGGCAAGAAACCGCTTTTGTCGTGCGCGATCGGTGAGCGCCACGGGGTCATCACACGCGACCCGACCTCATGAGCCAAGGAGACCGTCCGGCTCATGGATAATATTGACGCATGACGATGAGCCATGCAAGCATAACGTGTATGGCACTGTGTGGCCCGAGCCGTGTTTTTTGCATGCAAATTGCCGACACGGCATCGCGAGGGGGCGATTAAACGGCGGCGGTGTGTCGGCGGGTGTCCGAGTGTGTTGGGGACGACGCGGCCTGCCGCCCGGCGACGGGAATGATGGGTCGTCGTCTCGGCGCGGCCGAGCGGCGCAGCGGCTGGAGCGACGATCCGGGGATTCGCCGATGAGTTTTCTTACGAAGCTCCCCCGCGAGCGCTACCCCTCGGATGCATTTTCCCGCTTCGATCCGGCGCGTGACGGTTTCGATCGCGGCACGGCGCTGGCGCTGGCCTGGATGTCGCAACTTGCCTACGAAACCGACGAGCCCGCCAAGGTCGCCGCGATCGCGCAAGCCTGGGGAATGACAATTCCGCCGGGCGCGATCGTTTCCGAGGAAGTCGCGACGCCACTGCCGCAGGCAAGCACGCAGGCCGTCGTTGCGCTCGGCGCGCCGGCGACGGTGATTGCGTTCGCCGGAACCGATCCCCTGGTGCTCGCCAACTGGGTCACCGACTTCGACATCGGCATGACGACGAGCGGCACCGCCAACGGATTCGCGGTTGCCGCGCAGGCGGCGTGGCCGAAAATTCGCGCATTGCTTCCCAACACCGTGCCGGCGGCGAACGCGGCGAGCGCGCCGCCGATTTTCGTCACCGGGCACAGCCTCGGTGGCGCCCTTGCGGTTCTGACCGCGGAGAAAATCGACCAGCAATTCCCGGGCGCGGTGCGCGCCGTCTATACCTACGGCATGCCGCGCGCAGGCAACGCGGCGTTCGCGAGTGCCTACAATCAGGCGCTCGGCGCGCGCACGCTGCGGTTGGCGCATGGCGACGACGTGGTGCCCACGGTGGCGCCGTCCATGCTGGGTTTCCACCATGTCGGGCGCTACCTCCACTGCGAACGTGGCGGCAAGTTCGACGCCGCCGCATTGACGCCTGGCTTTGACTCCGACGCGCCGCAATTCGTCAGGGGCGTTTCCAAGCAGCTCAAGGGGATGCTGCTCGGACCGCTGTCGAACGTGATTTCCATGACCGCGCGGCTCAAGCTCGTGGCGGCGCTGGCGCTCGGTCGTGGCCCGAGCGGGATGCGCACCGATGCCGGCGGCCTCGTCATCGAACTCCTGCCGCCGCCGCTGCGCGATCACATGCCCGACCGTTACATCGAAGCCATCTGACAGAATTGGAATTCGCGCCATGACGCAGGCAATCGAGCCCAAGGAAGCGGTCATCGTCACCTATCGCGAGGTCGAGAAGGTGCTCACGGGCCGCGAGGCGGTCGGCAACATCACCGAGGCCGCCAACCAGGACAGCGAGGCCACGCCGCTTGAACGCGCGAGCCTCATGGCGGCGATGGGCCATGTGCTCAACGAACTGCGCCGCGTCGAAAACGAGGCCGGCGCCATGGTGCTGACCACGCCGCCGCATGGCCCGGCGACGCGCTTGCAAAGCCTGATTGCCTCCGGCGACGCGGCCAATCTGACATTCGCTCCGCTGCCGACCGGCGGCCTGGAGGCCAAGTTCGACACGAGCGACTGGTTTGGCTGGGCGACGGTGGCGTGGGAGAAGCTCAAGCATGCCAAGCGGCATGACATGAAGCGTCCGCCGGGCGCGCTCGCCGAGCCGTTGCCCGAGGCCGGGCGCATCGCCGTCCTCGGCGACTGGGGCACCGGCCTTTATGGCGCGCCGGCGATCGCCAGGTCCGTACGCGGCGACCCCGACCCCTTCGCCGTGCTGCTGCACCTTGGCGACGTCTACTATTCCGGCACTTCCAAGGAGGTCAAGCAGCGCTTTCTCGACCTCTGGCCGTCGCGGAACGGCGCGGTCAACCGCGCGCTGAATTCCAATCACGAAATGTATTCCGGCGGCGACGCCTATTTCGACGACACGCTGCCGGCGTTCGGCCAGCAGGGCAGCTACTTCGCCATGCAGAACACCCACTGGACGCTGATCGGTCTCGACGTCGCCTATCGCGACCATGATATCGATGACATCCAGGTCGAATGGCTCAAGCAAATCCTGGCCAAGGCCGGCGAACGCAAGGTGGTGCTGTTCTCGCACCATCAGCTCTATTCACATTTCGACTCGCAGGGCAGCAAGCTGTGGAAGCATCCTGAATTCGGCGCGCTCATGCGCAGCAAGCGGATTTTCGCCTGGTACTGGGGCCACGAACACCGCTGCACGATTTTCGAGGGGCCGGACCGCAATTTCGGCATCCTGGCGCGCTGCATCGGCCATGGCGGCATGCCGGAGAGCCGCGCCAAGACGCGCAACCTGCCGCGCGCGGGCGAGCCGATCTATGCGGCGGCCGAGTGGCGGCGCAGCACGGCGCGCACGATGGAGGGCAATGCGCTGGCGGATGCGGTCGTGCTTGAGGGCGGCAACGAATACATCAAGGGCGAGGAAGACAAATTCACGCCGCACGGCTACGCGGTATTGACGTTCGATGGCGCCTCGCTGAAGGAGCAGATCCTCACGCCCACGCGGCAGGTCATTTACGAGAAGGTGCTGGTGTAGCGGCCATGGCGATCGGCAGGCGCGAGGCGTTGCTCCGCGATCGCGCCGCGCGCGCTCTCGGCGGCCATCAAGTGAGCGAGGCCGTCGCCAAGGTGAAGGCGATCATCGGGCCGCAGAATATTCCCGACAGCGAACCGCTGGCA
>JACQAE010000157.1 GCA_016195095.1 Pseudomonadota bacterium
AAGCGCGGCGCGCCGCCGCGATCCATACCGGCGGCGGCTGATCGGGAAACTGCGCGTCGAACAGGCGGCGCAGAATATCGGCGCCCTCCTCGATGCTGCGCGGCTGCGGCAGCCGGCCGACATAGCTCTTGATGCGCATCAGGCCCTTGAGCTCGATCACCGGTCCAATGTCATTGAGCACGGCGCCGGCGATGGCGGTCGGGCGCGCGGCGGCCAACAGCATTGTGAGAATACCCCCGCGCGACGTACCGATAAACATTGCCGGCGCGACTTCGAGCGCGGTGAGGATGGTGATGAGATCGCCGAGCTCGACCGTGGGTGTGTATCGGTCGGGGTTGTCGTATCCCGATCGACCGCGCCCGCGATAATCGATCGCCAGCACGCGTCGCGGGCTGTACGCGTCGGCGGCAAGCGCGGACGCGAGCACGTCAAAATCCTCGCAGGTGCGTGACAGGCCGGGGAGGCATACGATCGGAAGTCCACCGCCGGTGCGCCGCCCGTGCTCGCGCACATGCAACCGAAGGCCATCCTGCGCGGCAATGAATACGCTTTCGGCCGTGGGCGCTGCCGCCACGGGCTGCGGCGTGAACGGCGGCAATGGCGGTGGGGCTTGCGGTTCGGACGGCATGCGGCTTTGGCACTCGCGAGGGACTACCCCCCACGCTTACATGCAATCCTGCGCGTCGCGCAAGCAGCAGCGGCGCATACGCCTTTTAGCGAGTGGTCCCGGTGGTTTCCGCCATTCGGACCGCGGCCGCCGCGCAAACGGCGGTGCCGGACGGCAAATGGAACTCGTCTTTGCCGCCGCAAATTCCGGAAAGCGGCGCGATATCGCGGGGCCAACGGTTCCGCGTGACGCGCCAACATGGAGCGTTCAATCAATTGGCGGCGCTGCCGCGGCGCAGGTCCGCCTCGATCAATAGCCGCGTATCGCCGCCAAAACGCACGCGATAGACCTGCAGGTTTTCGATGATGCGCTGAACGTAGCTGCGCGTTTCCGAAAACGGGATGCGCTCGACCCAGTCGATGGCGTCGGTGCCGGGGTCGCGCGGGTCGCCGTAACGCTCGAGCCACTCGCGCACGCGCCCGGAGCCGGCATTGTAAGCGGCAAAGGCGAGAATATAGGAGCCGCGGTAGCGCTCGATCACGTCGCCGAGCTCGGCGGCGCCCATCTGCACGTTATAGACCGAATCGTTGAGCAGCCGCTTTTGATCGAAAGTCACCTTGTGCTTCTTGGCGATGTGGCGTCCCGTCGCTGGCGTCACCTGCATCAGGCCAAGCGCCTTGGCGCTCGAGACGACGCGCGGGTTAAATGCGCTCTCCTGGCGCGCGATGGAATGCACCAGCGCCGGCTCGATTTCGGCGCCGATGCGCTCGTAGCGCGGGATTCCGATGGTCGGAAAGGCGTATTGGTCGAAACCGAGGCCGCGCGCCAGCGCGCCCTTGCCGAGGAGAAGGAGCCCGCGCGCGTCGCCCTTCTTGGCGGCGATCTCGCCAAGGACGGTGAGAGCCGCGAGGTCGCGTGTCTTGTCGCCGATATCCGCGAGCATGCTCGCGGCAAGGTCGCGTTCATTGGCGCGGTAGAGCAGTTCGACGGCGCGCACCACTTCCAGGCGATGCGCGCTCGCGCGTGCCTCCGCGCCGAGTGCCGGCAGCGGACGCAGCGCCACGTCGCCAAGCCCGAGCCTGGCGCGCGCAATCAGCCCATAATACGAGGTCGTGTATTTGGCCGCTGCCTGGTAATGCGCGCGCGCCGCGCCCGTTCCATTGCTGGCCTCCGCCGCGCGACCCAACCAGTAATGCATGCGCGCAAGCGTCGTTGGATGATCGCCCGCCTGGCCGACACGCGCGAAATGCTGGGTTGCCGCGGCCGGGTCGTTGAGAAAACGCAGCGCGATCCAGCCGGCGGTGAAATGGCTGTCGGCGCGTGGGTTCTCCTTCGCCGGCGCCACCGCCTCGCGAACGATCCGATAGGCCGCGCGCGCGTCGCCGCCCTCCAAGAGCTTGCGCGCCAGGAGCCGGCGTTCAATCCACCACTCCTCGAGATCGAACAGTAGCGCGCCGTCGCGCGGCGCCGAATGCATGACCTGCACGGCCTCGGAAATCTTGTCGGCGCGACGCAGCCACTGAATCTGGCTGAACATGTAACCGGCGTCGCGCCGTTCATGCGCCGGCAGCGCGTCAAGGAGCGCCTTGGCGTTGCGCGCCTTCTCGATGACGGCGATGCGCGCGCGCGCCAACACCGGTGCGTCGCCACCGAGACGCTTAGCCGCGCGCATCCCGGCGGCGGTATCCTCGGCGTAGAGGCGCACCTGCATGCGCACGCGCTCGTCGGCTTTCGTGATCATGGTGCCGAAAGCCTCGCGCACCTGCGTTTCCAATTCGCCGCTGAAGGAATCATGATGCCACGCCTCGCGCACCAGGCGCCGCGCGCCGGCGCGATCGTTGCCGGCAAGAAGCGCGCGCGCCAGCGCAAAACGACCCTTGGCCGTGCGCGGCGTATCGCTCGCGAAAAAGGCGCGGACAGCGGTCGCGTCGGTGCGCTCCTGCCACAAGATTGCCTCCGCGCGCCGGCGCAGCGACACGATGCTTGGCCAGCCGGGATTTTCCGCGATGAAGGCTTTGTATTGCGAGTAGCCGCCGTCATTGTCGTCGCTGCGCAGAATGACCCACTCGACGAGCTTGCGCGCCAGCGGATCGGCGATCGATTTTTGCAAGTCGCGCGCCTGCGAGATGCGTCCCTTGCGGACAGCGGCGATCGCCTGATCGGTGGTTGTGGCGTCGGAATCCGACGTTGCCGTCGTGGTGGCGGTAGCGAGCGGCAGCGAAGTCGAAGCGGCGAGATCGGCGGGTGGGGCATAGGCCAGTCGCGCCGATGGCGCGGGGTCGCGAGGCAGCGAGAGAATGAATCCCGCATGCGCTGGCGTCGCGCCGGTCGACGCCGGCACGGCGGCGATGCCAAAGCGCGCGTCGTTGGCGTTTTTTTGCGCATCGGGCGTCTGCGGGCGTGATCGCGGCAGCGGTACGGCAGAATTGGAAGCGAACTTGGCGGTCGATTTGGCGGTCGATTTGGCGGTGGCACGCGGGCGGCCTGGGGCGGGTTTGCCTTTCTCGGCGGCGTTGGCTGCGGATTTTGCCTTGGCTGCGGATTTTGCTTTGGCGGAATGGCTGCTGGGGTGCTGCGCCGGGCGCGCTTTGCCCGTCTCCTTGCTGGCAGATGCGACGGGTTTGGCCTTGCCGCCCTTGTCGCTCGCCGGCTGGACTGGGGCGATCGTGGTTGCCGGAAGGGCAAGGGCCAATGCCAGCACGCCTAACGCCCGGAAAGTCCTGTGCATCACGATGCGCTCCCCGATGGCTTCGAATCAGGTTTCGACGCAGTTACCTATTCCATTGATCCGCTTGATAAAACCCTAATCCCCCACAAATGCGGCGAGGGTGCGCCGCAAAGCGCTAAAAATCGCCGCACCATAGCCGGCGCAACGGGGCTTTCTTCATTCGCGACGACGCGATATCAATGCGCATGCGCGCCGCCGCCAGCGAAATTATATCACGGCCGCGCATCGAACCGAACCGAAGGACCGTATCCATGACTGCCAGGACGCGCTTCAGGGGCTCGTTTACCGCGCTAGTCACACCGCACCGAAATGGTTCGGTCGACGAAAAGGCGTTCCGTGCCCTGGTCGATTGGCAGATCGCGGAAGGCACCAATGGCCTTGTGCCGGTCGGCACCACCGGCGAGAGCCCGACATTGTCGCATGACGAGCACAAGCTGGTTGTCGAATGGTGCGTCGATCAGGCGAAGGGACGCGTGCCGGTTGTCGCCGGCGCCGGGTCGAACTCGACCGCGGAGGCGATTGCGCTCGCCCGCCATGCCGAGAAGGCCGGCGCCGATGCGGTGCTGGTCGTAACGCCCTACTACAACAAGCCGACGCAGGAGGGACTCTATCAGCACTTCAAAGCGATCAATGACGCCATCGGCATCGCGATCATCGTTTACAATATTCCCAGCCGCTCGGTCATCGACATGTCGGTGGATACGATGGCGCGGCTTTACGAGTTGCGCAATATCGCCGGCGTCAAGGACGCCACCGCCAGCATGTTGCGCGTTTCACAGCAGCGCGCGGCTATGGGCGAGGATTTCAACCAGCTCTCGGGCGAGGACGCAACCGCGCTTGGATTCATGGCGCATGGCGGCCATGGTTGCATCTCGGTGACGTCGAATGTCGCGCCGCGACTTTGCGCGGAATTCCAATCGGCCTGCCTCAGGGGCGATTATTCCGCGGCCCTGCGGTTGCACGATACGCTCATGCCGCTGCACGAGAACCTATTCATCGAGACCAACCCGGCGCCGGCGAAATTCGCGCTGTCGCTGCTTGGGCGCTGCAGCGAAACCGTGCGGCTGCCGATGGTGCCGCTGGCGGAGACATCGAAGGCTGCGGTGCGCGGGGCGATGGTTCACGCCGGTTTGATCAACTAGAGCATCTTCCGGAGAAATGGAAACCGCTTCGCCGCAAGATGCTCGAGGGGCGGGTAGCATGTGCTCGCGGACCTATATGGAAGTCGCCCGACGCCATGGCCGCCAAAGAGACCGCTCGTCCGATCAAGTCCGTCGCGGAGAACCGCAAGGCGCGATTCAACTACGAAATCGGCGAAACATTCGAGGCCGGTATCGCGCTCGCCGGCAGCGAGGTTAAATCGTTGCGTCGCGGTAAGGCGACGATCGCGGAATCCTATGCCGACGCGCGCGCCGGCGAGATCTGGCTCGTCAACGCCAACATCCCCGAATATCTCCAGGCCGGCCGCTTTAATCACGCGCCCAAGCGCCCGCGCAAACTCTTGTTGCACCGCCGGCAGATCAACAAGCTCCTCGGCGCGGTCGAGCGCGAGGGAATGACGCTTATTCCTTTGCGGCTCTATTTCAGCGAGAAGGGCCGCGCCAAGGTGCTGCTGGCATTGGCAAGGGGCAAGAAAATGCACGACAAGCGCGAGACCGAAAAGAAGCGTTCGTGGGACCGCGAACGCGGCCGCCTGTTGCGACAAAAGGGCTGATCGAGGACCACAACGAAATTCGAGCGCCACCGCATTTTGGCGCGAAGTGGGCCTAGTCGCGATCGTGAAATTGCCCGCCTGTGGCGCGCACGGATCACGTCCTCGCAAACGCGCGTTCGAAACGATGACGCCCGAATGAATTTGGTTGCGAAGGCCAAAGAAAAACCCCGGCGGAATGCCCGCCGGGGGTCGTTGCGTTAAGCGATGATCGGACGATCAGGGCAGGAAGTCGCGATGCACGCGCACCGACACCGAGACGTTGTCCACGTCGCGGATGTTGTAGGTGCCGCTCGGCCGCGGAGTGCCACCGACCGCCTGGTAGAACCCGGTTCCCTGGAACGCCGTCTCGAGCTTGGAGTAAAGAACGTCCACGCCGATGTAGAATCCAGGATTGAGGTTCCACTGCGTGCGCGAACCGAGGAACCACTGCTTCCAATCGGGGTTGCAGTTGCTGATCGCCGTGATCGAACCCGCCGCGCGAGTGGCCGCCACTGCCGGCGCAACCGCGCCAGGAGCCGCGCCGCACGTATGCGCCGCGATGAACGCCGTTGCCGCCGGGTTGTAGTCGAACGAATTGTACATGCCGTAGATCGACGTGCGCCAATTCGCATTCCACTTATGCTCGAACGACGCCGCCACGCCCCAGGCCTTGGTCAGCTGCAGCGATGACCCGTTGGGGCCATAGACCGCGTCAACCAAGGGTCCCCAGCCGAGGCTGGTCGGGCCGCTGAACAGGGCCGACGAAGTGCGGCCGGCGTTTTCCGTCGTTGTTACATAGCGGACCGCGCCTTCCGAATAAGTTCCCTCGATCTGGAACTGATCGTTGGGCGTGATGTTGACCCGCACGCCGGTGCCGATAGCCCACCCGATCTTGTCGCTCGGGTTGCCGAAGATAAGGTTGCCGGTCGTTGAGCCCGTTGGCGATGCATAGAATCCGGAGATCACGTCATGCACCGCGCCCATCACCTGCCAGGAACCCCAGGCCTGACTGATGCGCAACGCGACGACGCCATCCGGCGCCCGCACTTCGCCGTAGTTCGTGTCCGTTATGGCATTGCCGAACGGCGCGAGCTGATTGTTGGGGTTCGAGTTGAGCACGCCCGTCGCACCGCTGACGGCAAAAACGGTCCCGGTCGCGCCGGCATTGAGAATGCTCTGGCGACGCGGCTCTTCCGCCGACAACGTAAGCGACACGCCATTGCCGAACTGCCACGTATAGGCGAGCACGTTCCAGCCACCGTCGCCGGTGTCGGACGTGCCGTGGAAGCTCAGATAGCCATGCGCGGCGGCGGAGAAGAAGTCGAAGAACGAAACCGCCTTGCCGACCGTGAACCCGGCGAGTTGCACGAAGGCGCGCGTGAAGTAGATCGACGGCGCGCCGTAGGTCGTGTTCTCGTGCGTGAAGCCGAGCAAGAGGTAGGCGCGCAGCGTGCCGTAGTCGGTGGCCTGGCGCGTGTCGAATGTCGCAACCGCGCGGTTACGAATAAGGAACGGCTGCTGGCCGGCCCCGTTCTGCCGCGTGTATTGCGCGACGCCATTGCCGCCGAAATAGGCACCCGTCGTCCCGCCACTGCCGTGACCCGAGTAGTACTGGGCACGCACGAAGCCGCCGACCTTCAGGCAAATGTCGGTGCCGGGCATGTAATAGAAACCGGCGCCGTACAGGTCGCAAATCTTCACGTATTGGACCGGCTTGGCCTTGACGGGAAGATCAGCAGCCTGTGCTCCAGCGGCCGCGACGAGACCCGCCGCGGTACCGAGGAGAAGGCTTCTCACCATCTTCATATTGACCTCCAAGTTTGTTTGTCGTGGGAGGGCGACCTCGGGTTCCCCCATGTCGCCGGGGCAGATTAGCCAGCGAGCCCGGCCGCGCAACAAGGAAGCCGCTTTCGCACAGGTGTCGCGGCTGCTTTGTCCGCCACATGTGACCGAAACGACACATAATCGCCCCCGGAACGCTTGGGTCGCCGCGGCCGGCGCGGACAATTTCGCGCCAATGGCGGATTCTCGCCCCGGCCCTGCCGGTCGGCGCGCCAGCCGTAGCTTCTGATTCGCCCACCCACGACGGCGCCAATTGGCGAATTGGCAGCCGGTTCATCCCGAAAACTGAGCTGGAATCAATAGAATTGACCGCATGAGCAATGGAATTCATCGCACTGGGAACAAAATGCCGCGCATGGCGCCCGGCGCAACCCAGCGCCATATTTTTTGGACGACGCGGACATGACGGCAGGCGCTATCGCCGCGCAATTACGGACAAGAGATCGCGGACTATCGGATTGGCGGGCCACGGCCGACGATGATGAGCACTACGTCTACGCCATAGCTCTATAGCCGCCAATTGATCATGTTCCATGGAAACGCTACTGGCGACTAGTAGCGGCTATTCTACCTTGTCCTTTTCCAGCCTGCCGACAAGCGCCAATGTCTCTAGGAACTTCTCGGGATCTGGTGAAGGTGGGCGTTTCTCCACATGCTGCAGATAGCGCGATGAGTCCGGTCCCCAATCGAAGTAGAGGCCCACGCCGGGCTCTTTCAATGAGTCAGCGGTTGCGACAGATATGTTCAGTTCTTGGCTGAAGAGGAGAGTCTGCTTCGAGTCGCCCAGAAGGCGCGCCAGAACACACAGCCGATAGGTGCCGGACAGAAACTGAAAAGAGTTGCCGTCGTCCGGCGTTAGGAAATGGTGATTGGCTGCGACGCCGGCTTCCCCGACGAACAATCCGCTTCCGCGAACCAGTTTATCGTCGCCCTAAACCCAGATGTTAAAATTTTGGTGGGATTCGTTCCGCGTCAACGAAACGTGCATGCTCTCAATGACGCGACCTCGCTTCGACGTGGAGAATAGCAAGGTTCGCAGGTAGATTTTCGGGAGTGGTGTTTCTTTGCGTGAGCGAGGGCCATCCGGGCCAAAGAATATGACTTTGGGCTGTGTCATCCGCACCGTGCCTCGGCGAACTAAGGTCAGCCATGCAGTTGTCGCGGAGACCGCCAGCGCCAGAGCGGATATAGCTATTGCAATTGGATCTGTCATGCGCTTCCGCTTTTGCTCTTAAGGATTGCCGGCGCCTACGGCGATCCACACGAATCGCGCAGCCGAACCCATCCGTATTTTCTCGCCGAATGCTGGGCTAACGATAGCAATAAAGAGTTTCATGCGGTCCTGCTGGCTGTTGGTTTGCATAATTCTCGCAGAGGCAGCGTCGGATTGCCAGCCGGCGGAGCGTGGTCGGAGGCCAAATGCATGCCAGCCGATCGGCCGCTGTTCCGACGGCGAGATAAAAGTGTCCCGCCTGTCGAACCTCACGCCATTGATATGGCTTGAGGTTCGACGTGCCGTTCGGTCGGAGCGCGTGCCGCGTTTCAAATGCTCTTCAATGAATACAATCTCTCTTCCGGCACCACGCCTGTTTCAAGCCCTGTCTGCTTGGATTTAAGCAGGCCGGACCAACTCCACCCCGTCAAGGCTGGCGCTACGCGCCCCCGCTTCGCGGCTTGCGGCCTTGACCGGCTGTCGCCGGCCCGGCAGGGGCTCCTCAAGCAGGTAAGGCTGATTGGGGGCGCGGGCGCTCCAATTGCGACGGAGGGGTGGTGCAGGGCATGATCCAATGGATTATACATCGATTGCCTTGACTGACCCATTGGAGTAGTATCCCCCATGGCTCGGACGGTTCCGATCAGCGTCGTCGAGACCCCGGAGTTTCTGTCCGCGACTCGCAGGCTCATGACCGATGAGGAACGGGCGCTTCTGGTGGATTACCTCGCCTACAACCCTACGTCCGGCGACCTGATACCCGGGACGGGCGGCATGCGGAAGCTGCGGTGGGGTTTGGAGGGTCGAGGCAAGCGCGGCGGCGCGCGGGTGGTCTATTTCCATCATAACGCCGGCATGCCGCTTTTCGCGCTCACCGCCTACGCCAAGAACGAGCGGGCCGATTTGAGCCAGCAGGATCGCAATGACTTCCGGCAGCTTACGGCGCTGCTGGTCGAGAGATTCAAGAGGAGAAAACCATGAGCAAGGTTGCCAACAGTATCCGACGCGGCCTTCGGGAAGCGGTGGCCTATGCCGAGGGGAAAGCGGACGAGAGTGCCTATCGCGTCCATGTGCCCGCGAAGATCGACGTGAAGGCGATCCGAGCGAGTTTGAACATGACGCAAGAAGAGTTCGCGGGCCGGTTCGGGTTCAGCGTCAACACGCTGCGCCATTGGGAACAGGGCTCGCGCCAGCCGGAGGGGCCGACACGGGCTTATCTTTTGGTCATCGAACGCGCCCCCAAGGCAGTCCAAAAAGCCTTGCAGGCCGTTTAATGCGCTGCCGCCGCCTCGGCCGTAAAATCGGCGGCCGGCCGCGTGCCCAGTTCTGCTCTGGAGTGGCGGAGCCGGAGGGATTCGAACCCTCGATACGCCTTGAGAGCGTATAACGGTTTAGCAAACCGCCGCCTTCAGCCACTCGGCCACAGCTCCACTATCGCGGATATGCCCGAGGCACGGCGCATTGGCAAGCAACGCGCCCCGCCTCGTCGCCCGCGCGCACTCCGCGCTTGATCGCAGACGGTAGTTGACTTGCCGCGCAGGTTCGCGCCCGAAACGCGGCTATTTGAACGCCGCCGCTATTCTCGTCGCAGCCGCCCTGACGCAGGATGTAATGTTGCCCGAAAGTGCGAAGCGCTATTCGGACGACATCATGGTCCACGCTTCAAAAATCGGTCACGCTCATGAATTTGGATCGATTCGATCCAAATTCATCGTGATCTTAGGCTGCGGCGCGATCGAGGCCAACCGGGTGATTCCCCCGCAGCCAGTCGCGCGCCGCGCGCTGGGCGGCGGCGATCTCCGCGTCCGACATCTGGGCGGCGATTTCGCGCCGCAGCCGCGCCGCGTCCTGGTTGCCGCGTGTCGCGGCGATGTTGAACCACTTGTGCGCCGTAACGTAATCGGCGGCAACCGTCGACCCGGTCGAGTACATCATTCCCAGCTGGAAGAAAACATCCTCCGCCAGCGCCGTCTCGCCGAGCGTCGCCGCGTCGACCGATGCGAATTCAAAGCGTGCCATCCCGACCTCCCCTGATCCTGCCACGGCGCGCCGGCGCATTGTGCCGCCCGGTCACGCGTGCCTTGCCCCATGTGGCGAAGCTTCGCGATCATGCGATTAAAATTTGAATGGTGGTTTAAGCGACGCGATGAATCGAACGTGAAAGCGCCGCGCGCCGCGCACCCTGTCAGCCAAGAAAACCGCGATAATCGGGCATTGCCGTCATTCGCATACGTTTCAATAACCCTCGCCATTGGCGGAGAGATAACCATCGCGCGATCATCGGCGCTCGGCTGGCGTTTCACGGTGGGGTCCGGTCCGCGATGCGCCAGGTTCGGATTGCCTATATACGCCTCGCGTAACGACCCCGGACGAATCGAAAACAGATCATGGCTTACCGATGAACTTGGTCGCATCGCGCGCCGGCGTCATCGCCATCGTGCTTGCGCTCGGTCTCTGCCCGGCGATCGCGGCCGACCCAATCGGCACATGGCTGACGGCGGAGGGCGAAAGCCGCATCGGCATCGCGCCATGCGAGGACGCGCTATGCGGGACGATTTTGCAGCTGCGCGACCCTATCGATCCGCGGACCGGCCGCGCCAAGACCGACAGGAACAATCCCGATCCGACGCGGCGCGATCAGCCGATGCTCGGACTGCAGATCCTATTGCCGATGCGGCCGGGTGCGAAACCGCAAACCTGGGAGGGCAACATCTACAACGCGCTTAATGGCAATATCTATCATGGGCGGATCACCCTCGTTGAGGCCAATACGCTCAAGGTCGAGGGCTGCGTGCTTGGCGGCCTGATCTGCGGATCGTCGACGTGGACGCGCGTTGCCGATGCGCCGTCGGCAAAGCCCACGCCGACGGCGAAGCCCGCGCCGCCGGCCCCCCGCCGTCCGTAATCGCCTCGCCAATCATTGCCACGCTTGGCGATCGCGGCGCGCCGCCCGCGGTCAGACAACGCCGACCGAGCGCGCCGTCTGGCCAAACAGCACCGCCTGCACCTTGGGATCTTTCATGTCGATGCCCTGGCGCAGTTCGAGCCCAAGGCACATGCCGCGCTGCACGGCGGGGCGCGCCTTGACCGTCTCCAACCAGCGCTTGAGGTTGGGAAACTCGTTGATATCCTGGCCCTGCCGTTCCCAGCCATTGACCCAACCAACGCAGGCCATGTCGGCGATCGAATACTTGCCGGCGAGGAATTCGCGGTCGGCGAGGCGCTTGTTCATCACGCCATAGAGTCGGTTGACCTCATTGACATAACGGTTGATCGCATAGGTCAGCGTCTCGACGGCATAGTTCTTGAAGTGATGAACCTGCCCCGCCATTGGGCCAACGCCGCCCATCTGCCAGAACAACCATTGGTCGACTTCCACGCGCCCGCGCTCGTCGGCGGCGTAGAACTTGCCGGTCTTGCGGCCGAGATATTGCAGGATGGCGCCGGACTCGAAGATGGCGATTGGCCGGCGGCCCGGGCCCTGCGGATCGACAATCGCCGGCATGCGGTTGTTGGGTGAGATGGCAAGAAAACTCGCCGCGAACTGTTCGCCCTTCGAGATATTCACCGGGACGAGATTATAGGGCAGCCGGCACTCTTCGAGCATGATCGAAATCTTGAACCCGTTCGGCGTCGGCCAGTAATAGAGATCGATCGGCTTCGTCTGCACCGGGCGCGCCATGGCCACCACTGTCTTCGGCGCGCGCTTGGCGGCGGGCAAGGCCTTCTTCGCCGGCCTGACCGATTTGGTCGCGGCCGCGGTTCGTGATTTCGATTTCGCTTTGGTGCGTGCCATGGCTGCCTCCGGTTTGATCACTCTGGGGATGACGCTCGCGGTTCATGCGACCCATTCTCACTCCAGTTTTAGCGCATTTTTCCCGCCGCGAACATAAATCGACCCGAATATGTCATATGCAGCGCGGCCGGCGCCGTGGACGACCAATTGCGTCCGTCCTATGTTGCGCACGCCTACCTGGCGCCGCGCCTCATTCAATGGAGAAACGCGATGACGATCCGCCTTGTTGCCACCGCCCTCGCCTTCTGCCTGCTTGTCGCGAGCACGCCGCCGCCGGCAATCGCCCAACAGGGGGCCGCGGCCGCGCAGCCGGCCGCCGATGCCGACAAGCCCGCGGTCAAGCGCAAACGCGGCGCTGCCAAATCGACGGACAAAAAACTCACGCCGCAGCAGCAGAAAATGAAGGATTGCGCCGGCAAGTGGCGCGAGGAGAAGAAGCTGAAGGACGTGAAGGGCCGCGCCGCCTACAACAAGTTCATGAGCGGCTGCCTCAAGGCATGAAAAACCGCGTGCCGGTGGAGCTGCCGCTGATGCTCAAGTGTAACGCAGCTCAAGCGCGGCCATGGCCGATGCGCCGATGCCGAAACACGCGGCCGCGCACCATTTCGCGCGGCGCGGACTGCGGCAATTCTCCTTGGCGTCATAATACCGTACGTAACACTGCAATATAGTAGCGCACGTAACACCGCAATACTTGACGCGATTTCTATACTTGAAGAGATTTCTATACTTGAAGCGGCGATACCTGACGCCACTTTCCCTGGCGCCACATTTTTCCTTGACGCCATACCGGAGGGCGCCACTCTGACGGGCACTGCGAAAGTGAATGCGCGGCGCTTGACAGCGCGCTTGCCGATGGCGCAAAACCAACACGCTCTTCGGTAGCGCTGTTTTCGTGCCGTCCGCGATGACCGCGCGTCATTTGGCCGGCGTCACCGGTAGCCCGAAAAACCCTGGCACAAGACCACGGGGTGGGCGATAAAACCAGGGCGTCGGCGAGATGTCCGAGGAGCGTACCGTTAAGCGGTCAGTGCCCACCTAACAGTGATGCCGGCTTTCGCCCGCGCACCATCCACCGGCGTCAACGCCTTTCGGCGCAGCCGCAATCAGTGACGCTATCACCTCAGTCTCGCCGACGCCCTTTGTCGTCGACTGCGCGCCGACCTCGTCACCCGTGACCGCAACCGCGATCCGACGGACGCCGCCGGCAAAGTTGCTGAAGTCTCCGACGTTACCCGAAGCGTGATGCTCCGAAGTCGCAGCCTTACTTTTTCGCCTTGCGACGAGTCGCCGTCTTTTTCTTAGCTGCCGGCTTCTTTGCCTTCTTCGCTTTCTTCGCCATGCTGTCCTCCTAGTCAAGTTGGGCTGGCGATATCAGTTCAGTGCCCACGCGAATCGCAAGCACCAAGCACTGATTACTACAGCACGAACAAGAAAAAGCGAATCTGCTTAACGAATAGTGTGCACCGACGGCGACTTTCCTCAGCGTCGCGCGCATGCACGCGGCGTTGCGTGACCTCGCCGCGCCCGACTCTCCCTTTCACGCTTTCTCGCCAGCGCAATTTTGCGCAAGCGTGAGAAACGTGCTTGAAATAAGGCTTTCCTGCATGTGTTGCCACGCGCGAGCGGGCGCCTGCATGCGCATGCGCGCGCCGATCGCGCGACGCCACGACGATCACGCACGCAACGTTTCGCGTCGCGTGGCGCGGGCAAATTTTTTTTTGGAAAACCCTCCGCGCCGCCTCGCGCGACGCCAGAAATTGATTTCGCGCCGCCGAATCGGCGCCGCTGATTCGCGCCGTGCGCCGCGCGCGCTGGTGCGCAATGCCCGCTCAAGCGCGCATGACGACCTCGGCGTCGACGGCACGACGGTGCGTCGAGATGTCGACGGCGACACCCGCCGGGACGCGCGTTCCTATCCGCAAATCAACTTCTGACGCGGCCGATGCCGCGGCGAAATCCGACGCGTCGCGCGCGCCGATGCGGCGTGCGCGCGCATCGCGGCCATTGCCAGCGACGCGCACGCACCCGATGATGCGCCGTCATTTGTCGTCGCGCCGCCGGCGTGGCGATTGCCAAGGAGGAAGTCGTGGCGACGCCATTCCGTATCGGATTTATCTTGTTCCCCAATGTCATGCAGCTCGATCTCACTGGCCCGCATGAGGTTTTCGCGCAGTTGCCGAGCACCGAGATCCACCTGTTATGGAAGACGCTCGCGCCAGTGCGTGCCAGCAGCGGGCTCACCATGCTACCGACAATGGCCTACGCCGAGTGTCCGCAGCTCGACCTCATCTGCGTGCCCGGCGGTGGCGGCATGAACGCACTCCTGACCGACGCCGAGACGCTCGGCTTCCTGCGCGCGCAGGCGCAGAACGCCCGCTACGTGACCTCGGTGTGCACCGGCGCGCTGGTCCTTGGCGCCGCCGGGCTCCTGCGCGGCAAGCGCGCCGCCACGCATTGGATGTCGATGGACATGCTGGCGGCCTTCGGCGCCATCGCGGTGGACGAGCGGGTGGTGGTCGACGGCAACATCATCACTGGTGGCGGGGTCACGGCGGGGATCGATTTCGGCTTGCGCGTCGCCGCCGAGATCGCCGGCGCGGATGTCGCACGCGCGATCCAGCTCGCCATCGAGTACGACCCGCAACCGCCGTTCGACAGCGGCCATCCGCGCCGCGCCGAGCCGCAGCTCATCGCCAGGACAAAAACGCTTGCCGCGACGCGCCAGGCGGAACGCCGCGCGCAAGTCGAGCGCGCCGCCGCGGCGCTCGCGCGCTGACGCGGATTTGCACGCCGGTCAGCCGATCGGTGCTGTCAAAGGCCGAGCTTCGCGCGCAGCAGATCGTTGACCGCCTGCGGATTGGCCTTGCCGCCCGAGGCCTTCATCACCTGGCCGACAAACCAGCCAAGCACCGCCGGCTTGGCCTTGACCTGCGCCGCCTTGTCGGGATTGGCGGCGATGATCGCGTCAACCGCCCTGGCGATGGCGCCCAAGTCGCTGACCTGCTCAAGCCCTTCGGTTTTGACGATCTCGCCAGGCGCGCGGCCGCTCCTCCAGGCGATGTCGAACACGTCCTTGGCGATCTTTCCCGAGATCGTGGCGTCCGACACCATGGTCAGGATGGCGACATTGGCGGACGGCGGGATCGTGTCGGGGCCGAGGCTGACGCCCTCCTTGTTGAGGCGGCCGAGCACCTCGTTGATAACCCAATTGGCGATCGCCTTGGGCTCGAGCCTGCCCGCCGCCTGCCGGACGTGCTCCTCGAAATAATCGGCGCGCTCCTTTTCCGCCACCAGCACGTCGCTGTCATAGGCCGAGAGGGCAAATTCGCGCATGAAGCGGGCCTTCTTGGCGTCGGGAAGCTCGGGCAGGTCGCGCGCCAGCGCATCGATTTCCTCGCTTGTGAGTTCGAGCGGCAGCAGGTCGGGGTCGGGAAAGTAACGGTAATCATGCGCCTCCTCCTTGGAGCGCATGGCGCGCGTCGTGCCTGCGTCGGGATCGAACAGCCGCGTCTCCTGCACGATCGCGCCGCCCTCCTCGAGAATTTCGATTTGCCGGCGCGCCTCGAAATCCACCGCCTGCCCGATGAAGCGGATCGAGTTGACGTTCTTGATCTCGCAGCGCGTGCCGAGCGGCGCGCCCGGCCGGCGCACCGAAACGTTGACGTCGGCGCGCAAATTGCCTTTTTCCATGTCGCCGTCGCAGGTACCGAGATAGCGCAGGATCGCGCGCAGCTTGGCGATGAAGGCGCGCGCCTCCTCCGCCGAGCGCAGGTCCGGCTTGGTGACGATCTCCATGAGCGCGACGCCGGCGCGGTTGAGATCGACGAGCGACATTGACGCGTGCCGGTCGTGCAGCGACTTGCCGGCGTCCTGCTCGAGATGCAGCCGCTCGATGCCGACATCGATCGCGCGGCCGTCGGGCAGATCGACGCTCACCACGCCCTCGCCCACGATCGGGGATTTGTACTGGCTGATCTGGTAGCCCTGCGGCAAGTCGGGATAGAAATAGTTCTTGCGGTCGAACACCGAGCGCGCGTTGACGCGCGCGTCGAGCCCGAGCCCAGTGCGCACCGCCTGGCGCACGCATTCGGCGTTGATCACCGGCAACATGCCGGGCATGGCGGCGTCGACCAGCGAGACGTGGCTGTTGGGCTCGCCGCCGAACGCGCTGGCGGCGCCGGAAAAGAGCTTGGCCCGGGCGGCAACCTGCGCATGGACCTCCATGCCGACCACGACTTCCCAGTCGCCGGTCTCGCCACGCAGGAGTTTCGCATTGGCCGCGCGAACCGCGTTGCTCATGGATGCCTGGTCCCGATCCTCGCTCGCCTTGGCTGCGATCGGATCGTGCGCCTTGTATCGACCGCGGCGGCGGCCGCGGTCAAGGGCGCGTCCTTCGCCCGCGCGTCGGTTCAGGCAAAATGAACCCGAGCACCGGCGGGCGGTGAACGCGGGTCGCTCAACGCCGCGAGGAGATGAGTTGCGGCGGCAGGCGCGGCGGCGCCGGCCGCGGCGAGCGCTGCACGTGCTGCAGAAATTCACGGAACATCGGATTGGCGCGCAGCGTGTCGCGCCCGGCCTGGATTACCATGTCGACCTGCGCGGCGGGCAAGTGCAGGCGCGTCTCGACCTCGTTGAGCTGCGCCGCGCGCTCGCTCCCGAGGTTCTCGAAACTGACGCGGCCGACGGAAAACTTGACGTCGCGGCAGTTCCAACCGGGCCGCAAGCCAAGCTTGCGCCGCTCGCCCTCCGGCAGTCGACAGCGCCAGCGCGCCAGCGGCTCCTCCCACGCGTCGATGGCCTCCGCGAACGCGGTATAGCTCTGCGCCGAACTGGCCGCCGTCGTCGTGTCGGCGGTCGCCATGATCAGGTCGACTCCCTTGGGACCGGCGACCGTTTTCGCCCATTCGGCGTTCGGCGAGCGGCCGGCGTCGACGACCAGCATGATCATGCGGCGGATATGCGCGCCCTCGCGCGGCGAAAACGGCCCATAGGGCGTCGTCGCGGTCAGGCGCGCGATGGTGAAGGCGGAAAGGCCGTAATTGTCCACCAACCCGCCATCGAGCAGCTTCACGTAGCGCACCCCGCCGTTCTGATAGCGGTTGACCGCGTCGGCGAAGGTCTTGATCAGCGGCGGCGCGTCCTCGTTCTGGCGCAAGCGCTCGATCCATTCCGGCCGCCGCACGGCGCAGCTGCCGGTGTGATTCTGGATCACGATCGGCGCGAAGATGATCGGCACCGCCGCCGACGCCGCGACCGCATGCGAGAGCGGATAATCGCCGAGGTCGCTGCACAGCATGCCGAACAGCGTGTTGCCGAAGACGAAAGGCGTGCGGTTGTAGATGTCGGAGGCGTTGATCCACACCAGCGGCCGCGCGCGGCGGCGCAAATCATTGAACGTGGCACCTTCGAACAGGTTCTTGTCGAGCCACGGCGGCAGCCGGGTGGCGTCGTTGATGCCGCCGTCAAGGCCGCGCTTGAGCGTGAGCATGTTGACGTCGGTGGTCAGCGATTCCTCGGCGTTGCGCAGGAGAAAGCGCTCGCGGAAATCATCGAGCGCGGCGCGCTGCTTGAGGCCGAAATAGGCGGCGGTGACCGCGCCGCCGGAAACGCCGGTGACAAAATCCACCCGGTCGAGCAGCGACACGCGCCCGCGTCTGGTCGTGATCTGGACGTTGTCGAGTTCCTGCAACACGCCGAAAGCAAAAGCCGCCGCGCGCGTGCCGCCACCGGAAAACGCCAGCCCGACCACGATATCGTCGTCGAAGGTTTCCACCGGGCCGGCCAGGGCGATGGCCTGGGTCGCGCCAGCGAGCAGCGGCTTGTTGACGGGATCGTTGCTCACGGAGGCGCAACCGCCCGTAACAACGGCCGCCGCCACCACGGACGCCAGCACCCTGAACATCACCATCACCGGTCAGCCTACGCTGTCACCGCCATATTTATCAACGCCCATCGTCGCCCGCGTCAAGCAAGCCATTGGCAAAGCGCGATTATGAGTTTGTTAGGGTTAACGCCGCACGCGTGGCGACTGCCCCGCAAAGGGTAAAAATCCACGCGGCATCAAGGATGCCGGTATTGACGCACCAGCCGACGCCAGCCGCTACGCCGCCTCCCACCACCTCGCCGGCGAGAAATGGCCGGCGGCCTGTTCGAGCACCTCGCCGAGCGAAAACAGCGTTTCCTCGTCGAACGGCCGGCCGATGAGTTGCAGGCCAAGCGGCAGGCCTTGCGCGCTACATCCGCCGGGAACCGCGATTGCCGGCAGCCCCGCCATGTTCACGGTCACGGTGAACACGTCGTTGAGGTACATCTCGATCGGATCGGCGCCCGCCTTTTCGCCGATTGCAAAGGCCGCCGATGGCGTTGCCGGCGTCAGGATGGCGTCGACGCCGGCGGCGAAACAATCGGTGAAATCGCGCTTGATCAGCGTGCGCACCTTTTGCGCGCGCAGGTAATAGGCGTCGTAATAGCCAGCCGAGAGCACATAGGTGCCGATCATGACCCGCCGGCGCACCTCCTTTCCGAAGCCGGCCGCGCGCGTCTTTTCATACATGTCGAGAATATCCTCGCCATTCACGCGCAGGCCGTAGCGCACCCCGTCATAGCGCGCGAGATTGGAGGAGGCCTCCGCCGGGTTGACGATGTAATAGGCCGGCAGCGCGTATCGCGTGTGCGGCAAGCTTACCTCCACGAGGCGCGCGCCCGCCGCCGCGAGCCATTGCGCGCCCTGGCGCCATAGCGCATCGATCTCCGCTGCCATGCCGACGACGCGGTATTCCTTGGGGATGCCGATGCGCATGTCCTTGACCGAACGGCCGATCGCCGCCTCGTAATCGGGCACCGCGAGATCGGCGCAGGTCGCGTCCCGGGGATCGTGTCCCGCCATCGACGCGAGCAAGATCGCGCAGTCACGCACCGTGCGCGCCAACGGCCCGGCCTGATCGAGCGAGGAGGCGAACGCGACGATGCCCCAGCGCGAACAGCGGCCATAGGTCGGCTTGAGGCCGACAATGCCGGTGAACGCCGCCGGCTGGCGGATGGAGCCGCCGGTATCGGTGCCGACCGCGCCGAGGCAGAGCCCGGCGGCGACCGCCGCGGCCGAGCCGCCCGACGATCCTCCAGGAACCAGCTTGGCGTCGCTGCCGCGACGCCGCCATGGCGAGACGACGGGACCAAAACACGAGGTCTCGTTCGAAGAGCCCATGGCGAATTCATCATTGTTGAGCTTGCCGAGCATCACGGCACCGTCGCGCCACAAATTGGCGGTGACCGTCGATTCATAGGCGGGCACGAAGTTGCCGAGAATTTGCGAACAGGCGGTGGTACGCACGCC
>JACQAE010000158.1 GCA_016195095.1 Pseudomonadota bacterium
CTCGAGCGCGGCGCGCGCGCGCTTGCGCCCCTCGACGCGATCCCGGCGCACCGCCATCATCATATCCTGCGATTGCGGTGGGCCGGCGCTGGTCTTGCCGTCGCCATACATGTCGGCGACGAAGGCGACGAATTTGTCGCCGGCCATTTTGGCCGCGCGCCCGATCGCGATGTCGGTGACGCCGAGCCAGTTGGGCATCATCAGGAGGAGCGGGCGCGGGCCGCCGATTTTCTCGTTCCACACCAGCGCGCCGTTGGCGCTCACGTTTCCGCACCGATACTTTATCCGCTCCACCGCCATCGCGACCTCCTGTGAATGTGCATCCGCCTGCTTGCCACGCGGATGCGGCGAGAAAGGGTCGGCGCTCGCCGCGCCCAGCGGTTCTTGATAGCGGCCGCGGGCCGATCCGAAAAGACGCGATATCGTTCGCGCGCGCTCGCGCGCCCGCCCGATTCGCGGACCCGCGCCGCTCAGCGCCGCGACGGCATGGCGATATGACGGCCGGCGCCTTGCGGCGGCGCCAGGCGCGCGTGTGCGTCTCGCATGCGACGCAGCGGCAACACGGCGTCGGGCGGCAGGTCGGCGGCCTTGCGGGTTTGCATATCGACATGCAGCGCCATGTTCTCCGACGTCGCCGACAGCCAGCCTTCGGTGGCGTGGAACAGGTGCTCGAAGTAATGCATGCGCTTGGCGTCGAAGCCGAGCAGCTGCAAGGTGACGCGCACCGGGTCGCCGTCGCGCAATTCGCGCAGGTAGCGCACATGCGCCTCCACGGTGAAGCAGGAACACTGGCGAGCGCACGTGTAACCCGCCCCGATGCCGAGCAATTCGTAGGCCTCGTCGACGGCGCGATCGAACAGCACGTTATAATAGGCCATGTTGAGATGGCCATTATAGTCGATCCATTGCGGCTCGACGCGCATCACCGAGGACACGAAGGGGGCGAAAAACAGCGGTTGATGGTCGGTCTGGTCGAGCATGGGCGCCGCCGGCTGCACGCGAAGGGGCAATCATGCCAGAAATTGCGCCGTGGGAAACCTGCGCGGCGCGGCCAATTGGGCTATCGTTAATGCCAAGAGTCGGTCGGGGCAGGCGGATGAATGATGCTCATGTCAGGCCGGTCGAGCGCGCGATCCGCGCGTTGACCCGCGCGTTCGGCAACCGTGTGGTCACCGCGCCGGCGGTGCGCGCGCAACACGCCAATACCACCACCTGGCTCCCCAACGAGCCGCCGGACGCGGTCGTATACGCGCAATCGACCGCGGACGTGCAGGCGATCGTGCGCATCTGCGCCGCGGAGCGCGTGCCGGTCATCGCCTTCGGCGCCGGCACCTCGCTTGAAGGCCATGTGAACGCGCCGCGCGGCGGCATATGCATCGACCTCAAGGACCTCAACCGCGTCCTTGCCGTGCATGCCGAGGACCTCGATTGCGTCGTGGAGCCGGGCGTCACGCGCAAGGCGCTCAACGAATATTTGCGCGACCAGGGCGTGTTCTTCCCCATCGATCCCGGCGCCGACGCCTCGATCGGGGGCATGACGGCGACGCGCGCCTCGGGGACCAACGCGGTCCGCTATGGTACGATGAAGGACAATGTGCTGGCGCTCAAGGCGGTGCTGGCGAATGGCGAGATCATCAAGACCGCGCAGCGCGCGCGCAAATCCGCGGCCGGCTATGACCTCACCCGGCTGTTCGTCGGCTCGGAAGGCACGCTCGGCGTCATCACCGAGATCACGTTGCGGCTCGCCGGCATACCCGAGGCCATCGCCGCGGGCACATGCGCGTTCCCCACGGTTGGCGCGGCGTGCGACGCCGCGATCATGACCATCCAGAGCGGCATTCCGGTGGCGCGCATCGAATTGCTCGACGCGCTGCAGGTGCGCGCGAGCAACGCCTACTCGAAACTGTCATTGCCGGAACAGCCGATGCTGTTCCTCGAATTCCACGGCAGCAGCGCCGGCGTCGCCGAGCAGTCGGCGCAGTTCGCCGAGATCGCGCGCGAATTCGGTGGTGGCGCCTTCGAATGGGCGGTCGCGGCGGAGGACCGCTCGCGCCTGTGGCAAGCGCGCCATGACGCCTATTGGGCGGCGCTCGGGTTGCGCCCCGGCGCCAAATCCCTGGCGACCGATGTGTGCGTTCCGATCTCGCGGCTCGCCGAATGCGTCACCGCCACCCAGCGCGACGTCGCCGAATGCCGCCTCGTGGCGCCCATTGTCGGCCATGTCGGGGACGGCAATTTTCATCTCTCTTTGCTGATCGACATGAACGATTCCGACGAGATCGCGCGCGCCGACGGCCTGCTCGAGCGGCTGGTCAAGCGTGCCATCGCCATGGAGGGTACCTGCACCGGCGAGCATGGGGTCGGGCAGGGCAAGATGAAATACCTCGCCGCCGAGCATGGCGCCCCGGCACTCGCCGCCATGGAAGCGATCAAGCGCGCGCTCGACCCGCAGGGAATCATGAATCCGGGCAAGATCGTGCCGCAGGATGGGTGATGATGGTCGTTTCGCGCCGGTTGCGACATAGAATAGCCCTCAACCGCTGGAATGTGGCATTTTGGGCGCGAATGTAATGCGGACGTAATGTTGCGGTGACGGCCTTTGCCCGCATCCGGCGCGCGTGGGTGGCGGGCGGTATTGGCGGGCGGCGGGTCGGGTTTGACCGCGGTCCGACCGGCGGGTTGCGGCCGGCGCTCGCGGTCGATTGCCGTATACGCGGCAAAGCCAGGTTTCGGTCAGGCGCACGCGGAGCGAGCCGGTGCAGACAACGCTGCTCGGATTGGCGATTGCGGTCATTGTGGCGATGCTCGCCGCGCTGGCGGCGCCGCTCTATATCGACTGGAATCGGTATCGGGCGGAGTTTGAAGCGCAGGCGAGTCAGCTTGCCGGCGCCCCTGTGCGTATCGCCGGAACGATCGAAGCGGGTATCCTGCCTTCGCCCTATCTGCGGCTCGGCGAGGTCGAAGTCGGCCCGCTCGGCGCGCCCGAACTGCGCGCGCGCGCGCTCGATGTGCGGCTCGACCTCGGCGCCATTCTGCGCGGTGAAATCCGCGCGACGCAATTGCGCATTGCGGCGCCACGATTTGGCGCCGGGCTCGACCGTGGCGGGCGTCTCGTCGCGCCGGGCCTCGCGCGCCTCGCCGATGCGCCGTCGCTCTCGGTCGGCCGCCTCGTCATCGAGGAGGGCCATGTCACGCTCACCCATGCCGCGAGCGCGGCGCGCGTGGTGCTCGACCGCTTCGCCTTTGTCGGTGAATTGCGCGCTCTCGGCGGCCCGCTGCGCGGGGAGGGCGAATTCGTCGTCGCCGACCGCGCCTATACCTACCGCATGTCGTCGGCGCGCGCCGACCAGGCCGGCAGCGCGCGGCTGCGCCTGGCGGTGACGCCGGTCGATCATTCAGGCGCGTTCGAGTTGCAGGGCATCGCCAGCATCGAGGAACGCGCGCCGCGCTTTGAAGGAACCTGGTCGCTGAAGCATTTCGTCGCCGCGGTGCAGCCGGCGGCGCCGGCGCCCGCGCTGTGGGCGGCGGCCGGGCGCGTAAGCGCGAGCCCCGCGCGCGCGCTCCTCGATCACATCGAGCTGAGCCTCGGCGGCGAGCCGGCGGGCGCCAAATTTACCGGCGCGGCGGAGGCGATGCTCGGCGCGTCGCCGCAATTGCGCGCGACGCTGGTGGCGCGCCATGTCGACCTCGACGCCCTGCTCGACCTGCCGGCGGCGGCGCGGCCGAGCCCGATCGACGCGGTTCGCCGCCTTGCCGCGCGCATCGGCGGCACGCGCGAACTGCCGCTGCCGGTTGCGCTCGGACTGAGCATCGAGGGCGTGACGCTTGCCGGCGCGACGCTTGCGGGCGTGAGCGTCGACATCGCCGGCGACCGCAAGGGCTGGGATCTGCGCAAGCTCGAATTGCGCGCGCCCGGCGCCTCGCAGATGGTGGCCAGCGGACGGCTGTCGATGCGCGACGCCGCGCCGGACTTTTCCGGCGCGGCGACGATCAATTCGGCGCAGCCCGGCGTGCTCGCCGCCTGGCTGCGCGCGGAGCCCGATGCGCCGCAGGGAATGGCCGGGTCGTTCGAATTGCAGGGCGACTTTTCGCTTGGCCACGATCATTTCGCGATTGAACGGCTGCGCGCGCAACTCGACCAGCGTAAGGTGGCCGGACGGCTGCGCTACGATTATCAAACCGCCGCGGCTCCCGCCCGGCTCGACGCCGCGCTCACCGCCGACGAGTTCGACCTCGACCAGGTCATCGGCCTGGCGCGTACCGCCCTCGGCGGCGCCATGCCGGCATTGCCCGGCGAGGTGTCGCTGACGTTCGACGTGGCGCGCGCAAGCCTCGCCGGCATTTCCGCCAGTGGGCTCGGCGGCAAGATCGCCTATGACGGCACGGGGCTGAGCGTCGAGCGACTGGTGGTCGCCGATTTCGGCGGCGCGCGGCTCGAGGCGTCGGCGCGCGTCGGCACCTGGGGCGGCCCGCGCGGACACCTGACCGCGAAGCTCGACGCGGGCAGGATCGACGGCATCGCCGAGATCATTGAAAGAATCGCGCCGGCGGCGGCGCCACGCCTGCGCGCGCTCGCCGCGCGCGCATTGCCGGCAAGCCTCGTGGCCGAGATCGACCTGCGGCCGCGCGACGCCGCCGCCCCCACCGCGCGACAGCGCGTGGCGGCGACTTTGATCGGGACCGCCGGGCCGCTGCGGATCGACCTGTCGACCGAGGCGACCGCGCAGATCGCGACGCAATCGCTCGCCGACCTGTTGGGCGACGTCATGGCGCGCCCGAGCGCGCAATTGCGCGCGCAGGCGCGCATCGATTCCGACGACGGGCGCTACCTCGGCGAACTTCTGGGGTTGGAGCGGCTGGGCGCCGGGGCGGGCGCCGGCAAATTCAGTCTGAGCGCGCAGGGGCCGTCCGATGGCGAGTTGCAGGTGAGCGGCCGCTTCGCGGCGACGGGCCTCGACCTTGGCGGCGCCGGCCGATTGCACTGGACGCCGCAGGGCCCCGCCGGCACGCTTGCCGTGACGATTGCGGCCGACGACGTCGCGGTTCTGCGCCAGGCGCGCGGTACGCCCGTCCCCGTGCGGCTGAAAAGCCGCGTCACGCGCGCCGGCGAACGGCTGGAATTCGCGGAATTGAGCGGCCGCGTGGCGGGCTCGGAAGTCGGCGGGGAGCTATCATTGGTCATGGCGCAGCCGCTCGCGGTCAGTGGGCACATCCGCGTGGCGAGCCTCGATCTTGGCGCCATTCTCGCGCTCTTCACCGGCATGCCGGCGGCGCAGGGCGGCGATCACGCGTGGCCATCGGAGCCGTTCGCGACGCCGATTTTCGACGGCGTGACCGGACGGATCGGTTTCGCGGCGGCGCGCGTTGCATTGACGCCGCTGCGCGCGGCCGAGAACGTCAAGGGCGTCGCCGAGCTCGATGCCGCGGGCGCCAAAGTTGAAGTGTCCGGGGCGCAGTTCGCGCATGGCGCGCTCCTCGCCACGGCGGATATTCGACGCAACGCGCAGGGGGTCTTGGTGCGTGGCAGTATCGACGCGCGTGGCGCCGATCTATCGCAATTGTGGCCCGAGCCCTCGCACGCGGCGCGCGCCGGGCGGGCGGCGCTGCAAGTCGAATTCGACGCCGCCGGCCGCAGCCCGGCGGCGCTGATCGGCGCGTTCGCCGGCACTGGCACGCTGACGCTCGCGGCGGCGGAGTTCGCCGGCCTCGCGCCGCGCGCGTTCGCCGCCGCCATCGCCGCCGCCGACCGCGGACTCGCCATCGACGCGGTGCGCATGCGCGATGTCGTCACCCGCGCGCTCGATGCCGGCCGGCTCGAACTGCCGACGATCGTCTTGCCGCTGAGCATCATTGCCGGCGAGGTCCGCGCCGGACCCCTCGACGTCGCCGCGCGCGACGCCATGGCGAGCGTCTCGGCGCGTTACGACCTGTCGCAAGGCGTGGTCGATCTGCGCCTGACGCTCGCGCCGCCGGCGCAAGCGGACATGCCCGAGGCAAAACGGCCGACGCTCGCCATCAGCGTGCAGGGTCCGCCGGCGAGTGCCAAGCGCGTGGTCGACGTGACCGGCCTGGTCAATTGGCTCGCCACGCGCGCCGTCGAGCGCGAGGCGAAGCGCCTGGAGGCGCTGGAGGCCGAGGCGCGCGCGGCGCCCGCGCCGACCGCCGCGCCGACCGCCGCGCCGACCGCCGCGCCAACGTCGGCGCCAACGCCAACGCCGACATCGGCGCCGGCGACACCGGCAATTCCGGTTGTGGTCGATCCCTTGGGCAAGGCGGTGCCGTCGTCCGCGACGGCCGCCCCACCGTTGCCGGAACAGCGCCCGCAACCCGCGCCGGCGATCGAAACCGTGCGCGAGGCGCCGGCGCTTGACGCCAGCCCGGCGACGCTGCCGTCACCCTCGCGTGCGCCGCAGCGCCGGCCGGCGCCGCGCGCGCCCGCTTCCGGCGAGCGTGCGCCGACCCTGCCGCCGCCGATCGATATCCGACCCGCCACCGGAACACTGCGCCGCACGTCGGAGGCTTCCGGCAATATCCGCCCGCGCGGCGTCGAGCCGGCGCGTCCGCAAATCTTGCGCGGCCCGCGTCAAACGATCCCGCGTCCGCCGGCAAATATCCTAGTCGGTCCCGACAACTGACGGCGCCCCCGGCGGCGCGCCGACATCACGCGGTTTGGGCAGACCCTCGTCGCCGGGGCGCGCGCGTCCGCGATAGTGGTCGAGCACGAACAGCCTGATCGCGGAGGAGAGGTTTCCGTGCCGGCGCTGCGAATCGATCAAGGCGACCATGTCGGAGAGCGTGCGCTCACGCGTGCCCGCGATCTCCTTCAGCCCCTCCCAAAAGGCATCCTCCAGGCTGACGCTGGTTTTGTGGTCGGCGATGACGATCGAACGTTTGACGACCGGGGATTTCATTGACTGTCTCCGGGCTCTACCCGATGGCGGTCAAGGTCGCGTCGGGCCTTATCTTCACGCGCGCCGGCAAGCCTGTGGTCGGCCTTGGTCACGCCGTGCTCAAGCCGGCGTTCGGCGGCCCGCTGTTCGCGTTGCCCGCGTGCGGCGCGTTTGCGCGACATTCGCAGATTGACCAAGTCGCCCATTCGATAACCGCTGCGGAATAAGTCATTTCGAGCGCGCCGCGCATACCGCCATCGCATCCCGCGCCCGCAAACACCACCGCGTGGATGCCGACATCAGTCGGCGCCCACGCCAGGAGCAACCAATTTCAGCGCAAATCTGTCGTCAATGCCCCCAGCGACCCGCACGCGGCATTCGCCCGGCCCAAATTCGCGTCTGCTCGATTGTGATCGGCAATAATTGCGCCGATACAATGGCCGAAAATGCATGGATGGAAGGAAGTCTAGAGCGCTTCCCGTTTCATGTGAATCGGAATTCGTTCGATTTTCTTCGACTTTGTCGCATTTTCTGCGGCGAACCGGTTCCCACTTCGCCGGAAAATGCCGCGGCGCATTTTTTGGGCGAGGCCGGACGCGCGTGGCGATCGAAATAGCCCTAGCCGCGCCGCGCTTTCTTGCCGTCGGATGGGCCAAGCATCCGCTCGGGCCGCACCCAGCGATCGAATTCGGCGCCGCCGAGGATGCCCAGGCCTATCGCCTCCTCGCGCAGCGTCGTGCCGTTGGCATGCGCCGCCTTGGCGATGCGCGCGGCCTGATCGTAACCGATATGCGGCGCCAGCGCCGTCACCAGCATCAGCGAGCGGCGCATGAGTTCGCCGATGCGCTTGCGGTCCGCGCGCAGGCCGGCGACGCAATGCTCGCCAAACGACGCGGCCGCGTCGCCCATGAGGCGGATCGACTGCAGCAGCGCATACGCGATCACTGGCTTATAGACATTGAGCTCGAAATGGCCATGGCTCGCGGCCATCGCGATGGTCGTCTGGTTGCCCTGGACCTGGCAGCACACCATGGTCAGCGCCTCGGCCTGGGTCGGGTTGACCTTGCCCGGCATGATCGAGGAACCGGGCTCGTTTTCCGGCAGGATGAGTTCGCCGATGCCCGCGCGCGGCCCGGAGCCGGCGAGGCGGATATCGTTGGCGATCTTGAAGAGCGCGCTCGCCGCCGCCGCAAGCGCGCCATGCACGTACACGATGGCGTCGTGGGCGGCGAGCGCCTCGAACGTGTTCGGCGCGCCGACAAAAGGCAGCCCACTCATGCGCGCGACGCGGCGCGCGAATTGGCGCGCAAAGCGCGCGTCGGCGTTGAGCCCGGTGCCGACCGCGGTGGCGCCTTGCGCCAGCGGCAGGAGATGGTCGCGCGCCTGGCGGATGCGCGC
>JACQAE010000143.1 GCA_016195095.1 Pseudomonadota bacterium
AGGCATTCGGCAGCCACACATGCAGCGGGAAAAGCGCGAGCTTGAGGCTGATGCCGACGGTGAGAAACGCGAACGCCGCGATGATCGCGCGGCCCTGGTCCGGCGCCACCGCGCCGAGCCGGCTCGCGATATCCGCGATATTGAGGCTTCCGGTCAAGAGGTAGAGAAAGCCGATGCCGATCACGTAGAACGTGGCGCCGATCGTGCCCATGATCAGGTATTGGAAGGCCGCGAACAACGCGCGCCGATCGCGTCCGAGCGCGATGAGCACATAGCTCGACAGCGACGATATTTCCATGAACACGAAGACGTTGAAGGCGTCGCCGGTGACCGTGATGCCGAGGAGCCCGGTCAGGCACAAGAGATACATGCAGTAGAACCAGGCCTGCCTGTCATCCTCGATCTCGCGCGCCACGCTGCGGCGCGCGAACGGCATGATGATCGCGCCGATCGCGGTGACCAGCAGCAGAACAAACGCGTTGAGCGTGTCGACGCGATATTCGATGCCGATCGGCGGCGCCCAACCGCCGAGCGCGTAGGAGACCGGACCGCCGGTCAGCGTCTGCCACAGCAGCGCCGCGGCGATAACGGGAAGCGTCCAGGTGACGGCGAGCGCAACCACGAACGCGTGCAATCCGCGCCGCAGCAAGGCGGCAAGGAGCGCGCCGAACAGCGGGATGACGACTTGCAGCGCCGCAAGTTGCTCGCGTAATGCGGTCATTCCGCTATGTCCCGCTCGAAGATTTCATCTTCCTCGATCGTGCCATAGGCCTCGTTGATGCGCACGACGAGCGCGAGCCCGAGCGCCAGCGTCGCCACCCCGACGACGATGGCGGTGAGAATGAGGACGTGCGGTAGCGGATTGGAATAGACGCCGAATGCCGCATCGATGATCGGCGCCGTGCCGCCGATGATCTTCGCCGGCCCGATATACAAAAGATAGACCGACGTCTGGAAGATCGACAGCCCGACCAGCTTCTTGATCATGTTGCCGTGCGCGATCACGACGTAGAGGCCGGCGACCATGAGAAAGATCGTGATGATGTAATTATAATGGTCGGCGAGGTTTGCGAGGGCGGCCATCAGCGTCCCCGTTCGACAAAGGCGTAGAACAGCGCGGTCATCGTGCCCGACACCGTCACCAGGACGCCGGCCTCGACCAGGAAAATGCCAAGTTCGCGGGCGTGCACGGGGTCGTGGCCGAGCACGGAATAGTCGAGAAAATTTCGCCCCATGAGCAATGCGACGACCCCGGTGCCGGCATAGATCAAGACGCCGAGCGGCACCATGAACTCGACCAGGCGCGGCGGCGCGATGCGCTTTGCCGCGTCCATGCCGAAGGTGATGGCGGCGAGGATGACCATCCCGGCGGCGATGACGCCGGCCTGGAAGCCGCCTCCGGGCCCGAAATCGCCGTGAAACTGCACATAAAGCGCGAACAGCAGGATGAACGGGAGGATCAGCTTGGTGCCGACGCGGATGATCAGGTCGAGGCTCATTGTGCGCCATCCTCGTCGTCGCGCGCGCGCCGCCGGCCGCGGAAACTGCGCAGCAGCAGCATGACCCCGATCCCGGCGGTAAAGATCACCGTGGTTTCTCCGAGCGTGTCATAGCCGCGATAATCGGCAAGGACGGAGGTCACGACGTTGGCGACGCCGGTCTCGCGAACTGAATTGGCAAGGTAATGCGGGGCGACATGGTGGTGGATGACAGCGTCGGCTGCGCCGAAGGGCGGCAAGGCCAGCGTTCCCAGCACCAGCGCGCCGCCGACGACGACCGACAGCAGCAGCGCCACGAGATTGTGCCGCCGCACCGGCGCTTCGCGCGTCCTGGTCAGGTGCAGCGTGGCGAGCAGCACCACGGTGGAAATGCCGGCGCCGACCGACGCCTCCGTCATCGCCACGTCGACGGCGTCAAGCGCGATCAGAAGGCTCGCCATGAGGAAACTATAGGCGCCGGCCAGGATGACGACGCCGAACAGGCTGCGCTGGCGCACGATGGCGACCGTCACCGTCGCAAGCAGCGTCAGAAGCGCCGCGTTGACGATCGAGATCATGCCGGCGCGCCTTCGGAATCGGCCGGCGGCGCTTGTCCACGCGCCGCCCGGCGGTCCTCGGCGAGCAGCGGCTCGACGCGCTCATGCAGCGCCGCCTGTGCCAGCGCATGCGTGACTACCGGGCCGGTGAGGAAGAACAGCGCCAGCACGAAAATAAGCTTCAGGCTGACGAGCCCCGCTCCCGCCTGCAGCATCATGCCGACGATCAGCAGGCTCACGCCCAGCGTGTCGATGACGCTCGCGGCATGCATGCGCGTGAACAGGTCGGGCATGCGCACGAGACCGATGGCGCCGGCGATCGTGAAAAACGATCCCGCGAGGATGCATAGCAAGCTCATGGCGTCGATGAGGAGCGCACTCACGATTGGCGCTCCGTGTCGGGATCATGGGCAAGGTCGCCGTGGCGGAAAAACTTTAATACCGCCAGCGTGCCGATCAGGTTGAGCAGGCCGTAGGTCAGTCCGATGTCGAGGAATTCCGGCCGCCCGGTAAGAAATCCAACCACGGCAAGAAGGATAATGGCGAGCGATCCGATCGAATTGCCGGCGAGCGCGCGGTCGAAGACGGTCGGACCCTTGATCGCGCGGATCACGGCAAGCGCGAGCGCGAGCAGGACGGCGATCGCGGCCGCGGCGAACATCACGCGCCCCCTTCGAAGTCGCGCACGCGCCGATCCATCGCGCCCGCCTCCAGATCGAGCGCGCCGTCGCGAACCAGCGCGTGAATGGTGAGAAGGTCGCCGTCCACCGCCACCGTGATCGTGCCCGGCGTCAGCGTGATCGAATTCGCGTAGACCGCCCTGCCGACGGCGCTGCGCTGGCTGGCCTTGACGGTGGTCATGGTCGGGGAAATGGGCAGGCGCGGATTGAGGATGACGCGGGTGACGGCCCAGGCCGATTTGGCGATTTCAATCGCCAGCCATGGAAAATAGGTCACGGCGCGGCCAAGCAGATGCACGGGATGGCCCTCGGCGTCCACCACCCGCATGCGCCAGGCCGCAAGCGCGACGAGAATGGCGCAGCCCGCGCCGACGGCGATCATGCCCGGCGTGTAATGCCCCGACAGTGCCAGCCAGAAGGCGAACAGGAATGCCGCGAGACTAATCATGCGCATGCGTGTCATCCATTGGCGCGCCGCCTTGCGTCGCAGGCGTGGCCATGAATAGCCGTGCTTTGCGGGTCGGCGCAAGCGCCGGCGACGTCATCGCCCACCCGGTGCCCCGCCGCCCGCCGCACCTGCGGCGGGGCGCGCGTGGGCGCGGCCGAGATAGGCCGCGATCACTCGCTCGTCGCGCAGTACGGCGGCCGCCGGCCCCTCGGCCAGGGTGCGCCCGTAATCGAGCACGTGGATGCGGTCCGCGAGGTCGGACACCATCTGCATGTCATGCTCGATCCAGATCATGGTGATACCGAGCTCGTGCTTTATGCGCAGGATGAAGCGGGCGAGGTCCTCGCGCTCATCGCGGTTGAGCCCGGCGGACGGCTCGTCGAGCATTATCAGCGTCGGTTCGAGCGCGAGCGCGCGCGCGAAGCCGACGATCTTCTGCGTTCCGAACGCCAGCCCCGCCACCGGGGCATGGCGGTAGCGCTCGAGTTCGACGAATTCGATGATGCGCTCGACCGCCTCGCGATGGCGCGCCTCCTCACGCCGCACCCCCGGCAGGCCAAACATTTCGGCGAGCGCATTGGTTCGTATGCGCGCATGGCGACCGGTGAGAAGATTGTCGAGCACGCTCATCTGCGCGAACAGCTCGCCATGCTGGAACGTGCGCGCGATGCCGAGCCGCGCTACCGCATGTGGTCGATAGCCGCCGATTTCCACGTCGCGAAACAAAATCGCGCCTTCGCCATGATAAAGCCCGCTGACGCAGTTGAGTACGCTGGTCTTGCCGGCGCCGTTGGGGCCGATCAACGCGAACAGTTCTCCGGCATTGACGGCGAAGGATACGTCCTCGAGGACGCTCAGCCCGCCGAAGCGCAGGCAAAGGCGGCGCAGCTCAAGGTCAGCCATACCACCTCCGGCTGCGGCGGTAGGGCTTAACGTCGCGATAGCTGCGGCGCTCGCCGCCGACCTGGCCGAGATAGAATTCCTGGATGTCGCGGTGGCCGCGCAAGCGCGCGGCGTCGCCGTCGAGCACGATGCGGCCGTTCTCCATGACGTAGCCGTGATCGGCGAAGGCGAGCGCCACGCTCGCGCTCTGCTCGACCAGCAGAATCGCGATGCCGAGCTCGCGGCGGATTTCGACCAGCCGGGCGGCGAGGTCTTCGACCACCATCGGCGCGAGGCCAAGCGACAGTTCGTCGATCAACAACAGTCGCGGGCGGCAGACGATGGCGCTGGCCAGCGCCAGCATTTGCCGCTCGCCGCCGGAAAGCAGGCCGCCGACGCGGTGGCGCAGTTCCGCCAGGCGCGGAAAAAACTGGTAGACGAGCGCCTCGTGGCGCCGCCGCCGCGCCGCGCTGTCGCGGCGCGCCACCGGGGCGATGATGTTCTCCGCCACCGTGAGATTGGCGAACACCTTCTCGCGCTCGGGCGCGAGCACGATGCCGCGGCGCGCGTTCTCGTGCGGGGGACGGTTCTCAATGCGCTCGCCCATGAAGCTGATCGTGCCCTGCGTCACGCGCGCGTCGTCAAGGCCGAGAAAGCCGGAAATCGCCCGCAACGTCGTCGTCTTGCCGGCGCCGTTGGTGCCGAGGAGAGCGACGATCTTGCCCGGCGGCACCGCGAGCGTGATGCCCTGCACCGCCGTGATGGCGCGCTGGTAGACGATTTCGAGCTTCTCGACGGCGAGCACGGCCGCGGTCATTTGCGCGCCCCCGTCAGCGGCCGGTGGCGGAACGGCCACAGCAGGAAATAGCTCTGCACGCGCCGCCAAATGCCGACGAGGCCGGCCGGCTCGAACACCAGGAACAGGATCATCACGGCGCCGAACGCGGCGTAGTTCACCGCGAAGAATTCGCTGGCGCGACGCTGCGCGCCGGGAAGCGCGGCGAGGGCCCACTCGATGAGGTAAGGAAAGATGGTGACGAAAAACGCGCCCAGGAGCGCGCCCAGGAGCGAGCCCAACCCGCCGATGATGATCATGGCGGCGTATTGGATGGTGAGAAACAGCGAGAACGCCTCGACCGAGACGAAGCCGCGATAATAGGCGAATAGCGCGCCGGCGAGCGACGTTAGGCTCGAGCTGACGACGAAGGCGAGGAGCTTGCCGCGCGCGACGTCGATGCCGAGCGCGGCGGCGACCGTCTCGTGCGTATTGATGGCGCCGAAGGCGCGGCCGGTGCGGCTGCGCAGCAGATTGAGGCACAGCAGCAGCGTGCCGGCGGCGGCGGCCAGCAGGATGACGTACCACGCGCGCGGGTCGCTGATGGCGAGGCCCGCGATTTGCGGCGGGTCGATGATGACGCCGGTCGAATATCCGCGCCTGGTCTCGTATTCCGCTCCGGCATGGACGACGACGAAATGCAGCGCCAGCGTGCTCACCGCGAGATAAAGCCCGCGCAGCCGCAGCGACGGCAGGCCGAACATGAGGCCCAAGAGCGCGCCGACAAGCGCGGCGACCGGTAGCGTGATCCAGAACGGCGCGTTGACCTCGCGAAAGAGAATGCCCACGCTATAGGCGCCGGCGGCAAGCAGGCCGGCATGGCCGAGCGAGATCTGGCCGGCATAGCCGGTGAGCAGCATCAGCGACAGCGCGCCGATAGAGGCGAGAAACACCTGGCACGCGAGATCGAGCAGGAACGCGGACGCGAACAGCGGAAAGGCGAGGAGGAGGACGACGAACAGCACGAGCATGGCGCGCTCGAGCCGGGTGGCGACCAGCGCACGGTCGGCCTGGTAGCTGGTGCGGAAATAGCCGCTGGCGCGGGGTTGCCTAGACACGATCGAGTTCCTCGCGCGTGCCGAACAGGCCCCACGGCCGCAGCGTCAGCATCGCGATCAGCACCAGGAAGGGAATGACGTCGGCCAACAGCGCGTCGACGTAATAGATCAGCAGGATCTCGCAGGTGGCGACGATCAACGCCCCGAGGATTGCGCCGGCGAGACTGTCGAGGCCGCCGACAAGCGCGGCGGGACACGCCTTGAGGCCGATGATCACCATGGTCGTGCCCTGAATGCCGGAATCGAGCGCGATG